>CACCFV010000004.1 GCA_902544985.1 uncultured Pelagibacteraceae bacterium
TCTTCCATCATCTAATTGAATACCAAGAATAAAATTTGTTAAGTATTCAAATTTATCTATTTTATCAATATTGATATTAAAAGCTGCATTAAGGTTAGCATTATTCAATAATTCAGAGTCAAGTAAATCAATTAGTAAAGATTCACTATTAAATATCTTTTTTTGACTTATATAATTAAAATTTAGATTTGTAGATAAGTAAAATGGTTTAAAATTTAAAGTACCTCTGAAGTTTCCATCCTCAGACTTAAAAGTAAGTGTTTTTTGTTTAACGACATAACTGAATAAATTTTCTTTATTTATAAATTTTAAATCAAATATTCCCATTATACCATCATCATCGTGTTCTATCGAAGTCTCAATATTAAGTCGGATTCTTTTTGAATTTAATTTTATGTCTTTTCTTTTATTAGAATTGTTTTTGGTTACTATTAAGTTAAATGGTACGTTAAAAATTTCAAGTTGAGAGCTTAACTTCTGAATTTGATTTTTTTCATCGTAAAAAAAAATTGATTTTTTAGCTTTTGACAAAAATAACAATTGATCATTTTTATCTTTAAAAAATACTTTAACTTTTTTAAATATAACTTTATTTTTAGTTTCTGAATTATTCAATGTTTTTAAAAAAAAAGTTAGATCACTTGACTTTACATTAAATTCTGTATTTTGAAAAATAGTGTCTTTTATTTTTAGTTTTTTATTAGTAAAAAAATTTTGAGATGAAATATAAAATTTCGCATAATCAGAATTACCTAAAATTTTATTCTCATGATTTATATCTAAATTTTTTGTGTAAAAAAAAGGTTTTGGAAACAAACCATAATTTATTTTCTCATTAAAATTGATATCTATTTTGTATTTTTCATAAATTTGTTTCTTTAGTAAAACCTTTACTTCATTTTTGTCGTAAAAAACTGGTATTAGAAAATAACTTAAAAATAATATAAATAAGAGAGCAAACGATAATGCTATTTTGTTATTGAGATAATAAAATTTATTCTTGCTGAGATTGTATTTTTTTAAACTTCGAAACTTATCAAAAAAGTTTTCAATTTTATTATCTAAAATATTAAATTTTTTTTTAATAGGAGTGTGCTTATTTGAGCTTTTGAATTTATCAAAAAAACTTCCTATTAATCTAAATATAATTAATAATAATTTTTTTAATTTTTTTTTTAATATATTTTGATTAGACATAAATTATTGCAACTTATAATTAAATTATTTAAATGGTAAACTCTGATTATTTTAAAAATCTAAATGATGCTCAAAAAGAAGCTGTATTAAGCCTAGATGGCCCATTATTAATAGTTGCGGGTGCTGGATCAGGAAAAACAAAGGTTTTAACAAGTAGGATCGCGCATATAATTAAAAATAAGAAAGCTTTTCCAAATCAGATACTAGCAGTCACATTCACAAATAAAGCAGCTAAAGAAATGCAGAATAGAGTAAATAAAATTCTAGGATCCTCTGCAGTTGGTCTATCATGGCTTGGAACATTCCACTCTATCTGTGCGAAACTGCTAAGAAAACATGCCTCAGCTGTTAATTTAAATTCTAATTTCACAATTGTAGACACTGATGATCAAATCAGACTAATTAAAAATATTTGCAAAGCAGAAAATATAGATGTTAAACAAATTTCTCCTAAATATATAATTGCAGTTATCGATAGATGGAAAAATAAAGGTTTTTACCCAAATGGAGTCAAAATTAATTCCAAGGATATTTATGAAAAAACAATTTTGCCTGTCTACAAAATTTATCAACAAAAACTTGTTGAGTTAAACGCTTGTGATTTTGGAGACTTGATTCTGCATACGGTTAAGATTTTAGAAAAAAACCCCGATATAAGAAATATTTATACCAAAAATTTTAAATACATACTTGTAGATGAATACCAGGATACAAATTTCATTCAAAGTCGATGGCTTAATCTATTAGCAGAAAAAAATAAAAATATTTGTTGTGTTGGGGATGATGATCAATCAATTTATAGTTGGAGAGGTGCTGAAATAAAAAATTTTTTAGAATTTGATAAAATATATGAAAATACAAAAGTGATTAGACTGGAGCAAAATTATAGATCTTCAAAAAATATTTTATCTGTAGCGTCATCATTAATTTCGAATAACCAGAATAGAATTGGAAAAACTTTAAAATCAACAATGGACGATGGCGATCTAATAAAATTAAATTGTTTCAAAAACGGTAAAGATGAAGCTATAGGTATTTCAGACGAAGTTGAAAATTTGAAAAAAAAATACTCACTTAATAATATTGCTATTTTAGTGAGAGCAATTTTTCAAACAAGAGAATTTGAGGAAAGATTTCTAAAGATCGGAATGCCCTATCGAATACTAG
The DNA here is from genome assembly GCA_902544985.1 of uncultured Pelagibacteraceae bacterium. Lineage (GTDB taxonomy): Bacteria > Pseudomonadota > Alphaproteobacteria > Pelagibacterales > Pelagibacteraceae > Pelagibacter. The sequence goes on from CACCFV010000004.1 coordinate 2,365, forward strand.
GTGGTATTAAATTTTATGAAAGGGCTGAAATTAAAGATTGTATAGCTTACTTAAGATTAGTTAATCAAGAAAAGGATGATTTAGCTTTTGAAAGAATAGTGAATAATCCTAAAAGATCTATTGGTGAAAGTACAATTAAATTGATTCATCAATACTCTAAAGAAAATAAAATCAGTTTAGAAAGTTCAGCAAGAAAAATGATATCCGAAAATTTGATAAAACCTAAAGCAAAAATTGGTTTAAACATATTTTTAGATTTAATTTCAAAATGGAGAAAAGATCTTAAAGTAAAAAAATTTAATCACATAAAATTATTACAAATACTTTTAGATGAATCTGGATATTCAGTAATGTTAAAAAACAAAAAAGATCTTGAAAATGAAAATAGATTAGAAAATATAAAAGAGTTATTAAGTGCTATGAAGGAGTTTGACAATTTAGAGAGTTTTTTAGATCACGTTTCTCTAGCAACATCTATTGACCAAGATTGGGAGGGTGAAAAAATTAATATGATGACGATGCATGCTGCAAAAGGTTTAGAATTTGATTTAGTTTTTTTGCCTGGTTGGGAAGAAGGATTATTTCCACACCAAAAATCTATTGAAGAAAAAGGACATAACGGTTTAGAGGAAGAGAGAAGACTAGCTTACGTTGGTATTACTAGGGCTAAAAAAAATGCTATTATCTCTTTTTCTATGAATAGATTTTATCAAGGAGATTGGATAGATAGTATGGCATCCAGATTTATTGATGAATTGCCAGAAAATAATTTAGAAAAAAATTCCTATTTTGATGAAACTAATGAAACATTTGATGAGTTTGAATTTAATCAAGATTTCGAATTAGATGATGATACCAAAAGAAGCCCTGGATGGATTAGATATCAAAAGAGAATTAAATGATAAAAAAAAGAATTAATAAGCTTAGAGAGCTATTTAATAATTATGGAATAGATGGGTATGTTGTACCTAAAAATGATGAGTTTTTTTCTGAATATTCGTGCAAAAACAGACTTAAATTCATCTCAAATTTTACAGGTTCCGCAGGTTATGCGGTAATTCTAAAAAAAAAAAATTACTTATTTGTAGATGGAAGATATACAATCCAAGCAGGAATTGAGAGTGGAAAAGAATTTGAAATTGTAGACTATTTCAAAATTACTAATACACATATTTTTAAAAACTTAAATTTAGGAATTGACCCAAAAATATTTACATCAGATCAAGTAAAGAAGTTTTTTTTAAAAAATAACAGAATAACTGTAATAAGCAAAAACCTGATTGATTATATTTCTAAAACTCAGAGTAAAACAGATCATCCATTTTATTCTCTTGATAAAAAAATTACTGGTGAAACTTATATTCAAAGAATTTCAAAAATTTCAAATTATTTAAAAAAACAAGGATTTGATTATTTATTTATTACAGCGCCAGAGAATATTGCATGGTTATTAAATATAAGAGGAAAAGATAATCCAACAAGTCCTATACCAAATTGCAATCTTTTAATAAATAAAGAGAAAGAATTTTATTTAATTGCTAAACAAAAAAAGTCAAAAAAACTTATCAAAGAAAAAAAACTTAAAAAGAAACAGATTATTGAGCCAAAATATCTTTTTAATTTTTTAAAAAATCTTAAAAAAGGAAAGATTCTGGTTGATGAAAAAACCTGCTCGTTATTTCTAGAAAATTTATTGGAAAAAAGATTTAAATTAGTAAAAAAAGAAGATCCAATTTATTTACTTAAATCAATAAAAAATAAGACTGAAATTAAAAATATGATTAATGCTCATATAATCGATGGAGTTGCACTAACAAAATTTATTTATTGGATAAAAAACAAAAAGAAATTAAACTTAACTGAATTTGATGCTCAAAATAAATTAGAAAAAATTAGAAGAATGAGCTCAAAATATTTATACCCTAGTTTCAATACAATAGCTGGTAGCGGAAAAAATGGAGCAATTATTCATTATAGAGCTACAAAAAATAAAACTAAATTTTTAAAAAAAAATGAAATTTTTTTGTGTGACTCTGGTGGACAATATAAATTTGGTACAACAGACGTAACAAGGACTATTTCTTTTTCAAGTCAAAGTAAAAAAATAAAAGATATTTACACAAATGTCTTAAAAGGTCACATAGCTGTTGCTGAGACGGATCTTAATAAAAAAAATACTGGAAAAATTATTGATATAGATGCTAGAAAATTTTTAAAAAAAGACGGACTTGATTATAATCATGGTACTGGTCATGGAGTTGGTTTTTTTCTTAATGTTCATGAGGGCCCACAAGGTATATCAAAATTTAATAAGGTTAAGATTCAGAAAGGTATGATACTAAGTAATGAGCCTGGTTATTACGCAAAGAACAAATTTGGAATTCGTATTGAAAATTTAGTTTATGTTAAAGAAGTTAATGGAAAAGTATTTTTTGAAAATTTAACTTTAGCTCCTATAGAAAAAGATTTAATCAATCCTAAGCTACTTACAAATAAAGAAAAAAACTATCTTTTCAATTATCATCTTAAAGTTTACTCAAAAATATCACCATTTTTGAATAAAAAAGAAAAGAAATGGCTAGCAAGTTTTATTTAAGCATTTTAAGCCAAGAAAACTGATTTAAAATTTTTACTTTAAAATTTCTTGCAGCATCAACTTTTCTACTTGTTGGTTTTTCACCAACAATTAAATAGTCAAGTTTCTTAGTAACATTACTTACTATTGATCCTGAATTTTGTTCAATTATTGATTTTGCTTCGGAGCGGCTCATATTTACTAATTTACCAGTGAACATGAATGTTTTATTATTAAGCAAGCCATTTGTTTTTTTTATTTCTGCATTTTTTACATTAAGTACTTTTTCAAGGTTTTCCAATACATCTAAATTTGTATCATTTTTAAAAAAATTCTTAATTGAATTAATTTGTGTTTCCCCTATTCCATCAATGTTTATTAAATCTTTAAAATTATTTTTTTTTGATAGCTCAACAAAGTTTTTTAAAGATTTCAAATTTTTGGCTATAATTTTTGCATTTTCTAAACCAATATGTCTAATACCCAATGAATAAATAAATTTTTCAAAAGTAATTGTTTTTCTTAAATTTATTGAATATTTTAAGTTAGCCACTGATAGTTTTCCCCAGCCATCTAAACTTTCTATTTTTGAAAAATCAAGTTTGAATATATCTTGGGGAAGTCTAATTAATTTAAGATTCCAAAAATTTTCGACAATCTTTTTCCCAAAGCCTTCTATATTAAAAGCCTCTTTCGAAACAAAATGTTTTATTTTTTCTATAGCCATTTTTTCACACTCATAACCTTCACTTGAACATCTTCTAACTGCATCCTCTTTTTTAGTTGTAAAATTATAATCTTTTACAGTCTTCGATCCACAAGATGGACATATTTTAGGAAAGCTAAATTTTTTTGAATTTCTATTTCTTAACTTTAAATCCACAGAAATTACATGAGGTATAACATCTCCAGCTCTTTCAATTAAAACTGTATCACCTATTCTTATATCCTTCCGATTTATTTCTTCCTCATTATGCAAGGTTGCATTTGAGACTACAACACCTCCTATGTTGACAGATTTGATTTTTGCAACAGGAGTTAAAGCTCCTGTTCTTCCTATTTGAATTTCAATATTTTCTATTCTTGATATAGCACTATTCGCTGAAAATTTGTGAGCAATCGCCCATCTAGGTGCGTTAGCAACATTGCCTAGCCTTTTTTGTAATTTAAATTCATTTATTTTATAAACGATTCCGTCAATATCAAAATCTATTTCACTTCTTTTTTTTTCAATCTTATTATAATTTTTAATTAGGTTATCTATTGTTTTTATTGTTTTATTAAAAGGATTAGTTTTAAAACCCCATTCTTTCAATTTTTCTAAAAATTCACTTTGTGTTTTTACTGTTAAACCCTTCTCATAACCAAAGGTATAAGCAATAAATTTTAATGGGATCTTTTTTGTTTCATTAGGATCTTTCTGCCTCAAAGATCCTGAGGCAGCATTCCTTGGATTTGCAAATTTATTTTCTATTTTTTTAAAATCACTATTTTGAATAAATACTTCCCCTCTAATATCAATATCTTCAGGAAAATTTTTTGAATCTATATTTTTTGGTATGTCTTTGATTGTTTTTAGATTTTCTGTAATATCTTCTCCTTCTTTTCCGTCACCTCTTGATAAACCACAAATAAATTTACCTCTCTTAAAGATTAAAGAGGCAGATATTCCATCAATTTTAGGTTCTGCAGTATACTCAAGAATAAAATTTGGTTTTTCATTTAAAAAATTTAAAATTTTCTTTTCAAAATTTATAAGATCATCTTTATCAAAAGCATTATTCAGTGAGAGCATTGGTATGCTATGTTTTACTTTTTTGAATGTTTTAGATGGCCTGAAACCTACGGAATTTTTAGGAGAGTCTTTGTGATTTAAAAATTTGTGTTGTTTTTCCAAATTAATAATTTCTAACTTTAATTTATCAAAAATTTGGTCTGAAACTATTGGGTTATTTAAATTATAATAGTGTTTATTATATTTTTGAAATAATTTTATTTTTTTTAGATATTTTTGATTAATTTTTTCATCAATCATTTTTAAAAGAAACTTTTTATCTTACTTAAAATCTTACTTTTTTCTTTTTTACTTTCTGGGATAGTAACCTCATATTTTTTGTTAAAAATTTTATATGTTTTTTCATACCATTCTCCAGAATTATAATTATAACCTAACAATGATGCATATTTAAGAGACTCTTCTTCCATGCCTAATTTGTAATAAATTTCAACCAATCTATGTATTGCCTCTTCTACGTGAACTGTTGTTTCATATTCCTTTAAAACATTTTTAAATCTATTAAGTGCTGGTATCCATTTTTTCTTTTTAATGTAATGTCTGCCAATATAAACTTCTTTAGCAGCCAAAATATCATTAATTAAGTCAATTTTAAATTTGGAGTCGTAGGCATAATCAGTATTAGGAAAATTTTCAATAATGAAATTAAGTTCTTTTTTGGATAAAATTAAAGGAGCCAAATCTTTTTTTTCTCCCTCTATAGTTTCATAATAGCACATAGCTAAGAGATAATGGCCATAAGGTTTATTTGTATCTTTTGGGTATGTTTGGAAATATCTTTTTAAATTTTGAATTGCTAATGAGTAATAATCTTGCATATAGTAAGAATATGATGCCATCAAGACTGATTTTGGTGCCCAGCTTGATTGAGGAAACAAAATTTCTGCCTCTAAAAACTTTTTACTAGCTGCGAAATAATCCCCTACTTCGATCAAACTCATACCTTTTTCGTATGCAGAGATCATTTCAACTTTTTGATTGGTTTCCTTAATGATAGAAACATTTTCTATTTCTTTGCTACAAGAAAATAGAAATATGAAAGAAAAAAAAATTAAAATAATTTTATTTTTAAACATACTTTAAGTATATATACTTAAAAAAACTATAAAGATGAATATCAAATTAAGCTATCGATCTTAATAAACTTCTATTGATTAGTGTGTGAGGTAGCGTTCTTTCTTGAATTTCGATGATAGAAAAATTATCTTTATTTTCGAATACTTTCTTTAGCAAACTATTCGTTAGATAATGACCTCCCTGAGAGCAATTTACACTAGCTATAATTCTATAACCTGTAGTATATAAATCGCCAATACAATCAAGAATTTTGTGATTAACAAATTCTTTTGAATTTCTTAAACCCTCAGGATTTAACACACTGTCACTTTTGACTACTATAGCGTTTTCTAAACTCCCACCTTTTGCTAAACCTTTTTTCTTGATAGCTTCGATGTCCTCATACAAACAAAAAGTTCTAGAATTAAAAACCTCTGTCAAATCATCCTCATAGACATTAATCTTATTTCTCTGATTTCCAATTATTTTATTTTGATATTTTAACTCAAAATCTATATCCAAGCTTAATTTTGAAGGCTCAATTGAAATAAATTTATCACCGTTTTTAAATTCAATTTTTTTATTAATCTTAATTATTTTAATAGGTTTATTACTTGGCTCTAAACCTGCTGTTAATATTTTTTCAATAAAAACTTTCGCTGACCCATCTAAAATTGGTACTTCCTCATTATCAATTTCAATTAATGCATTATCGATTCCAATTCCAAATAAAGCCCCCATTAAATGCTCGATAGTTGAAACTTTCACTCCATTACTATTACTAATAGTAGTGTTCAAAGCTGTGCTACTCACATTCATAAAATTTGGGTGAATTAGATTGTTATTTTTTAAATCTATTCTTTTAAATACAATGCCACTATCTGGACTTGAAGGTTTGACACAAATCTTGGCTGGTTTTCCAGAGTGAAGACCTATTCCACTGAAAGATATGGGATTTTTTATAGTTTTTTGGTTCAATAAAGACACAAGAACTTTTAATCCTCTAATCTCGAAATTTAAAAACAACAAATGTTACAAGAAAATACGAATTATTTAAAAAAATTAAAAAATCTTTCAAAAAAACTGAGTTTTTTTGGGTTTTTATTGGTGATAGAAACCTCATTCTCATTAAGTCCATCCAAGATTTTTTGTGCAGTTATATACAAATTGTTATTTTTGTCATCCAAGAAATTATTAAGATAATTAAAACTCAATATTTTATCTAAAGATATTTGATACTTGGCCAGAACATCTTCAATAGTTTTTGAAATCTTTCTCGGCAAACAAATATAATTAATTTCAATTGAAAAATTTTTACAATTTTGTTTTTCCGGTAAAATTTTAAAATAAACTCCATCAATATAAAATTGATCAATCTTCATATGAAGAACATCAAAATCTTCTAGGGTCTTTTTACAGCAACTTTTTGCCTCAAATAGCAATTTATTTATAGAATTTGAGTTTATAATGGTATTGTCAAATTTGTTTTTAATAGATAAATAAATTGAAAAAATATTTTGATTATCAATAATCAAAAAAATATTTTTAACAAATTCATTAAGTTCTTTTTCTATCTTAAAAATATTCTCATTTAAAAAATTATCCAAAAATTTTGAGTCAATTTGATTACTTTTGTTGTTAGTTAAAATTTCTTTTCTATAAACAAACTCATTATTTGAATTCAATGCAACAATTATAAATTTATCAAAACTTAAAAATAGAAATATTCTATTATCTAAATTATTTGTCATTTAATATTATTTGATCTTTTTGACGAAAATCAATTACTAATTCATCCTTAAATTTATCCTCATCAGATAAACGAATAAATAAATTTAAATCATTTTTGACATTATTTTTTGATAATCTTATCAGATATCCTTGATATGTTTCTATATCCCATCTTTTTGATTTGAAATAATATAATTTTGTTATGTCTTCAAAATTAAAGTTTGATTGATCAATTTCACTCTTAAAATTTAGAAATTCATTAATATCTAAATCACCAAATATAAATGGTAAATTGGAAACTGAATAATCATTTTGAATTAATTTTCCATTTGATCCAATTAAGTAATCGAGACCATTTCTTTTAGTGTGCGCAAGTATTTTTGTTTCTTTTATAAATATTTTTAAAGTTGAAGGATAATTTTTGAATATTTCAAATTGTTCAATATTGTTAATCGAATTAATTTTTTTTTTTAAATATTGCTTATCTAATTGAAAAATATTTTTAAAATTTCCATCATTGATAAAACTTTTAATTTTTTTTCGCTCATCAAGATTAAGACCACTAATTTCTATTTTATCAATTTTTGGAAAACCAATATTTGTTAATGAAATATTATTTATTGATACAAGAAAACAAAATAATAATAAGTAAATTATAATTTTTTTACTTATTAATAGATGCATCTTTTATTATTAATTTTATAAGATTTATGAAATTGATTCCAATATACGCTGATATCTCTGGAACTAAAGATAGTTTTGTCATACCTGGCTGAGTATTAATTTCTAGAAGATAAAATTTCCCATTAAAATATTTAAAATCTGATCTTGTAACCCCTCTACACCCTAATAATTTGTGTGCTTTTAAAGTAATGTTCATAAGAGCTTTGTATTTTTTTTGGGGCAAATTTACTGGAATAATATGTTCTGTCTTAGCATTAGAATTATATTTAGCCTGATAATCATAAAATTTTCTTTTTGGTTTTAGTTCAATTGCTCCAAGTTTCTTATTTCCAATTATAGCTGATTGAATTTCTCTTCCCGGAATAAACTGCTCTATCATTACTTTTTTATAATCTTTTAAAAATTTTAAATTTTTTGATAAATTATCCTTAGTACAAATATATACATTTACACTAGAGCCTTCGTTGATTGGTTTTATTACAACTGGAAATTTAAACTTTTTTTTAACAAAACTTGTAAGTTCTTTATTAGTTTTGTTAAAATTATAGATGTAATATTTAGGTGTCAAAATATTATTTTTTAAAAATATTTTTTTAGAAATTTCTTTGTCCATTGCCTTAGCAGAAGCAATCACACCTGAATGCGTATATGGAATTCCTACTATCTCCAAGATAGTTTGTATATAACCATCTTCTCCGAACTGACCATGTAAAGCATTAAATATGCAATTAGGTTTGAAATTTTCTATCACAGATAATAAATCTTTATCTGGTTCGCATGTTCTTACTAAATAATTATTCTTTTTTAATTCTTTAGCAACCTGCTTTCCAGTCTCTAAACTGATAAGTCTTTCTTTAGAAATACCACCTGAAATTATTAAAATTTTTTTTTTCAAATTATTCCAATATCTTAATTTCTTTATCTAATTTTATGCCAGTTTTTTCAAAAACTTTTTTTGAAACAAAATCAATTAATTTTTTCATATCATTAAATGTTGCATTACCTTTATTGACAAAAAAATTCGAATGTTTTTCTGAAATATGAGCATCACCAAACTTAGTATCAATAGAAACTGATTCTCTTATCAATTCCCAGACTTTTTTATCTGTTTGATTTATTGGGTTTTTAAAAGTACTTCCACCAGTTTTAATTTTCATCGGTTGATTTTTTTCTTTTAAAGATTTCATTTTTGTTATCTCACTATTTACTTTACTAAAATCGCTTTTAACCCCTTTGAAGGAAGCACTTAAAAAAATTAAATCTGCAGGTAAATCATTGTTTCTATATTCAAAATTTACTTCTTTCGACGGGATTGTTATTAAACCCCCTTTTTGATCTATTGCTTGAATAGAAAGAAGAATATCTTTAAATTCTCTTCCAAAACAACCAGCATTCATCTTAATTCCTCCGCCAATGGAGCCTGGGATGCAGGATAAAAATTCAAACCCACTTAAATGATTTTCAGCGGCAAACTCGGATAAACTTTTATCTAAAACAGCACTGCCTGAGATTATTACATTATCTCTTAATAAAGATACTCTATTGAAATTTTTGCTTAGTTTTATCACAACCCCATCAAAAATATTATCTGGTATTAAAGTGTTAGATCCTGCACCAATAATAAAAATCTTTTCCCTATTATCGAGTAATTTTAAAAATTTAACTAAATCCTTTAAATTTTCAGCTTTATAAAAAACTTTTGTTTTTCCTCCAATATTAAACCAATTTTTTTTCTTTAAATCTTGATCATAAATTATATTTTGATCAAAATCTTTTAGTAACTTTTTAAGTTGATGTATCTGCATTACATTAATTTAGGTAATTTTTTCATCCAATTTGAAATCGAGCCGGCGCCCATTCCTATGACAATTTTATTCCCATAAATATTTTGTTTGAGGAATTTAGCTAATTCGAGATTATTTTTAATCATAAATAGTTTTACTTTTGAATTTTTTATAATTTCCCTTGCAAAGTCATGATAATTAAAACCTAATTTTATTTTTTCTCCAGCTGTATAAATGGGGCATAAGATAATTGTATCAGCATCTCTGAAACAATGTGTAAATTCATTTCTTAAATCTTTTAATCTCGATATTCTATGTGGTTGAAAAATGCATACCTTTTCACACTTATCAAAAACTTTTTTCACCCCCTCTAACACAGACTTTATCTCTGTTGGATGATGTGCATAATCATCATAAAAATCAACTCCATTAACTGTAAATATCTTATTAAATCTTCGCTGGACACCTTTAAAGTTTTTTAGACCTTTTTTAATATTAGATACTGGAATTCCTACAGTAAGAGCGACTGCAATTGCAGCTGTGGAGTTTCTTATATTATGAACACCTAATAATGGTATCTTAAAGTTTTTTAAGATTGTTTTTTTTTTATTTGGTAAATTTATAGATAAATCAAATTTTGAAAAAAGTTTGTCTTGAATTATATTTTTGATAAGAAAATTAGCGTTAGACTTGATACCATATGTAAAAAAATTTTTATTTTTGATATCTTTTATTAATTCATCGTTAGTTTTATCATCAATACAAATAAAAGATTTTCCAAATGATGGAACTTTTTTTACAAAGTGAAGAAAATGATTTTTTAAATCCTTCATAGATTTATAAAAATCCATGTGTTCTCTATCTATGTTTGTAATAATTGAATATGTGGGAGAAATATGAGTAAAGCTTCCATCGGACTCATCTGCCTCTAATATAGACCAGTCACTCTTACCTAATTTTGCAGTACTATTTATTGAATTTATTATACCTCCATTGATTATTGTAGGATCTAACTTTGTGTTTTCAAAAATAGAACTTACTAAAGATGTCGTTGTTGTTTTACCATGGGAGCCAACTACAACAATATTTTTCATTAGAGAAACAAGATTTGCTAACATCTTTCCTCTTTTTATCACTGGTAATTTTTTTCTTTTAGCCTCTAGTAATTCTGGATTACTTTTTTTAATTGCAGAGGAGGTCACTAAAATTGTAACGTCTTTTATATTTTGCTTTTTGTGACCAATAAAAATTCTGACACCCTGTTTTTTTAATTTTTCAATATTTTTATTCTTATTAATATCGCTTCCTTGGATTTGAAAACCTCTTGCCTTCATAATCAATGCGAGACCACTCATACCTATTCCACCAATACCTATAAAATGGATAATTTCTTTTTTAGCTAATTCAATTTTCATTAATAGTTTCCAATATTTTTTGGTTTATATCATTCCATGAGTTTTGGAAATTATGTTTTTCTAAATTATTTTTTTTAATATTGTACTCAGACTTATTCATAATTATATGATCTAAAAATTTTTCTAAATTAACCTCATTGAAGTCTTTTTGACTCATAATCCAACAGCAACCTAAATTTTGATAAAAATTTGCATTTTCAAATTGATGATTATCTTTTGCTGAAACTAAAGGGATTGTTAGGAACGGTTTATTCATCATTGATAATTCTGCTAAGGTAGATGCACCAGCACGCGTAATACATAGGTCTGATTGATTTATCAAATCTGCCAAATTTTCCTCAAAATCAAAAATGGTATTTTCAATTTTAGCCTCATCATAAATACTTCTTAATTGATCAGTATTACTTTTATGAGTTTGTTGAATGATTTTAATTTTATTTTTTTTCGACAAATTAACGATTACATTTTTTACCACATTGTCAAAAATCTTTGCTCCTTGACTGCCACCAACAACCAAAAGACAGAATGCTTTATTTTCTGTTTTAATTTCTCTTTTCTCATAAAAATTTTTTTTAACTAGTGGAGTTATTATTTGAATTTTATGTTTAAGTTTTTCAGGAAAGTTTTTTAAGCTTTCTGTATAAGTAAAAATTTTTTTACAAAAACCTAAAAAGAGTCTGTTTGCTCTACCTAAAACAATATTGGGTTCAAGTAGGTATATCTTTATTCCTAATAATTTTGCACCAAAACAAACAGGTAATGACATATATCCTCCTGTTGAAAAAACGACATTAATCTTATTTTTTTTTAATAATAAAATTGTTTTAATAACCAAATAAATTATTTGGAATACTTTAAATATAAAAAATATATTAAGATTTAATTTAGGAGTATTTATCAAAATAATATCATTTTTTTGATTATCTAGATATTTCAGCCCTCTTGAGTCAGTAGAAATAAAAACATTAAAATTTGAATGCAAATGTTCACTTAGAATTTTTGCTGGCACTACATGTCCCCCTGATCCTCCTGTTGAAATTAATATATTTTTCATTCAGTTATTTTTCTTTTTGTTAAATTCAAAATTATACCAGACATTATAGAAATACTTATAATCGATGAACCCCCATAACTTAAAAATGGTAAAGTCATTCCTGTAGTTGGGAATAATCTAATATTTACTCCTATGTGAATCATTGCTTGCATGAGTATTAAGCTAATAGATCCGGTTAGGATTAGTTTGATCTTTTTGTCATTTTCTTTGTAAACTTTTTTCAAAACTGAAAATATTAATACTAGGTAGGTTAATAAAATTAACATTATGAAGATTACTCCAAACTCTTCCGAAATTACTGAAATAATGTAATCTGTATGAGCTTCAGGAACTCTGTTTTTTAATGTTCCCTCTCCTATGCCTTTTCCAAAAAAACCTCCACTTATTATAGCTTCTAATGCTTTATCTGATTGAAAGTTATGAGTACCCATTTCAGGATTAAAAAAAGAAAATAATCTATCTTTTATGTATTTAAATTGTGGAAGGTAACTAATGATAGATGCTATCGTAGCTAGAGAGATAAAAAAAACTAAGCTCAAAAAAAATATACTAATACCAGAAATAAAAATCAAAACTAACCAACTAAAACCGATTAAAAGAGTTTGACCAATATCTGGTTGAAGTATTAAAAGACTCGATATCAATATAGTTAACAAAAAAGATAAGAAGTATTTAAAATTAAAATTAGTATATTTTTGAGAGCAAATTATCATACTTATTATCACTATTAAAAAAGGCTTTACAAACTCAATAGGTTGTATTCTTGGCAATACCAACAAATCAATCCATCTCTTGGAACCCTTAATCTCTACTCCAACTATAGGAACCAGGAACAACAAAACTAATGATAAAGAGAAAAATATTAGTGAAATTCTATAAATTTCTTTTTCAGGTATAAAAGATAAAATAAAAATTAAAAAAAAGCCAAAAAAAACAAAAACTGTATGTTTAAAAAAAAAGAAATAAGTATTCGTATCTAATTTATCAGATGCAATTAGGGAAGTTGATACTAATGAGAAGAATAAACCTGCCAAAAATAAAATTAAGATCAATGATAGAATAGGTTTATCAATACTTTTCCACCATTGATAAAAAGAAATATAACTAAATAATTTTTCTTTCATTAATATATCTTTTTATCAACTTATTAAAATATGAACCTCTTTCCTCAAAATTTTTAAAACTATCAAATGATGCAGAGGCTGGACTAAATAAGATTGTATTATTTGAGTGTTTCTTTTTATGAATATTCTTAAAAATTTCTGATACTGCAAGATTTAAATTTTTAAAACTTTTAAGTTCTGCATTTTTCTTTAAATCTTTTGAAAATTTTTTAAAATTTTTACCAAAAACATAAATCTTAATATTTCTAAAATATTTTTTTGATAACGATATTTTGTCATCTTTTTTTGGAATACCACCAATTAACCAATGAATATTCTTGTACATTTCTAATAATTCTTTTGAAGAAGAATAACTTGTTGATTTAGAATCATTAATTATGATTAATTTATTTTTGTTATAAATAATTTTCTGCCTATAATTCAATCCTTTGAATTTATTTACGCTTTTGAATAATTTATTTGATTTTACATTAAATTTTTTTATCATTTCTAAAACAAATGAGAGATTTGCTTGATTTGATCTTGATAAAAAATATTTGTTTCTAATTTTTTTCAAAATTAGATTGTTCAATTTTGTATCTACATTTACCAGTTTTAATTTAGGCTTTATTGTTTTAATTCTTTTTTGAATTAAATGATCATTTTTATTCACAAATCCAATTGCTCCTCTTTTTCGATTATTAAAAATTTTAAATTTTGCCTCTACATAATTTTTTAAATTTCCATGTCTCTCCAAATGATCTGGCGCAATATTAAGGATAGCGGCAAATTTTGATGAAAAAATTTTACTATATTCTAATTGGTAGGATGAAGCCTCAATAACGAAAATTGTTTTTTTTGAGATCTTATTTATAGATAGTATTGGTGTACCAATATTCCCTGCTAATCTTACGTCTTTTTTTTGATCTTTTAAGATATCATATAGAAGTTTGCATGTGGTGGACTTTCCATTTGTGCCAGTTATTGTTAATGAGACATTTTTATAAAATGAGTAAAAAACATCTAGATCTGTATAGATATTCTTATTTTTTTTTCTAAGTAAATTTTTTAACTTACATTTTTTTATATCAATTCCTGGGCTTAATATGATTATATCAAATTTGGTTTTTAATAATTTTTTAAAATTGAGTGTTTTTTTTTTAATCGACTTATTTATTTTAAGATTTGGGTTATCATCAAATAAATAAACATCATTTTTATTTCTTAAAAAATTGAATGACGAAAGTCCACTTTTTCCTAATCCATAAATTAAAATTTTTTTATTAAAGAAAATTTGTGAATTATCACTCATTATCTTAGTTTTAATGTAGCAAGTCCTATCATTGCTAAAATAATAGAAATTATCCAAAATCTAATTACAACTGTTGATTCAGGCCAACCTTTTTTCTCAAAATGATGGTGGATTGGTGCCATTTTAAAAACTCTTTTACCTGTAAGTTTAAATGATATTACTTGCACAATCACTGAAACTGCTTCAAGAACAAATAAACCTCCAGTAATTGCTAAAACTATTTCATGTTTTGTTATTATACCAACTGCTCCTAAAGAGCCACCCAAAGACAAAGATCCAGTATCTCCCATAAAAATTTTTGCTGGAGGTGCGTTGAACCACAAAAAGCCTAAGCAAGAGCCAATGATTGCTCCACAAAAAATTGAAACTTCCCCAGTTCCCTCTATATAAGGAATTTGCAAATAATTTGAGAATACAATGTTTCCTGTAACATAGCTTATAAATGCAAAACAAGCTGCAACAAGTATAACAGGCACTGTTGCTAACCCATCTAATCCATCAGTAAGATTTACAGCATTCGATGAACCAATAATTACAAATATTGAAAAAGGTATAAAAAACCATCCGAGATTAATGATGAGGTTTTTAAAAAAAGGAAAGTATAGATTAGTTAAATCTTGATAGTCATTAAAGTAAACATAAAAACTAACACCAATTATTGCTAGTATTATTTGAAAGGTTAATTTTAACTTTGATGAAATACCTAAGGAGTTGCTGTACTTTATTTTTTTATAATCATCGAATGCCCCAAGCAAACCAAAAGAAATTGCGATATATAAACAAAATAAAACATTTAAATTCGATAAATCAGCCCAGAATAGTACTGATATTAACAAACCAATCAAAATAATTACTCCACCCATGGTCGGAGTTCCTATTTTCTTAACTATATGATCTTCTGGACCATCATTACGGATAGGATTTAAAATTTTTTGTTTTGAAAAAAGTTTTATAAAAGTTCCTCCAATAATTAAAACAATAATTAATGAAGTAAAAAAAGATAAACCAGTCCTAAATGTTAAATATTTAAATACATTTAAAAAACTAAAACTATCAACAAAATTTAGTAAAAATTGATAAAGCATTTAATTTAAACCCTTCAAGTTATTTACTATACTGTTGAAACCTGACGCATTTGAGGCTTTAATCATTAAATAATCATTATTATTGAAATCTTTCTTAATTAATTCAAAAATTCCTGATTTATTTTCTAAAATTCTTCCTCTTTTTACTTTCACAATATTATCGAATATTTCTCTTACCATTTTTCCCATAACAAATACTTTATCAATATTTGTCTCGTTTATTAAAGGAACTATTGATTGGTGAAGTTTTTTTGAATGTGAACCAAGTTCCATCATATCTCCAAGCAAAAGATATTTACGATATTTTTTTGTATCTATACTGTCATAATTTTTTAAGGCTGATTTTAAAGATAGAGGATTAGAATTATAACTTTCATCAATTAAGTTTATTTTTTTGTTACCTATCTTTATTGTAGAATGATCTCCTCTTCCTGCTGGACTTCTAAAATCTAAGAAAATTTTTTCATTAAGTTTAAGCACATCTTTGTAAATACTTATTACACTTAAAGCGCTTAAAATATTATAAATATTACTTTGAAAATTATTAGAAATTATAAAATATTTAAACTTATCATTAAGTTTAACTTTAATTTTAAATGTCTTTTTAACTTTTTTAATATTAAACAACTTAACATTTGCCTTTTTACTTTTAATCCCAAAAGAAATCACATTAATATTATTATTTTCAGCAATTTTTTTATGTAATTTGAAAAAACTATCATCAGCATTCAAGACAACAAAACCATTGGGTAGTATATTTTTAATTATCTCTGCTTTAGCTAAAGCAATTTGTTTGATATTTTTGAAATTTTTTGCATGTGCATAATTTATGTTAGTTATCAAGCCAACATTCGGTTTTATAATATTTGTTAAATTATCTATTTCCCCTTTTTTATCCATACCAACCTCTAAAACTCCAAATTCATCACTATGTTTTAAATTAAGTAAACTTAATGGAACTCCAAATTTATTGTTATATGATTTTGGAGAAATACTAACACTAGAAATCTTTCCTAACACATTGCCCAATAATTCTTTGAGAGTAGTTTTTCCACAACTTCCTGTAATAGCTATAATATTTGTATCGATATTTTGTCTAAAAATTTTCGAAATTTCAGTCATAAATTTTAATGTATTTCTTACTTTTATCTGACGTTTGCTATTAAATTTATTTTGAACTTTATTTACTACAACTAATGATGCTTTATTTTTAAATGCCTCTCCAATATATTTATTTCCATCATTTTTTTTTCCTTTAATAGCAAAAAAGATATCATTCTTATTTACCTCTTTAGAGTTAATTCTTGCTTTATCTGCTTTTACTAAAGGAATTTTATTTTTGATTTTTGATAATTCTTTAATAATATTTATCTTAAAGTTTTTTGATAAGCTTGTATTCTTAAGTTTAATACAATCTAAAATAATTTTTTTGTCTGAAAAATAAATTTTCTTTTTACCAAAATCTTGAGTTTTCTCATGACCTTTTCCAGCAACCAACAAAATGTCACCTGTATTTAAATTTTTGATGGCCTCAGAAATAGCTTTTTTTCTATCAGGAATTTCTTTTATCGAAGTGTCTTGAATACCCTTTTTAATATCATCTCTTATTTTTCTTGGATCTTCAAATCTAGGATTATCATCTGTCAAATAAATTTCGTTAGAATAATCACATGCAATCTTTCCCATTTTAAATCTTTTATTTTGATCTCTATTTCCACCACAACCAAAGAGTAAAATTATTTTTTTATTTGGAAATTGCTCTTTAAGGTTTGAAAGACATATTCTAAGTGCATCTGGTGTATGTGCATAATCAAGTATTACTTTAGACCTATTTTTGATTTTACCTATTTTTTCAAGTCTTCCATCTATTGGCTTAAGTTGTGATAAAACATTTAGAATCTTGATTAAACTTATATTGCTATTTTTTGCTGCAATAATCGCCATTAAAATATTTTTTAATTGTATTTTTCCAATAAGATTTAAATTTATTTCTCTTGTTAGATTATAGTATCTAATTTTTAATATTTGTTTCTCACCTCTATAACTATGAGATAAAATTTGAAATTGATTTTTGTTATTATTTAAAACCTGCAATTTCAATTTTCTAGAAATTGCGATTTTTTTTATTCTTTTAAATTCTGGTAATGTTTCATCTGTTATTACATTTCCTTTCTTTCCTATCAAATTTTCAAATAAGTACTGTTTTGCTTTAAAGTAATCTTTAAAATTTTTATGATAATCTAGATGATCTTGAGATAAATTTGTGAAAATACCTGATGAAAACTTTAAACCATTTAATCTATGCTGACGAAGGCCATGGCTAGAGGCTTCCATAATTACATTGTTAATTTTTTTTGATTTTAATTTAGATAATATTTGTCCTAATCGAATTGGGTCTATAGTTGTATTTGGTAAATTAGATCTAAAATTTTTTGATTTTACACCCAATGTTCCAATTGAGGCGACTTTTACTTTATTTAGATTTAATAATTGAAAGTAAAAATCTGAAACAGATGATTTTCCATTTGTTCCAGTTACAGCAATTAAATTATTTGGTTTATTCTTATAAATTTTAAAAGCGATTTCTGCTAAAAGTTTTCTAATATTTTTAGTATGAATGAATAAAATATCCTTTTGAAAATTTTCAATTCTTTTCTCGCTAATGATAATTTTAGAGCCTTTTTTTATCGCGGTAGAAATAAATTTATTTCCGTCAAAATGGTTCCCTTTTATAGCAAAAAAAATATTATCTTTTTTAATATTTTTTGTATTGAAAGAAATTCCTGAGAAAAAAATTTTTTTTTTACTATTATCTATATTTGTAAAATAATTACCTAATAACATTGTTAATTAACTTCTGTGTATTTTGTGGCTAAAATAGGCCCAATCTTTTCTATAATTTGACCAACAACTTCAACTGAAGTCCAACCTGCGGTATTAAAAGGAGTTCCTTTGTATTTTATTCCTGATCCATCTCTATAATTATAAACATATTCACTATTTGTTTTAGGCTCATCCAACATCACAACTAAGCTATACTTAGGATTTGAGGCTGGAAATACTGAAACAAAAGTATTAATTTTTTTTCGGGAATATCTACCCTCTAAAATTTTTTCTGCGGTACCAGTTTTCCCTGCAACCTCATAACCTTCTACATTAGCTAGAGTTGCTGTACCTTCTTTTGTAGTTACAATTTTTCTTAATATTGAAACAAGATTTGATGAAACATTATCCTCTAAAATTCTTTCTCCTTTAACATATTTTTCTTTTTTAATAAGAGTAGGGTTAATCTTATAACCACCATTAGCAATGGTGGAGTAAGCGCTAGTTAATTGTAAAATTGTAGTAGTTATTCCATGTCCATATGAAGTTGTTGCAAGCTTACACTTTCCCCAATTAAAGGGTATTGGTTCACCCATTTCCTCTATATCAAATTTTATTGAGTTAATTAGGTCGAGATCATTTAAAAATTTTTTATATTTTTCAATCCCAATTGCTTGACCGATCCTCACCGAACCTATATTTCCTGATCGGATAAGTATTTCTTCAGCAGTTAAATTAGAGGGAATCTTTTTATCGTATTCACTTATTTTATTTTTTCCGCAAGTAATACTTTTTTCTAAATTTTTAAACTTAGTATTAGTCTCTATTATTTTTTCATTTAGTGCTGCTGCCAAGGTAAAAGTTTTAAAAACAGAACCTAATTCATAAACACCTTTAGTGGCTCTATTAATATAATTCACATCTGTAATATTTTGTCTTTGATTAGGGTCAAAATCAGGAAGGGAAATAATTGATAGTACCTCGCCGTTATCTACATCCATTAAAATTGAGGCACTACCTTTAGTTTTAAATATTTTATTAAACCTTATTAACTCTTCTCTTATCAGGAACTGAATATCTTTATCGACAGTAAGTTGAATAGATTTATCGTTTTTTTTTAAATCTACATCTAATGATTTCTCTAACCCAGAAATCCCCAAGTTATCATCATCTATTTGTCCTATTATATGACTAAATAAATTTTTTTGTGGATAAACTCTTATAAGATTTTCATGTGGTTTTATCGATTTATCACCCAACATCATAATTTTCTCATAATTCTCCTCTGAAATTTTTTTTTCAAACCAAAAAAATTTATCTTTTGAAAGTTTTGAATTAATTAATTCAAAATCTTTATCAGGAAAAATATATTTTAGATTAAGTAGCAATTTTTTTTTATCTATTGCTTCAACTGGATTTATTCCAATATCAATGGAATTAACAGTTTTTGCTAAAAAATGATTGTTTCGGTCCAAGATATTTGCTCTCTGAATTTTATTAAAAGAGCCATAATTCCTTAAAGTATTAGATTTTAAATCTCTAGATCCCAGATGAGCAAGATGAATACAATAAATTACAGAAATCAAAAAAAAAATAAAAAAAATAAATGCAATTCTATTAAATCTAATATCGAGGTTTTTTTTATTATTTTTAAATTCAAGTTCTTCTTTATTTTCTTGGAGAATAAATTTCATATTATTATTTTTCGCTATCTATAATTTTGACATCACTTGTAAAAATTTTTTCTCTTGTGAAGTCAATAATTTCAATTTCATTTATACTCTTTTGGGTTAACTTATTTTCAAAATAAAGGTTTTGATAATTAATCAGTTTTTCTGGTGAGCTAAGATAATCAAATTCAAGTTTCACATTATCTAATTCTAAATTTAGATCTGATATATTCTCTTTTAAACTAAATAATTCCTCATCAATTTTCTTCGTAGAATTTTTTATAAAAGAGGTAATTACAATAAGTGAAAAAATTAAACTAATAGTTAAAATTTTTTTCATAAGTTATGTCCAAGATTTTCAATTTCTATTAAATCTTTAAATTTGTCTAAAATATCAGTTTTAAAATCATAAAAATTTTCCTTTTTAATTAAGCATCTTAATTTTGCAGACCTAGAGGGATAGTTTTCTTTCAGTTCTCGATTTGATGGGACTATCGGTTTTTTTTGATACAATTTAAATAAAATTTCTTCATGTATTTCTTTAGGTTGGTACCTAGATACACTTTTATGTTCTGAGAGACTTCTAAAAAAATATTTTACAATTTTATCTTCTAAAGAATGAAAAGTTACAACAGCCAAAAGACCATCTTTTTTTAAAACTTTAGCTGCATGAATCATTCCATAAATTAACTCACTTATTTCTTTGTTAACAAAAATTCTTAATGCCTGGAAAACTTTAGTTGCCGAATGAGTTTTTTTATTATTTCCTTTTTTTGATTTTTCAATAATTTTTACTAAGTGAGGAGTGTCTATTTCTTTTATTAATCGTTCTTTAAGAATATTTTTAACAATTAATTTTGCGTCTCTTTCATCACCAAAAGATTTGAAAATTTTTACTAGGCTTTTTCCGTCTAATTTATTTACTGTTTCTTTAGCTGAGAATTCATTTAAACCCATCCTCATATCTAATGATCCACGAGAATTAAATGATAATCCTTTTTTTGGATCTTTAATTTGCGTAAATGAATAACCTAAATCAAATAATACACCTCTGATATTTTCATTTTTAAGTTTTAAATTTCCTAATTTACTAAAATTTAAATTCTTAAAGATAAATCGGTCTGGAAATTCTTTTTTAATTTCTTTTGCAACTTTTAAACTTTCAAAATCTCTATCAAAACCAATTACTTTGTTGTTTTTATTTTTAAGAATTTCTCGAGTGTAGCCGCCTTGACCAAAAGTGCAGTCAATAAATGTGCCACCATATTGAGGGGTAATAATGCTAATAATTTCTTTTAGCAGTACTGGATAATGTTTTGTTTTATCCTGTACTATGGTGGCTTCCATTTATTTTTATGAAGACCATTAATTTTTTTGTCTTCTTAAAAATGCTGGTATCTCTAAATCATCATCCTGATCTTCATTATCTTGCGATAACAAATTTTCTGGAGAAGATATTTCGTTTTGAGAACTAAATAAGTCTGGTGCATCCCTATCTACTCCAAACTCTTTTAAATCATTTTTTATCTCGTCTTCTTGAGTTGATTCTCCAACAGCTTCTTGTGTGAAAGAACTTTCCTCATCCTCTTTAGTGTTTTCAACTAAGCTTTCAACTTTTTGGTTCTTTAATAGTTCCTCATGATATTGATCATTGATTTGGTTAATATTTTGATTTGCAACAGTCTCACTAAGATTTTCAGTCGTAATTTCATTCTCTAATTTTAGTGCATTAGCTCCACTTGAAATAGGGTTACTAGTTGAAAAATTAAAAGTAGTATTAGATCCTAAATTAGAAAAATCAGAGTATCCAGGATTTCTATTTTGTATCCTGTGTACCATATTGATAACTGATTTTGTTTCAGGTTGTTGTCCATCTAAAGCAGTTGCAACAATTGATACTCTAATTTTACCCTCAAGAGATGGGTCAGTTATTGCTCCTATAATAACTTCAGCATCAGCTTCAACTTCAGATCTTATTTTGTTAACTACCTCGTCAACTTCAAATAATTTAAGATCTTTGCCGCCAGTGATATTGACAAGTAAACCTTTTGCACCTTTTAGAGTATAATCATCAATTAAAGGATTGCTAATTGCCATCTCTGTAGCTTTCATAGATCTACCCTCACCTTCGGCTTCTCCTGTACCCATCATTGCTTTACCCATAGACGCCATAACTGTTTCAACATCAGCAAAATCTAAATTAATGATCCCGGGTCTTACCATAAGATCTGTTACACTTTGAACCCCATGCATTAAAACATTATTTGATAGATTAAATGATTCCTCAAAAGTTGTTTGTTCATTCGCTATTTTAAATAAATTTTGATTGGGAATTACAATTATAGTATCTACATGTTTCCTAAGTTCCTCAAGACCAATTTGAGCTCTTCTCATTCTTGATGGGCCTTCATACAAAAAAGGTAATGTCACAACTCCAACAGTTAAAATATTTAATTCTTTTGCAGCTCTAGCAATTACGTGTGCTGCACCAGTTCCTGTTCCACCGCCCATTCCAGCAGCTATAAAAACCATGTTTGCACCTTGTAAAACATTAATTATATCATTTAGAGACTCATCAGCTGCAGCTTGACCTATATCAATTTTAGCACCTGCGCCCAAACCTTTAGTTAAATTTAAACCGATTTGAATTTTTGATTTTGCTTTACTATGTTTAAGATCTTGTGCATCAGTGTTAACAGCAATGAATTCCACGCCTTGCATTCCATTTTCAATCATTTCATTAATAGCATTTCCACCTGCACCACCCACTCCCATTACCAAAAGTCTTGGTTGTAATTCTTTAATCTCCGGCGTTTTAAAGTTAATTGTCATTTTATTATCCCCCGTTATTTATAAAGTTAATGCTCCCATTTAAGACCGGCACGATTTAAATTTGCTTTTTTTCTTGCAGTGACCTTAAATTTTTCAAAAATTGTTGGTTCCCATATCTGAAAAGTCTTACCTTGACCAACAAACACCATGCTATTTTTAATCTTCGCGTGTTTTAGTAATTTTGGTGTAAGTGAAATTCTTCCTTCGCTGTCAAATTGTAAATTTATACTTTCTGATAATATTGATGTTGCAAAAAAATCTCTTTTTTCTTCAAATGGATTTAAAGTGTCTATTGAATTTGAAATTTTCTCAACTCTATCTTGGGGCCATGCTTCTATTGATTGATTGTTAAATGATGGATAACAAATAACACCATTATATCCTAAATTAGATAAATAAGATCTAAAGCTCGCTGGCACTGACACCCTTCCTTTTTTGTCTAATTTGTTTTCGTAGGTTGATAAAAACATAAACCATAAAATCCTTTATTCCTCTCTTTATGGGAATATATGGGATATTATGGGTTTTTTAGCGTGGTGTCAATACATACAATTCAAGATTTAAATGGCCAATTTTGATTAATTTATTTATGAATTATTGAGGATTTAAATATAAAAATTAACCAGATAAACTATAAGCCGGGTTCTGTCATTTAAACTTATCATTTCTCTAGGTTTGAAATCACTTCCAAACTCAAGCAACTAACCCAAGTGACTAGCCAAGGATGGCTTTTAGTTTTTTAACAGTGTCACCTCTACTTAGTCTTGCTCCCAGTGGGGTTTTCCAGCGTTCATTGTTACCAATAGAACCGGTGTGCTCTTACCACACCTTTTCACCCTTGCCATGTTATGGCGGTTTATTTTCTGTGGCACTATCCCTAGGGTTGCCCCCGCCAGGTATTACCTGGCACTGTATCCTTGCGGAGCCCGGACTTTCCTCTTTAATTTCTTAAAGCGATAAATCATTTATCTGGCTAAATTAATTTATTACTAAATCAGATTTTTTCAAGAGTAATTAGTTAGGATTTAAGTAAATTTTGACTTAAAATTAGACATTCCTTATCACAAATTCCATTTACTAGACTCTGTCGAAATCTTCGCTGGAAAGCTTTAACTATAAGTCTTTTTTTAATAGCATGCCTTTTTAATTGAACTCTTGTGTATCCAATCTTCTGAAGATTGATAAAAAATTTATTTTCCTCTGATGAATTTATCTTTTTATGTCTGTATTGTTTTAGTTTTTTTTCATCTAATTTATGCCAGAGTGCAAGTTTAAGTTTTGCCAATTCTTTCCATGGAAATTTTTCTCCTGGATCTTTTTTACGATATGGAGCAATATCTGAATGCCCCAGGATATTCCTGCGATTTACTCTATATCTTACTGTCAAAAATCTTAAGAGTTTTTTAACCGATTTTATTTGTTTACCAGAAAATTTTTCATAAAAATTTTCATGACCAGAATTTTGTATTTCAACGCCAATTGAATAACGATTTAAAGATTGAATATTTTTCCAATTAGAAATTCCTGCGTGCCAAGCCTCATAAAGGTCTGGAACTAAGTTTAATATTTTTCCATTTTTTTTTATAAAGTAGTGAGCACTCACTTTTGACTTATAATTAGTTAGTCTATTTAAAGCCGATAACTCATTTTTCATTCCGGTGTAATGAATAATTATGTATTTAATCTTCTTTTTTATTCTTTTGGGTGTACTAAAGTTTGGAGAATAATTTTGTGTTATTTTAAGCCACATTTATGCTCTAATTCTGATTAATTCTTATTTTAATTTCTTTCCCATTGTAATATACAGGATCAATGATGATTAAGAAAATTATAGTTATAATAATTACAACTTTCACGCTAGTTTCAAATTTGCATGCTGGTTCTGATGGTGAGCTACTTTTAAAAAAAAATGAACCATCTGAAATAAAAGATTGTTCTGAAACTTTTAACAAAGCTTCATTTGCAATTAATCAAGGCTTGGACAAAGTTATTTTTAAACCAGTCGCAAGCGTTTACAGATTGATGCCTTCTCCTGTTAAAAATGGTGTTAGTAATTCATTAAACAATTTATCAAATTTAGTTACTGTTCCAAATAATCTTCTTCAAGGAGAGTTCGCTTTAGCTGGAATAAATGCTGGAAGATTTGTAATTAATACAACGGTGGGAATTTTAGGTTTGTTAGATGTTGCATCGTTATTGGGATTTGAAGAGTACACAAAAGAGGATTATGGACAAAGCCTAGCAGTTCATGGCGTAGGTCCAGGATGCTACTTAGTTTTACCAGTATTAGGACCCACCACAACAAGAGATGCTGTTGCCTCATTAGCGAATTTTTTTGGAGGTGATGCTTGGTATAATGTAACTGTAAGAAATGACACTCACTACTTTAGAGATGTAGATTATTATTCATCCAAAGTTACAAGTGGGGTTGATTTTAGAGCTAAAAACTTTGACTCTCTTGAAAATCTAGAAAAAAATTCACTTGATTTTTATGCATCTGTAAAAAGTCTTTATTTACAAGATAGGCAGCAAAAAATCTTGAATAGTCAGAAAATTATTGAGACACAAGATGATAGTGATTGGGAAGAAATAGAAACACAATAATTTCATTACTAAATGATGAAGAAAAAATTGTTAGTATTTTTAATTGTTTTTTTTTCAACTACATTTAATTCATTTTCTTTAGAACCCGATATTTTTGTGCAATCCACTGTCAATAGGGCATCTAAATTACTTGGAGAAGATATTTCAAAAAATGAAAAGATTGAAAAATTGAAGATAATTGCAAAAGAAACTGTTGATATCAGAGGTATTGGATTTTATACACTTGGAAAGAAAAGAAAATCATTAAACGAACAAGAAAAAAAAAAGTATGCTGAATTATTTGAGAAATATTTTTTAAAAAGTTTTTCAAGCAGATTAGCAGAATATACTAATCCAGAAATTGATGTCCAAAATAAAGAAAAGCTTAATGAAAATTACACTATCGTAAATAGTATTTTGAAGGCTACTAGTGAAAGACCAGAGATAAAAATTGATTGGAGAATCTACACAAAAAAACCAGAAAATCCGTTAATCAGAGATTTAATAATTGAGGGCCTAAGTTTAGCAAGAACCCAAAAAGAGGAGTTTGCCTCAGTTTTAAATTCAAATAATGATGACATTGAAGCTTTATTTAAAGTCTTGGAAGAATTTTCACAGAATTAGTACTAGTTAAATGGTGGGCCCGCCAGGACTCGAACCTGGGACCAATACATTATGAGTGTACTGCTCTAACCAACTGAGCTACAGGCCCTAAATTAAAAGTTAACTTATATCAATTTGAAAAATTTATTAAACAAAGAATTTTATGGTGGGCCGTGTTGGTTACGCTCCAACTACCCCTGCAATGTCAATGCAGTACTCTACTATTGAGCTAACGGCCCAAATTAACTTTCTAAGAAACTTTTAAGTTGTTTAGATCTACTAGGATGTTTTAGTTTCCTTAAAGCTTTTGCTTCAATTTGTCGAATTCTTTCTCTAGTTACTGAGAATTGTAATCCAACTTCTTCTAAAGTGTGGTCTGTATTCATTCCTACTCCAAATCTCATTCTTAAAACTCTTTCTTCTCTTGGAGTAAGAGTTGATAATATTTTTGTTGTTGCTTCACCTAAATTTGATTTAATTGCTTGCTCTAATGGAGCCAAAGCTTTTGTGTCTTCAATAAAATCTCCTAAACTACTGTCTTCCTCATCTCCAACTGGTTTTTCCAGAGAAACTGGCTCTTTAGAAATTTTAAGAACCTTTCTTACTTTGTCTAAAGGCATTCGAAGTTTTTTTGCTAATTCTTCAGGGGTAGCTTCTCTACCAAACTCACTAAGAATGAGTCTCTGTGTTCTTACAATTTTATTGATTGTTTCAATCATATGTACTGGAATTCTTATTGTCCTTGCTTGATCGGCAATTGATCTGGTGATTGCTTGTCTAATCCACCATGTTGCATAAGTAGAAAATTTATATCCTCTTCTATATTCAAATTTGTCTACTGCTTTCATAAGTCCAATATTACCCTCCTGAATAAGATCCAAAAATTGAAGGCCTCTATTTGTATATTTTTTTGCTATTGAAATTACCAATCTCAAGTTTGCCTCTACCATTTCTTTTTTTGCAATTCTAGATTCCTTTTCACCTTTTTGCACTCTGCTCACAAGTTTTTTAAAATCAGTTACTGAAATACCAAGTTTATGACTTATCTCTATTAATCTCTCTCTTATATTTTTAAATTCCTCTTTATTTTTACTAAAAAACTGCTTCCATAAAGTATTGGTATCCAAAAATTTTTTTAGATTAGGGTTAATCTCATTTCCAATATAGAATTTAATAAATTCATTTCTTGGTATTTTTTGATCCATTGCTAGTCTCATTAAATTCCCCTCTAGAGAAATTATCTTTTTGTTTTCCAAATAATGTTTTTGAACAAGGTCCTCCAAAACCGATGGTGATAATTGGAGTGATTTTATATTTTCTAAAATGTCATTAACAATTTTTTCATAACCTTTTTCTTTTGAGGTGGAGAAAACTTGTGATTTTAATACACAATCTAATTTTTCTTTTTGATATTTGATTAGCTTACGGTATTCTTTTGTGAGCAAATGAACGGTCTTTAAAACTTTTGGTTTAATTTCTGACTCCATTGCAGCAAGAGTTGGGTTAAAATCATCATCACTATCATCGTTCGAATTGTCATCTTTTTCTTCCTCACCTGCATTTTTTTGTTTAGCACTTGGACCTGTATTCTCATCCTCCATATAATTCGTATCAATATCAATTATTTCTCTAACAAGAATTTCATCTTTTTGTAATTTTTCGTCCCAATCAAAAAATTGTTGAGCGGTAATTGGACTTTGAGATAAAGCTATTAGCATAACATCTTTTCCTGCTTCAATTCTTTTTGCTATTGCTATTTCACCTTCTCTGGATAGCAATTCTACACCCCCCATTTCTCTTAAGTACATTCTTATAGGATCGTCACTTTTCTCTATTGTCTTGCCTTCCTCTTTTGATGAATTTTCTTTTTTTCTTAGTACTTTAAAATCTGATTTTTTTTCTACTAAAACTATTCCTTCATCTAAAATATGAATAAAAGCTTGTGACAGATTCTCATCTGAGAGATTTCTTTTTCCTAGGGATTTGCTCAACTCCTCATAAGTTATAAATCCTCTGTGGGTACCTCGACCCATTAATCTAGCAAATGATTTAGTAATAATTCTTTCCACAGCAATTTAAGTTAAAGAGACTTATATAATATCAAATTAGCAAAAATCTATTGCTAATTTATTCAGATTAGTTGGTTTTTCTCTCATTTTTTAGCTCTTTTAGCTCATTAAATGTTGTTTCACTTAAATCCTCTGAAAACTTCGATTCTAATTCTAGGATTCTTAATTCTAAATCATGATTAAATAAATCTTTTGAAATATCATCCAGTAGCTCTATCACTTGATTGTCACTTTTAGG
Organism: uncultured Pelagibacteraceae bacterium; assembly: GCA_902544985.1. Lineage (GTDB taxonomy): Bacteria > Pseudomonadota > Alphaproteobacteria > Pelagibacterales > Pelagibacteraceae > Pelagibacter. Next base: position 30,777 of record CACCFV010000004.1, read on the forward strand.
TTTATTTTTAAGAATATGTTTTATTGGCGCAAACTTATTTATCTTTTCTAGCAATTGTTTATCAAAATTGAGTTTTTCAATATCGATAGTTTCATTTGATTTCAACTTATCAATTACTGAATTGAATATTTGCTTATTAATTTCTGTAAATAATTTGATATTTTCTACTAAATGAGTGTTTGATTGAAAAAGAGATAAATTATTCAAGAGCAAATATAATAAAGAAAACTCTTTTAACTCAACGGCACTAATTCCCTGACTATCATTATAAAATTTTTGTGTTGATTCAAGTGATTTTACTTTTTTAACAGAAAACTTATTCTTATTTTGATTGAAATGAGGTGTTAATTCTGCAATTTTTTCTAAAAAAAATTCAAGAACATACTTTTTAATAAAATTATCTTTAATTGTATTAGCTATTGATCTAAGTTTTTTCTCAAATATTGCCATAGAAGAGGGATTATTTTCAGTTTGTTTTTTATAATGACTGAAAATAAATTGATGAATTGGTAATTTGCTCTGCTTTGTAAAATCTAAAAAATAGTTTTTACCATTTTTATTTACAAAACTATCGGGGTCTTCTTTATCTGGTAAAAACAAAAAAGATATTTGTTTTTCAGGTTTTAATTCTTTAATAGAATTTTCTGCAGCTCTTAAGGCAGCTTTGTAGCCACTCTCATCCCCATCAAAACAAATTATAATGTCATCAAAGAACTGATTTAATGTTAAAATTTGTTTATCAGTTAAAGAAGTGCCAAGATTTGCAACAACGTTTTCAACTTCATTTTTACTTAAACCAACTACGTCCATATAACCTTCAACTAAAAAAATATGATCTAACTTATTAGATAATTTTCTTGCTCTGTCTAAATTATAAAGATTTGAACCTTTTTTGAAAAAATTTGTCTCCGGTGAATTAATATATTTTGCTAAATAATCTGAATTTTCTATTATTCTACCACCCAAAGCAATTGGTTGTCCTGAAATATTGTTAATTGGAAATATCAATCTTCCTCTGAATCTTTCTACACAAGTTTTTTTCTTTTCATCAAAATAAAATAAACCACTTTCTAATAAAGTCTTTTCACTAAATTCCTTTTTAAGTTCATCAAATAAACTTGAATTTTTTTCAACAAAACCGATTTTAAATTTTTTAACTTCCTCTTTGCCTAATGATCTATTCTTTAAATAATCTCTGGCGTTTGAGAGTTTTTCATTTTTTAATAGCTGATAATGATAATAATCAACATATTTGCTATAAATTGATAAATACTCTTTCCAATTTTTTTCTCTCTCTTCATCTTGTTTTGTAAATAGATATGGTTGCATTCCTGCAATATTAGCAAGATATTTTACTGCTTCTCCAAACCTTAAGTTTTGAGTTTTCATAACAAAATCAAAAATATTTCCATGCTCTGAAGTTGCGAAGCAATGATAAAATTCTTTTTCATCATTAACTGTAAAGGAAGGGGTTTTCTCATTTTTAAACGGTGAAAGTCCAACAAACTCCTTTCCTCTTTTTTTTAAAGCTACAACTTTTGAAACAACACTAGAAACTTTAAGACGAGTTTTAATTTCATCTAGATATTCCTTTGGATATTTCATTATTTATTTAATAATTCTTTTAACAAGGCGCCTGCTTTTGAAAAATCAATTTCATCAGCATGCTTTTTTTTTAATTCACCCATTACTTTTCCCATGTCTTTAATAGAACTTGCACCTAATTTAAAAATAGTTTCCTTACATATCTTTTTAGTCTCTTCATCATTAAGCTGCTTAGGTAGAAAACTTGATAGAATATTAAATTCGTTTTGCTCAATTTCTAGAAGATCAGAGCGATTATTTTTTTTATAAATATCGATTGATTCGGTTCTTTGTTTCATCATCCTTTTTAATAATTTTTTTATATCTTCATCACCTGTTTCTTTTTTGTTAGGACCAGACCTGTTAGAAATATCGAGATCCTTAATTGATGATAAAATTAACCTATAAGTTGAGATTTTTGTTTTATCTTTAGATTTTAAAGCATTTTTATATTCAGTTTCGATTGTTACTTTTAATGACATAATTTTTAATCTACTTTAAAGAAAAAATTCTTCAAAAGAAAAATTGTTTTTTTACAATTTTATAATACATCTCTGTTGCGATAATAAATCAATTATTGTATTAACCTCTAACTTATGAGTTGTAATTGACTAAAAAAGTAAAAAAAACTCACTCAAAAAATTCTCAAAAAAACACAGGTATTTTAGTTTTAGAAAACAAAAAGATTTTTAGAGGTATTGGAATTGGATACCAGGGAGAGGCTACTGGTGAGGTTTGCTTTAATACCTCATTAACTGGATACCAAGAAATAATATCGGATCCATCTTATGCTGGACAAATAATAAACTTTACCTTTCCTCACATTGGAAATGTAGGAACAAATAAAGAAGATTTTGAATCTGATAGAATTTGGACTAAAGGAGTTATTTTTAATTCTGAGATAACATCGCCGTCAAATTATAGATCTTTTCAACATTTGGATGCTTGGTTAAAAAAAAATAAGATAGTTGGAATTACTGGACTTGATACAAGAAGTTTAACGAATTTTATAAGAGACAAAGGTGCTCCAAAAGGAACCATAGCTTACTCAAATAAAAGTAAATTTCATATTAACAAACTTATTAATTCTACGATTAAATGGAGTGGGCTAAAAAATTTAGATCTAGCAGAAAAAGTTACCACGCAAAAAAATTATGTTTGGAAAGGACTTAAAACTTGGAGAAAAGAACATGGCTATAGAAAAAATAATCAAAATTCATTTCATGTGGTGGCCATAGATTATGGAATAAAAAAAAATATTTTAAGATATTTTTCTGATTTTAAATGTAAAGTTACTGTGGTTTCTTGCAAAACATCTGCAGAAAAAATTTTATCTCTTAAACCTAATGGTGTTTTTTTATCTAATGGACCTGGAGATCCAGCTGCAACAGGAAAATACGCAATTCAGATAATTCAAAATCTTATTAAAAAGAAAATACCATTATTTGGTATTTGCCTTGGTCATCAGATACTCGCACTTGCATTGGGTGGTAAAACAAAAAAAATGAAATTAGGTCATAGAGGAGCAAATCATCCAGTTAAAAATTTAATTAGTGAAAATGTGGAAATCACTAGCCAAAATCATGGTTTTGAAGTTGTAAGAGAAAACTTACCAAAAAATATTCAGATTACTCATAAATCATTGTTCGATAATAGTATCGAGGGAATAAGATTAAAGAATAATCCTGTATTCTCAGTTCAATATCACCCAGAGTCAAACCCCGGACCACAAGATAGTGTCTATTTATTCCAGGAATTTATTAACAACATGAAAAAAAATGCCAAAAAGAAAAGATCTTAAAAAAATTTTAGTTGTAGGTGCTGGACCAATTATTATTGGTCAAGCTTGTGAATTTGATTATTCAGGAACCCAAGCTTGTAAGGCATTAAAAGATGAGGGTTATAAAGTTGTATTGATTAATTCAAATCCAGCAACAATTATGACAGATCCGGATGTTGCAGATAAAACTTTTATTGAGCCTATTACTTTAGAAGTTTTAGAAAAAATTCTCAAAAAAGAAAAACCAGATGCAATTCTTCCAACCATGGGTGGCCAGACCGCTCTTAACCTCGCAATGGAGGCAGAGAAAAAAGGAATTTTAAAAAAATATAAAATCGAATTAATTGGTGCAAAATCAAAAGCTATTTCCAATGCAGAAGATAGAAAAAAATTTAGAAAAAACATGATTGATATTGGTTTAGATCTTCCGAAATCTGAGATCGTAAACAATATAAATCAAGCATCAAAAGTTTTGAATAAAATTGGTCTGCCAGCAATAATTAGGCCAGCTTTTACGCTTGGGGGTTTAGGAGGAGGAATAGCAAAAAACAATAAGGATTACCTAAAAATTATCAAAAATGGTTTACACGAGTCTCCGGTAAGCCAAGTACTTGTAGAAGAGTGCTTAGAAGGATGGAAAGAATTTGAAATGGAGGTTGTAAGAGATAAAAAAGATAATTGTATAATCATTTGTTCGATAGAAAATGTAGATCCAATGGGAATACATACGGGAGACTCAGTTACAGTTGCTCCCGCATTGACATTAACTGACAAAGAATATCAAGTAATGCGAAATGCTTCTATTGCATGTTTAAGAAAAATTGGAGTTGAGACAGGTGGTTCAAATGTTCAATTTGCAATAAATCCTAAAAACGGGCGAATGGTAATAATTGAGATGAACCCTAGAGTATCAAGATCATCAGCCCTTGCATCAAAAGCAACTGGATTTCCCATAGCTAAAGTTGCTGCAAAACTTGCAGTCGGATATACATTGGATGAATTAAAAAATGAAATTACCAAAGTTACTCCAGCATCATTTGAACCAAGTATAGATTATGTAGTAACCAAAATTCCAAGATTTACTTTTGAAAAATTTTCAACATCTCCAGCAATTTTAGGCACATCAATGAAATCAGTTGGGGAAGCAATGGCAATCGGAAGAAACTTTAAAGAATCTCTTCAAAAAGCATTGATCTCTCTTGAGACTGGTTTCTCAGGATTAGACAGAATATTTGATCTAAACAAAAAACAAATTGAAAAAAAACTAAGAGAAAATATTCCAAATAAAATCTTACTTGTTGCTGAAGCAATGAGGAAAAAAATCAATATTAAAAGAATTTATAGTTTATCAAAAATCGACCCTTGGTTCTTAAACCAAATTAAAGAAATAATAGATAATGAAATTAAGATCAAAAACAATGGATTACCTAAAAATTTTGATGATTTTAACCGAATAAAATCAATAGGTTTTTCAGATAAAAAGCTTTCAGAGCTGTCAAATTTATCTGAAGATATTGTGAGAAAAAAAAGAACTGCACTTAAAATTTTACCAGTATTTAAAAAAGTTGATACTTGTGCTGCAGAATTCAAATCTTTTACACCATACATGTACTCAACATATCAAAGAAATTTCTCAATAAATTCAGAGTGTGAAGCTGACCCATCTGTTAAGAAAAAAATTATAATATTAGGTGGAGGGCCTAATAGAATAGGACAAGGAATAGAATTTGATTATTGCTGTTGTCAAGCCAGTTTTGCTTTAAAAGCTGCTGGTTTTGAGACTATAATGGTTAATTGTAATCCAGAAACTGTCTCAACAGATTATGACACGAGCGATAGATTATATTTTGAGCCTTTGAAGGAAGAATATGTGTTCAACATTATAAAGAGAGAGAAGAATAAAGGGAATTTAGTCGGTATCATTACGCAATTTGGTGGGCAAACTCCAATTAAATTAGCAAAATTTTTACATGATAATAATCTCCCAATTTTAGGAACTCAATACTCATCTATTGATCTAGCAGAAGATAGGGATAGATTTAGAAAACTTTTAGAAAAATTAAATTTAAATCAAGCTGAAAGTGGAATCGCAAAAAATTTCAAACAAGCAATTGAAATATCTGAAAAAATTGGTTTACCTTTAATGGTTAGACCCTCTTATGTTCTTGGAGGAAGAGCGATGGAAATTGTTTATGAAAAAAGCCAATTAAAAAATTTTGTTGATGAAGCCTTTAAAGCAGCAGAAAAAAATCCAATTCTTATTGACAAATTTTTAGATCATGCAATGGAAGTGGATGTTGATGCTATATCCGATGGTAAAGAAGTGCATGTGGCTGGGATAATGCAGCATATAGAAGAAGCAGGAATTCATTCTGGGGACTCGGCTTGCAGCTTACCACCAGTTTCAATAAAACCTTTTTTAATAAAAGAAATTGAAAAGCAAACAAAAAATTTAGCTATAGCCCTTAAAGTAAAAGGTTTCATGAATGTTCAATATGCAGTTAAGAAAGATGAAATTTTTGTTATTGAAGTTAACCCTAGGGCTAGTCGGACTGTTCCTTTTGTCTCAAAAGCTAAAGGAATACCATTGGCAAAGATAGCTTCGAGAGTTATGGCTGGTGAGAAACTTTCAAGATTTAATTTAAAAGATAAATCTAAAGGAATGTTTGCCGTAAAAGAGGCTGTTTTTCCTTTTAATAAATTTCCTAATAGTGATTTATTGTTAGGTCCAGAAATGAAATCAACTGGAGAAGTGATGGGATTTGATAAAAATTTTGGAATGGCATACGCAAAAAGCCAGATAGCATCGTCTAATTCGTTACCCACAAAAGGACTGGCTTTTTTATCATTAAAAGACTCTCATAAAGATGAAGGAATAGGGCTTGCAAAAGAACTTTTAAAACTAAATTTTAGTTTGTGTGCCACAAAAGGGACTGCTGAATATATTCAAAAACATGGCATGAGTTGTAAAATTATAAATAAAGTAAGTAGTGGGTCACCTCATATCGTTGATGTTCTCGACTCCAAAAAAATTGCATTAGTAATAAACACTGGTGGAGGCAATACAGAACACAGATTAAGAGATGCTATTGCTTTAAGAAGAGCAACACTTAAAAACAAAGTGCCCTACTGCACAAATATGTCAACAGCACTAGCATGTATTGAGGGTATTAAATCACTTAAAACAAAAAAATTAGAGGTGACGTCTCTACAAAATATTTAATCAACCTTCCAATCAGTTTTAAATGTAACATAATTGACTTGAATACATCGTCTTTCTTTAACAATTTTTTTCTTTTCCATTCCGTGCCATGTATTTGGACCGCTTGTAAATAAATAACCATAATTATGTTTGTAGGGAACTGTTTTAACTTTTTCTAATTTTTCATTATAAAAATCAGTGCCAAGTTCCTCTGATTCATTTGCATTATTTACAAAAATAAGTCCTGACATTAATTTTTCTTTAATGTCACAGTGAGGCTTTAACCAAAAACCTTCACGATCACAAATAACTTCAAGTCTGACATATGAACCCGATAAATCTTTATTAATCATTTTGGAGATCGTTTCGCATGTTTCTTTGGATTGAAGTTCATTAATGAATTGTACTAAATGTGGAAATTGAGAAGCATTTTCTTTTGTAACAAAACATCTAAATTTTATTGCCTTACCGCCTGAAGCTATGCCTTTTCTAAATTCGGCGGCACCACCATCAATTGCCCTTGTGCCATCATAATTGAGATTATGTTTGCTTACATCGGGAATGTCTGCATCTTCTATTTCTTTAATAGCTTCTTCACTTAAAGCATTATTATATTCCCAGTGATTAAATGGGAATTCATACTTTTTTGAGTTTTTCAATATAGAATTAAGAAAAGTCATAATCTTTAAATTGTTTCTCTATATATCCCGATATTCTATCAGTTTCATTAAGTTTTTTATAATTCCATTCTTCTACTCCGTCACCTAAGTTTTTAATTATTTCTAGGGATTTAAAAAGCTCAAAAAAATTTTTAAAACGAATATTTTTTTTAATAGCTGGCATTTGAGCCACATATATTGGTCTCCCCGACATAGCTGCCTCAGATATCATAGATGTAGAGTCGCAAGTTACAATAATATGATTAGCTAGTTTAAGTGATGACAAATAGGCTTTCTTATCAATCTCTTGAATTATAATCTGATCATCATCAAAAAAATTTCGAGCTTTATCTATAATTCTTTGCGGTGTTCTCATTGAAGGTATAAAAATTAGCTGATAACCTTGATTTATGAAATTTTTTTTGGTTTTAACAAAAATTTCCTCAATTATTTCATCACTAAAATCATAATACTTATTTGGACCACCAGCTATAAACGCAATTACTTTTTCTTTTTTAATTCTAGGTTTTAAATAATTAACATTTTCCTCCAACTCTTTTTCGGTAAGATAATGAATTGCTCCTTTGGTTTTAAGAACATTTTTTCCGTCAAGACAGTCGTGCTCTGGCGCAATAACAAAATCAAAATTATTTAATGATACTTTTGGATCTTGAATATGAATGTTCATAATTTTACTTCCAAATTTTTTTTTTAAAAAGATTGATGGGACTACACTTTTTCTCCCACATGAAATTACTACATTAAATTTTTCTGATATATTGTTTTTGAAAACAAAATCTTTTACAGGTGTAATTTTTGGAGGAATCATTTTCCAAAAATTATTTAGTTCAATTTTTTCGTGTATAAATTCGAGATTAAGAGCTTTTGCAAGCCCCTCAACTTGGCTAATCATGCCATGCATACCCTCGGTCAATAATAAACCTTTTAATTTAGTCATTTATCACTATATAGCTTTCATATGAGTCAAAATCCAACTAAACACACAAAAGTGTTAATAATTGGGTCTGGTCCTGCTGGATATACTGCTGCAGTTTATGCGGCTAGAGCAATGTTAAATCCAATTTTGGTTTATGGATCAGAGCCAGGAGGTCAATTAACTACGACAACAGATGTTGAAAACTTTCCAGGATTTGCTGATGTTATTCAAGGTCCATGGCTTATGGATCAAATGAAAGAGCAGGCGAAAACAGTTGGAACAGAAATGATTGAAGATCATATAAGTTCAGTAAACTTAAAAACAAAACCTTTTGAGGCTATAGGTGACACTGGTCAAAAATATACTGCTGATAGCATAATAATTTCCACAGGTGCCCAAGCTAGATGGTTAAATATTAAATCTGAACAAGAGTTTAGAGGATTTGGTGTATCGGCATGTGCAACATGTGATGGTTTTTTCTTTAAAGATAAGGAAGTTGCTGTTGTAGGCGGAGGTAATGCGGCTGTTGAGGAAGCAATGTTTCTTACAAAATTTGCGTCAAAAGTAAAATTAATTCACAGAAGAGATAGTTTAAGAGCTGAAAAAATACTTCAAAAAAAACTTATGGAAAATAAAAAAATTGAAATCATTTGGGATACAGTTGTTAAGGATGTAATTGGAGATAAAGATCCAAAAAATGTTAAAGGAATTAAAGTTAAGAATGTGAAAACAAATAAAATTGATGAAATAAAATTAGACGGTGTTTTCATTGCTATTGGTCATGACCCTGCAACTCAATTATTTAAAGATCAACTTAGTATGGATAATGAGGGTTATTTGATAACAAAACCAGACTCAACAGAGACTAATGTACCAGGTGTTTATGCGGCTGGTGACGTAAAGGATAAAACATTTAGGCAAGCTGTAACTGCTGCTGGTATGGGATGTATGGCAGCACTAGAGGCTGAAAAGTTTTTATCTCATTAAAGTGAAAAATAATCTTCATGTTTTCTTGGGCGCTACAGTTGCAGATGCGGCAGCCAGGCCATTACATTGGGTATATAATCAAAAAAAATTGAATGTTTATATTAAAGGAAAAAAGGACTTTTCTTTCTTAAAAAAAAATAGAAGCCCTTTCTATGATATAAAAACTGGTAAAGTCTCCGGTTACAATGAAATTAGTCAAGTCATGTTTCACACACTACTGGATGGACACGAAAATATAGAGAAACGTTTCAAAAAAAAAATCCTTAAAAACTTTGGCCCTGGAAGTAACTATTGGAAAAATTTAAAACTGAGATCTAAATATAAAAAAGTCAAAGACTGGCGTGGTATAGTCAAGGGACCGTGGATACACCAAAATATTATTGAGACGGTAAAAAATATCAAGTTGAAAAAGAAGATCTCTGGTGGTGCAAAAGTCAATGAGTCAGATGGTTTTTGTGCTACTCTTCCATATTTTCTCTATGGCTTTGATTTTAAAAGTTTAGAAAAAATTTTCAAAATTGTAACAGTTTCAAAAATAAGTTTTAAATATGCTATGGCAAAATTTTATTTAATAGATTTTGCGTTAAAGGGAGCTGATGACCCAATCAAAGAATTCATTAAAAAATTCAATAGAAATCCTTTTTTTAAAGTAATTGTTAATGACATTAAAAAAATAAGAAAATTTAGAACAAAGTTTGATTCAACTACGATAAAGAAACTAGGTATGGCTTGTAGCTATCCAGGAACTTTTAACAGCTCAATATATACAATTATTAATTCAAAAAATTATAAAGATGCTATTTTAAAAACAATAAAGGCAGGTGGGTGCAATTGTTCAAGAGCAAATTTTACTGGAGCATATTTTGCAGCTTTAAAAGGTATAAATTCTATTCCAAATAATTGGATTAAAAAAACAATCCCAGCAAAAAAAATTTTAAATCAAAGATAATTATTTGTTTAGAGCTTCACAAAAAGATTTGATTCTCAACATTGCTTTTTTCAAATTTTTCATGGATGTGGCATAAGAAATTCTAAAATAGCCATCTAAGCCAAAAGCAGAACCTTGGACAACAGCAACATTTTCTTTTTCAAGCAATCTTTGAACAAAATTAGTGTCAGTTTTTAATTTTGTTTTTTTATTTAACAATCCTTTACAGCTTGGAAATACGTAAAATGCTCCATTTGGGGTTAAACAACTTATGCCTTTTATACTATTGAGGCTTTTTACAACAAAGTTTCTTCTGTCTTTAAATGCTTTAGCTCTAATTTTAATAAATCCTTGCTTTCCATTTAATGCCTCAACAGCTGCAGCTTGACTTATTGAGGAAGGATTTGAAGTTGATTGTGATTGGATTTTTCCAATAGCTTTTATTATTTCCTTTGGACCAGCAGCATAACCTATTCTCCAACCAGTCATAGCATATGATTTACTTACACCATTCATTGTAAGTGTCCTATCTTTTAACTTAGGAATTTGTGCAATTGTAAAAAAATTAAAGTTGTCATACCTGACATGTTCATAAATATCATCACTTAGAATAAAAATTTTTTTATATCTGGTTAAAATTTTTGCTAAATCGTTAATCTCTTTTTTTGAATAACCTGCTCCTGTTGGATTTGATGGAGAATTAAGAATGATCCATTTAGTTTTTTTAGATATTGCTTTTTTTAATTTTTTTGGAGTAAGTTTAAACCCATCCTGTTCGGTACATTTGATTATTTTTGGTTTTCCTCCAGCTAACAAAACCATATCTGGGTATGATACCCAAAAAGGTGCTGGTATAATTACTTCGTCCCCTTTATTAAGAGTTGCCATAAAAGCATTGTAAAGAACTTGTTTTCCTCCTGTGCCAACAGTGATCTGATCCAAAGAGTAGTTGAGTTTATTTTCTCTTTTAAATTTTTTAATTATAGCTTTTTTAAGTTCAGGTGTACCGTCAACCGCAGTGTATTTTGTGTCTCCTCTTTTTATAGCTTTGATCGCAGCCTTTTTTATATTTTCTGGAGTGTCGAAATCTGGCTCTCCAGCTCCTAAACCAATTACGTCTTTACCAGCTGCTCTTAATTCTCTAGCTTTCTGAGTAACTGCAATGGTTGGTGATGGCTTAATTCTTTTTAAACTGTCTGATATTATGCTCATTGAAATATAAATTAATTCTACTACGTTCTTTAATATATGGAAAATACATATCAAGATTTAATTACTGATATTCAGAGTAAAAACCCAAAAATCAGTGGAAAACTTGAAGGTGGTAAAAAATTTAAAATCAAATCTGATTTCAAGCCAGCGGGTGATCAACCAGAGGCTATTAAGAAATTAGTAAACGGTGCAAATAAAGAGGAATTTAATCAAGTTTTGCTGGGTGTTACTGGGTCTGGAAAAACTTTTACAATGGCAAAGGTGATAGAGGCAACAAATAGGCCAGCCTTAATTCTTGCTCCTAACAAAACTCTCGCTGCTCAACTTTATGGAGAGATGAAGACATTTTTTCCTGATAACGCTGTTGAGTATTTTGTGTCTTATTATGATTACTATACACCAGAAGCTTATGTCCCAAGATCTGACACATACATTGAAAAAGAAGCATCGATTAATGAACAAATAGATCGGATGAGACATTCAGCAACAAGATCACTTTTGGAGAGAGATGATGTTTTAATTGTTGCCAGTGTATCATGTATTTATGGTTTAGGCTCTGTTGAGGCATATAGTAAAATGACTCTTACACTCCAAAAAAACTACGATTATAATAGAGAACAAATAATAAAGTCTCTAGTTGCGTTACAATACAAAAGAAATGATCAAAATTTTTATAGAGGTACTTTCAGGGCTCGTGGTGAATATTTAGAAATCTTTCCGTCTCATTTAGAAGATAGAGCTTGGCGATTAAATTTGTTTGGTGATAAACTGGAGAAAATTGAAGAGTTTGACCCTCTCACAGGTGACCAAGTTAGAGAATTAAGTTTAGTTAAAGTTTATGCAAATAGTCATTACATAACTCCTAAACCAACTATTGAGCAAGCAATTTTGAATATAAGAAAAGAATTAGAAATTACTCTTAAAAAACATAAAGCAGAAAATAAATTGCTTGAAGCTCAAAGACTTGAGGAAAGAACTAAATTTGACCTTGAAATGATTGAGGCAACTGGATCTTGTGCTGGAATTGAAAATTACTCAAGATTTTTGTCAGGTAGAAAACCAGGCGAACCACCCCCAACTTTATTTGAATACTTTCCAGATAATACTTTAGTTTTTGTTGATGAATGTCATGTAACAGTTCCTCAGCTTAATGGCATGTACAAAGGTGATAGATCAAGGAAAAGTACGTTAGCTGAATACGGATTTAGACTTCCATCTTGTATGGATAATAGACCATTAAAATTTGAGGAATGGGATTTGATGCGAACACAAACAGTGTTTGTTTCAGCAACACCAGGACCTTGGGAATTAGAACAAACAAAAGGGAAGTTTATTGATCAAGTTATAAGGCCAACCGGATTAATTGATCCACCAGTGGAAATAAGACCTGCTAAAAACCAAGTAGATGACTTAATGCATGAATGTAAAAAGGTAATAGAAAAAAATCATAGAGTTCTAGTTACAACTCTTACTAAAAAAATGGCAGAGGATTTAACTGAGTACCTCCATGAAAATGGAGTGAAAGTTAGATACCTTCATTCCGATATTGACACTCTTGAAAGAATAGAAATTATGAGAGACTTAAGGATGGGTGTTTTTGACGTGCTTGTAGGCATAAATCTATTAAGAGAGGGTTTAGATATTCCTGAATGTGCTCTAGTCGGAATTTTAGATGCAGACAAAGAAGGATTTCTAAGATCTGAAACATCCTTGATTCAAACTATCGGAAGAGCTGCAAGGAATGTTGATGGCAAGGTAATTTTGTATGCTGATAAAGAAACAAAAAGTATCAAAAAAGCTATACAAGAAACAGAAAGAAGAAGAAAAATTCAGCTAGCTTATAATAAAAAAAATAAGATCGATGCGAAAACAGTAAAAAAAGAAATTAACGATATTCTAGAAAGTGTTTATGAGAAAGATTATGTAAAAATTAGTGAGGGTTCAAACATTGGTGGAAATTTAAAAAAACATTTAAAAGCTTTGGATAAAAAAATGAAAGAAGCGGCCTCCAATCTTGAGTTTGAGGAAGCAGCAAAAATCAGAGATGAAATAAGAAAATTAGAGAGTACTGAACTAGAAATAACATTAAATCCAAAAATAAGACAGTATGATGTTAAAAATAAACTTTATCCCAAAGGAAGATCCACTATGGGTATGCCTGGTACAAAAGTTACCAAAAAAAAAGATAAAAAATGGAAGCACGCAAAATAATCATCACAGGTGGAGCAACAAGAATAGGTGCTTCAATTGCAAAAAAACTTTCAGGTCCAAATAAAGAGTTAGTTCTTCATTTTAATAAATCAAAATCTAAAGCACTAATTCTCAAAAAAAAATTAGAAGGAAATGGAACTAAAGTTTATTTAGTCAAAGGTGATTTAAGTAAAGAAAAAGATATTATTAAAATTGTCAAATTAGCAAAATCTAAATTAAAGTATTTTGATTGTCTTGTTAATAATGCTTCGTTATTTGAGAATGATAAATTAGCAAATTTTAATAATAAAAGTTGGGAGAAACATATATCAACCAATTTAAAAGCACCTGCACTTTTAACTAGAGAATTTTCTAAAAATATTAGAGGAAATAATAACAATATTATTAACATTATTGATCAAAGAATTTTTAAACTAACTCCATATTTCTTTTCTTACACTATTAGTAAATCCGGTCTTTATACTTTGACAAAAACGAGTGCTATGAGCCTTTCTCCTAAAATAAGGGTAAATGGTATTGCCCCAGGACCTACTATCAAAAATCAAAGGCAGACTGAAAAACATTTTAAAAAACAATATCTTGCTACTCCTTTAAAAAGACAGGTTGATGTTAATGAGATTTGTAATGCTGTTGACTTTTTTATAAAAAGCAGATCTATTACTGGTCAAGTGCTGGCAATTGATAGTGGCCAAAGTTTAAACTGGCAAACACCGGATGTTCTAGGTAAGGAATGAAAAAAAATAATTTTAAAATTGTTAAAATTGATAAAGAAAAATCCCTTTTCAATTACGAAAAAAAGATCCTTATAAACGAGTTAATACTAGATTTAAAACTTGGATATTATGATTTTGAAAGAGAAAATGCTCAAAAAATAAAATTTAGCCTTGAGATAGATTATCAAGATAAAAAACCGTCAAATGATAAAGATTTAAAATCAATAGTTAATTATGGAACTATTGTTAAACTGATAAGAAAACTGGTTAAGAAAAAACATTATAACTTTTTAGAAACTCTTGCAGAGGCTGTTTTTGACGAATTATTTAAAGATAAAAGAATTGCTAAGATAATGCTCAAAATTGAAAAATTAGAGATTTTAAAAGAATGCTCATCTGTTGGTATTCAAATTACCAAAAAGAGAAGTCATGATAAGTTCTGATATTGGAAAAGAAATAATAAAAAAAGAACTGCCCTTAATCCCAAAACTTCCTGGTGTTTATAGGATGTTGAATGAAAAAGAAGAAATTCTTTATGTTGGTAAAGCCAAAAATTTACCCAATAGACTCAAAAGTTATGTAGCTGAAAAAAACCATATTATTAGAACCGAAAGAATGTTGTCACAAACTAGAAAATTGGAGATCACAACTACATCTAATGAAAGTGAAGCTTTACTTCTGGAAGCAAATTTAATCAAAAAATATAAACCAAAATTTAATATTTTACTAAGAGATGATAAGTCTTTTCCTTTTATATTCATTGGCAACAAAGATAAATGGCCACAAATAAAAAGACACAGAGGAAAAAAAACTACTGAAGGTTTTTATTTTGGACCTTTTGCATCTGCTGGATCAGCTAACTGGACAATTAAAATGATCCAAAAAATATTTCATCTTAGAGTTTGTGATGATACTGTATTCAAAAACAGAGAACGACCATGTATTTTATACCAAATTAAAAGATGCTCTGGCCCATGCGTTGGTTACATAGAAAGTGAGGAATATAAAAAGACTGTTGATGATGCTATTGAGTTTGTTTCCGGTAAATCAAGGAAAATACAAAAAAGCCTCTCGGAGCAGATGGAAAAAGCGAGCGAAAATTTAGATTTTGAAAAAGCGGTTATTTTAAGAGATCGAATAAAGTCATTGAATATTATTCAATCATCACAAAGAATTAATGAGGCTAATCTTATAGAGGCTGATGTAATCGCAGGTTATAAGGAGTCAGGCAAAGCCTGTATTCAGGTTTTTTTTTATAGGTCAAAACAAAACTGGGGTAATCAATCCTTTTTTCCAAAACATGATCCCGATGAGAATTTAAGCAATATAATTAATTCTTTTGTCACACAATTTTATGAAAATAAAAGTGTACCCTCCTCAATAATATTATCTGAAGAGATAAAAGAAAAAGTTCTAATCGAAAAAACACTCTCTCTTAAAGAAAAAAAACAAGTTACTATATCAATAGCTAAAAAAGGGTCAAAATTAAAAGTAATTAATCAAGCAATAAAAAACGCTAAGGAGAGTTTAAATAGAAAGCTTTATGAAAGTCAAAATAATAAGGAATTATTTGAAGCTGTGGCAAGTAAATTTAATCTGGAGACCAATATTAATCTGATTGAGGTTTATGATAACAGTCATATACAGGGAACAAATAGTGTAGGTGCATTGATAGCTTATGGTGATGATGGATTTATTAAAAAAAGATATAGAAAATTTAACATCAAGCTAAAAAAGAATGAACAAGATGATTATGGAATGATGAAAGAAGTTTTGAATAGAAGATTTAAAAGAGCAATACAAGAAAAAGATAACTATTTAACTTTTCCTGATCTAATAATGGTAGATGGAGGAAAAGGACAATATTCAGTAGCTAGAGAAACTCTAAATGAACTTGGGCTTCATGATATTCCGATAATTGCAATTGCTAAAGGTAAATATAGAAATAGTGGAAATGAGACTTTCTTTCATAATGGAAAGGAATTTAAATTCATTAAAAATGATCCTACTTTATTCTTCCTTCAGAGAATAAGAGATGAGTCTCATCGTTTTGCAATTAGTGCTCATAGAGCAAAAAGGAAGAAGGGTATTAGTAAATCGCTGTTAGACCAAATTGACGGAATAGGTTCCATAAGAAAAAGAGCTTTATTAAACCATTTTGGATCAGCTAGGGCAGTTGAGTCTGCAAGTCTAGATGAAATTAAATCTGTGGAGGGTGTTGAAGAAAAAGTTGCAAAAAAAATATATAACTTTTTTCATGAATAAAAAAAATTATGCTTAAAAAAATACCAAATATTTTAACTATAGGAAGAATTTTAATTGTTCCTTTTTTTGTATTAGCATTTTACTTGCCAGGTTTTTACGGAGATTTGACAGCATTAATTTTATTCATAGTTGCATCTTTCACAGATTTTTTAGATGGGATGCTAGCAAGATTTCTTGGAGAAGAGTCTAAACTTGGAGAATTACTTGATCCTATTGCAGATAAAATTATCGTTGCAACTGCTTTAATACTTTTGGTAATGGATGGAACTATAAGAAATTACGAGGTAATAGCAGCAATCATTATCTTAACTCGAGAAATTTTGATATCTGGATTAAGGGAATTTTTGGCAAAGGGAAAAATTAAATTACCAGTTTCAAATCTAGCAAAATTAAAAACTGTATTGCAAATGGTTGCTATTGCACTTTTGCTTTCTGGTGAAACTGGAAACAAAATTATTAATTTTCAAGATTATAATGCTCAAACTATTGGAATAATTCTTTTATGGCTTTCGGCTGCTTTAACTCTTTTTACGGGATATGAATATATACGAAAAGGTATTGATCACGCGATCTCCGAAGATAATAAAGATTAAGCTGCTTTTTTCTTTCTAACAAGTTTCTGATAACTTTCGTTAAGACCAATGATTAAATCACAAACTTTAAATTCATTTTCAGCGATACAAGATACCGGGGTTACTTCTGCTGCAGTTCCGGTTAAAAAACATCCAACAAAATTCTTCAACTCTGAGGGGTTTATTTTTCTTTCATGAACTTTAATATTTTTTGATTTTGCAATTTCAATTACTGTTCTTCTAGTAATTCCATCTAGGAAAGAGTCTGGTAACGGCGTGTGTAACTCACCATTCGAATCTTTAAAAAAAATATTTGCACCCGTAGCTTCAGCAATATTACCTTCATGATCAAGCATTAAAGAATCTGTATAACCATTTTTTTCTGCCTCATGTTTTGACAGAGTGCATATCATGTAAAGACCTGAGGCTTTTGTGTCCCATGGTATTGTATTAGGAGCCGGTCTTCTCCAATTAGAAATATTTAATCTAATCCCCTCAACTTTTAATTTTGGATCAAAATAGGACCCCCATTCCCATGTTGCTATTGCAACATGAATTTTTGTTTGTTGAGCTGAGATCGCCATCATTTCACTACCTCTCCAGGCAACTGGTCTTACGTAACCATTTTCAACTTTTTGGTTTTTAATTATAGTATTTGAAGCAGCGTTTATTTCCGTTTCCGTGTAAGGAATTTCAAAACCCATTCGTCTTGCTGAATGAAAAAATCTTGAAGTATGTTCCTCTAATTTGAAGATTGAACCATCATAAACTCTCTCTCCCTCAAAAACACAACTAGCGTAGTGTAATCCATGGCTCAAAACATGCACTTTAACATTTGACCAATCAACTAATTCGCCGTTGTACCATATTTTACCAGATCTTTTATCGTAAGGTATCATGTATGAAATATAAAATTATTACTGAAAAATATCTATGTATATATAATATGTCAATATAACTTACCTGTGATGAAAGAGCTTTTATATTTAAAAGATGAACAATTAAAACATTTAATTGAAAAATTATTTATAAGTTATAGAGAAACTTTTTCAGACTCAAAAAAAATTCTCAATAAATATCAAATTGGCTTAGCTCATCAAAAAACTATTCATTTAATATCTATGTATGAGGGAATATCAATCTCAGAGCTTATGAAGAAACTTAAAGTATCTAAACAAAGCCTAAATAGAGTTTTAAAAGATTTGATCAACCTTGAAATGGTTTTTTTTAATAAAGACGAGACTGACACAAGAATTAAACACATCTTTCTAAATGAAAAAGGAAAAAAAATTTTTAAAGAGATTTTTGAAATACAAAAAAAAAGAATTTATAATGCATTACTTAACTCAAGCTCTCAAGAGGTTCTTAATTTTGATGAAGTTTTAAAAAGAATAATTAATGGATAGTTTTCTTGCTCATATTTTGGTGGTTGATGATGATGAGGGGATTAGATCTTTAGTTAAAAAATATTTGAATGAAAAAAAATATTTAGTGACCACAGCTGATAACGCAGAAAATGCATCTGAAAAAATAAAGGTTATTAAGTTTGATTTAATAATCCTAGATATCATGATGCCTGGAAAAAGTGGGCTTGATTTTCTAAAAGAACATAAAGAATTTATTGATACTCCAGTTCTACTATTAACTGCTAAAGGTGAACCGAATGAAAGAATAGAGGGGTTAGAAATGGGTGCAGATGATTATTTGCCTAAACCCTTCGAACCCAAGGAACTCGATCTAAGAATTAGAAACATTATTAACAAAACAAAAAAAAATGATTCAAAAAAAATAATAAAATTTGAAAATGTTAAAATAGATTTAAGTAAGCAAATAATTTTTCATGGTAATTCAGAATTTAAAATTAATAACACTGAAAAAATAATATTAGAAAAAATGATTAACAACCCAGGAAAAGTTTTTGAAAGGGAAGAAATTGGTAAATTAATTGACTTAGATAAAGAAAGATCAATTGATGTTATCATAACTAGATTGAGGAAAAAAATCGAAATAGACCCAAAAAATCCAAAATTTCTTCAGACTATAAGAGGAGCAGGCTATGTTTTATGGATTGAATAAATTTATAAAAAATCTATTGCCGAAAAGATTGTTTTACAGGGCTTTGCTAATAGTTGCTATCCCAGTAATTTTAATTCAATTAACAATTACAATAGTTTTTTTTGATAGTCTTTGGATAAAAACCAATAAGGGAATGACACGAGCATTAGTTAGTGAAATTCAAACATTTATTGAAGTTTACAATAATGATAATTATGAAAAAGATGACATCATAAATATTTTTTCATTATATCAAGATTTAAATGTTGAATTTATTGAAGATGATGATTTTAATTTTTCTTATAATGAAAGATGGTTTAGTCCAATTGATAGAACACTGAGGAGAGAATTAAAATCTAGGTTTGCATTAGAAATATTTTGGTTTGATACAACAAGCTATAAAGAGTTGGTTGATCTAAGAATAAAATATCAAAATGGATATTTCAAATTCATCGTACCTAAAGATAGACTAACAAGTACATCTGCAAGATTGTTTGGATTATGGATAACCGTTCCAGCATTTATCGTTGTCATTATTTCACTAATATTTTTAAAAAATCAAACAAGACCAATAACAGCTTTAGCTAAAGCTGCTGAAAAATTTGGAAGGGGGGAAAATGTTGATGAATTCAAGCCCTCAGGTGCTGCTGAGATACGCCAGGCTGGCTATGAATTTGATAGAATGAGAAAAAGAATAATGAGACATTTAAATCAAAGATCTGAAATGCTATCTGGGATTAGTCATGATTTAAGAACACCTTTGACAAGGATGAAATTACAAACTGAGTTTATAAAAGATAAATCCTTAGCTGGTAAGTTAACTGAGGACATAAATGAAATGGAAAAAATGCTTAATGAGTATTTACAGTTTACAAGCTCTTCATTTATTGAAAAAGATGAACTTTTTAATCTTAGTGATTTAATTGATGAAATTATAATTAAATATAATAACGAAAATATTACAAAAGAAATATCACCAAGAGTTTATATAAATGGGCGAAAAAATTTAATTAAAAGATGTCTGAATAATCTTATAGAAAATTCCATTAAATACGGAAACAAAATAAATATTGGACTTATAAAAAATAAAACAAACTTAGTAATAAAAGTTGAGGATGATGGTCCAGGAATACCAGATAGTGAATACGATAATGTATTTAAACCTTTCTACAAAATAGACAAAGGAAGAGCAGACTCTAAATCTAGTGTGGGTCTTGGTCTATCAATAGCATCTGATATCGTCCGTTCTCACGGTGGTAATATAAAACTAAATAAATCTAATTTGAACGGACTTGAAGTTAAGATTTTTTTACCCGTTTAATTTTTTTTTTCAAAACCTGTTTTTTTTCAAGTTTTTTCTCCAAATTTTCGACTCTTTTGGAAAGAATATCAAACTCATCCTTACTCGTTAATTTCATTTTAAATACAATTTCATCTCTTTTTGATTTTAAAATGTTTACTATCTCATTTTTTAAGTCTCTGGATGATACTAATCCTTGTTCTAAAAGTTTAGTAAATTTATCAAATACGAATTTTGAATTTTTCATATATTTATTAAAAAAGTTAATATATCTTTACTCTATTATTATAATTAAAAATGTTCATTAATAATTTTGACCCAGTTGCATTTAGTTTGTTTTCTTTGGAGTTTAGGTGGTATTCTTTATCATATATATTTGGAATTCTTGCTGGATGGGTTTTAGCAAAAAAAATTTTTATAAAAGACGATAGCTTAAAAGAAAAATTCGACGATTATATTACTTTTGTAATCTTGGGTATTATAATTGGTGGCAGATTAGGTTACGTAATTTTTTATAATTTTGATTACTATTTAGTAAACCCTGTTGAAATTTTTAAAATTTGGAATGGGGGTATGTCATTCCATGGTGGGCTATTGGGTGTAATTGTGATGAGTATATGGTTTGCAAAAAAGAATAGTCATAATTTATATAATTATCTTGATGTTGTCTCTTTAGTTGCTCCTGTAGGAATCTTTTTTGGGCGTATTGCAAATTTTATTAATTCGGAGCTTTATGGGAAAGAAACTGCCTTACCATGGGGAGTTAAATTTGAAAAAATTGATGGAATATATCGTCATCCATCTCAACTTTATGAAGCTTTTTTTGAGGGACTGTTATTGTTTTTTATATTGATATATTTTCATAAAAGATCATCAGCTAAAAAACCTGGTTTCATATCTGGAATATTTTTGATATTTTACTCTACATTCAGATTTCTAATAGAGTTTTTAAGAATTCCAGATGAACAATTGGGTTATGTCTTGTTTAACTTGAGTATGGGACAAATTTTATGTTTAGTATTTTTTATATTTGGTTCTTATTTGACTTTTAAAAAATATGATCATCAAAAATAATTTTGAAGTCTCTTTAGATAAATTTATCAATTTTGCTCTGTATGATAGAAAAAAAGGATATTATATGCAAAAAAGTCCTTTCGGACGAAAGGGTGATTTTATAACTGCGCCAAATATTTCTAGAATGTTTTCTGAGATGATAGCTATTTGGATTTTAGGGTTTTGGGAAAATTTAGGAAATCCAAAAAAAATTAATTTGGTAGAACTTGGTGCGGGAAATGGTGAAATGATGAAAATTTTACTTGAAACTTTTAAAAAGTTCCCAGTATTTTTTGACTCATGTAATATTTTAATTCATGAAAAAAGTTTAAAATTAAAAAAAATTCAAAAAAATAAATTAGCTAAAGATAAAATAATTTGGATTACCGATCTGAAAGAAATAAAAAAACTTCCAACAATTTTTATCGCTAATGAATTTTTTGACGCAATGGCAATAAAACAATTTATTAAAAAAAGTGATATTTGGTTTGAAAGATATGTCGTTTTCAAAAATAAAAAAAAAGCATTTTTTAATGAAAAAAGTTTTAATATGAGAAAATTTGAGAAAAAAATTGGTTATAATATTTCAAAAAATCAAAAATTTATTGAATACTCATTGGTTGGAGTAAGTTATTTAAAAAAAATCAGTGATATAATTAAAAAAAATAGTGGTGGTCTTCTAATAATAGATTACGGGTATATTGAAAAAAAGATGAAAAATACTCTTAAATCAATTGCAAATCATAAACACAGCAATGTTTTAGAAAATATTGGGAAATCAGATATTACCCATAATATTAATTTTTACCTTTTTAAGAAAATAATTGATCAATTGGGTGGCTTAAAAGATTTAATAACAACTCAAGGAAGCTTTTTAGTAAAATTAGGAATAAAAAATAGAGCTGAAATAATTTCACAAAATCAAAGCTTTTCAAAAAAAGCAGATATTTATTATAGATTAAAAAGACTAATAGATGAGAAAGAAATGGGGAATTTATTTAAGGTAATGTTTATTAAAAAGAAAAATAACAAATATAAATTGGGGTTTAATTGATAGTTTCAAAAAAATTATCTAAACTAAAAGAAATCAAACACGGGTTTTTTAATAATAAAGGCGGGTGCTCGACAGGTATTTATAAAAGCTTAAATTGTGGACCAGGCTCTAAGGACTACAAAACAAAAGTTATCAAAAATTTAAAAATTGTAAAAAAAAAAATCGATAAAAATTCAAAAAATATTTTTTTACTCCATCAAATACATAGTGATAAATTTGTTTTCATCAATAAATATTCTAAGAACCTAAAAAAAAAGAGAGCAGATGCTGTAATTACTGACATTCCAAAATTGCCAATTGGAATTCTTACAGCTGATTGTGTGCCAATATTAATTTATGATAAACAAAAAAAAATGGTAGCTGCTATTCATGCTGGATGGAAAGGTGCATATAAAGGAATTATTTCAAAAGTAATAAATTTCATGATTAAAAAGGGCTGTGAAAAAAAGAATATAATTGCCGTTATAGGTCCTTGTATTGCTCAAAAAAGCTATAACGTAAAAGAAGATTTTATAAGAAAATTCCTAAAAAAAGATAAAAGAAATAAAGTTTTTTTTAAAAAAAGAAAAAACTTAATTTATTTTGATTTATCAAAATATGTTAAATTACAACTCAAATTAATGAAAATCACAAATTTAGAGACAATAAATATTGATACTTTTCCCAAAAAAAATAATTTTTTTAGTGCAAGAAGGTCTTTGCATTTAAATCATGATGATTATGGTAGAAATATTTCATTAATTATGATTAATTAGAGTTTTTCAATGAAATTATTAACTGGAAACAGCAATAAAGTTTTAAGTAAAAACATTGCTAAATACTTAAAAACAAAACTTGTAAATTCAAGTATTAGAAAATTTGCTGATGGTGAAATTTATACTGAGATAAATGAAAATATAAGAGGAAACAGTATTTTTATTGTTCAATCTATCTCTTCTCCAGCAAATGATAATTTAATGGAATTATTGTTATGTATTGATGCTCTTAAGAGGTCGTCTGCGAAAAATATAACAGCGGTAATACCGTATTTTGGATATGCAAGGCAAGATAGAAAAGTTGTTCCAAGAACTTCCATATCTGCAAAACTTGTTTCAAATTTAATAACTAAAGCAGGTGCTGATAGAGTGGTAACAGTAGATTTGCATGCAGGTCAAATTCAAGGTTTCTTTGATATTCCTGTTGATAACTTATTTTCAACTCCAATATTTGCAAGACACGCTAGAAAGAAAATTAAAAGTAAAAAAATTATTTGTGTTGCACCTGATGTGGGAGGAACAGAGAGAGCTAGAGCGCTTGGAAAACTTTTAAATGTAGGACTAGCTATTGTTGACAAGAGAAGACCTAAACCTGGACAATCAGAAGTTATGAACGTCATCGGTGATGTAAAAGGTCAAACCTGTATTATAGTTGATGATATAATTGACTCAGGTGGTACAATTGTTAATGCAGCAAAAGCTTTAAAATCTCGTGGAGCAAAAGATGTTTACGTTTATATTACTCATGGAGTTTTAAGTGGAGATGCAATTAAAAAAATTAAAAACTCAGTAATTAAAAATTTAGTAATAACCGATACAATAGACAATGTTCATAAAACTAAAAATGTCAAAAATATAGAGGTTTTGCCAATATCGGGTCTAATGGGCGAAGCAATAAAGAGAATTTCAAATTCAACATCTGTATCAGATTTATTTAAATAAATTCCTTGATTATTTATAAACATGAGTTAAAAAGCTCTGTTTTATGAATTCAATAGAAGCAAACATTAGAGACAATACTACTAAAGGACAGTTAAACGCTATAAGAAATAGTGGAAATATTCCAGCTATCATCTACGGTGGTAAAGATAAAAATCAAAAGATATCTATTTCTAAAAAATTACTTAAAACTTTTATTGAAAAAGAAAATTTCTTCTCAAACATAATTACTCTGAAGGTAGATGGTAGTAATCAAAATGTATTACCAAGAGAAATAAAATATCATATTTTAACTGATGAACCAATTCATGTAGATTTTTTAAGAGTGCTACCAGGTGTAAAAATAAAAATAGAAATTCCAGTAAATTTTATTAATCACGAAAAATCTCCCGGTCTTAAAAAAGGTGGGGTGCTAAACATTGTAAGAAGAAAAGTTGAATTAAAATGTCCAAGTGAAAAAATACCTGAAAATTTAACAATAGATCTAGAGGGTGTTGATATTGGTGAAAGTTTTAAAATTTCCTCAGTTAAATTAGATCCAGATGTTGTTCCAACGATTCAAGGAAGAGATTTTGTAATAGCAACATTAGCAGCTCCAACAGTTATGAAAGAACCTGAAAAACCTGCTGAAGCAGAAGGTGCAGAGGGTGAAGAAGGTGCAGAAGGTGCAACTGCTGCAGCGGCCGATGGGGATAAAACTGCTCCTGAGGGTGATAAAGGAGATAAAAAAGAAGGTGATGATAAAAAACCTGCTGACAAAAAACCTCCTGAAGAAAAAAAATAATCAACTAAATTGAAAATTAATAAATAGATCATGCTTTTATTTGTAGGATTGGGTAATCCAACACCAGACAGCGAAAATAATCGACATAATGTTGGATTTAAAATTATAGACGCAATAAACAAAAAATTTAGTTTATCAAAACAAAAACCAAAATTTAAAGGCCTATTAACCACTGGCAATATAGAGAATGTTAAAGTTTATGCTATCAAACCTTTGACCTTTATGAATAATTCAGGAATTTGTATTAGAGAGCTTATTGAATATTTTAAAATTGATGCTCAAGATGTAATAGTTTTTCATGATGATCTAGATGTGGAATTTGGAAAAATTAAAGCTAAATTTGGAGGATCAAGCGCAGGACACAATGGAATTGCCTCGATTGATAAGTTTATCGGCAAAGATTATTCTAGAGTTAGAATAGGTATTGGCAAACCCAAAGGAAACATCGAGGTTGCAGATTATGTTTTACAAAATTTTGATGAAGATGAGTCACTAGGTATTGAAAAAATATCAAACCATATAAATGACTCAATTTCTTTTCTTGTTGAAAAAAAATTAGAACTTTTTTCTAGCACAGTAAATAATAAATAATGAGTTTCAAGTGTGGGATCGTTGGTTTGCCAAATGTAGGTAAATCTACTCTCTTCAATGCATTAACCAATTCAAATAAAGCTCAAGCAGCTAACTTTCCGTTCTGTACAATTGATCCAAATATTGGTGTAGTTACTGTGCCTGACTATCGATTAGAAAATTTAGCCAAAATTTCTAAATCAAAAAAAATTATACCTACTACTATTTCTTTTGTTGACATAGCTGGTCTTGTAAAGGGTGCATCTAAAGGTGAAGGTTTGGGAAATAAATTTTTATCTCATATCAGAGAAGTAGACGCTGTAATACATATGATTAGATGTTTTGACTCTAGTGATATTCAAAATGTAAATCCTACAGTTGACCCTGTTAGAGATCTTGAAATAATTGAGACAGAAATGAAGCTTGCAGATTTAGAGTCCATTCAAAAAAGACTTGAGAAAAATAACAAAAAAAATATCGATGAGGATCAAATTAAAATTCTTCAAAGTTGTTTAGACTTAATTAATAATGATCAAGATTTAGCAAATTTAAAATCAGAGTTTAGCAAAAAACAACTAAATTTAAGTGGTTTATTGTCTTTAAAGCCCAAAATATTTGTTTGTAATGTTGATGAGAAAAGTGTCCAAAAGGGAAACGGTTACACTAAGTCATTCTTAGAAAAATTTGGATTAGAAAACACTTTGATTGTATCGGCTGATATTGAAAATCAAATCAATGAGTTAGATAGTGAAGAAAGAAAAAACTACATGGAAATGATTGGTTTAAAGGACACTGGCTTGGATATGTTGATACAAAAAGGTTATAAGATTTTAGAATTAGACACTTTTTTTACCTCAGGCCCTGAGGAAACAAGAGCCTGGACTATTCAGAAAAATTGTTTAGCTCCAAAAGCTGCAGGTGAAATACATACTGATTTTGAAAAAGGATTTATTAGAGCTGAGACTATTTCTTATAATGATTTTGTTGAAAATGATGGATGGGTAAATTCTAAAACAAATGGAAAAATGAGACTAGAAGGTAAAGACTATATTGTTAAAGACGGTGACGTTTTAAACTTTCGTTTCAATACGTGACCAGATTCTTTTCATACTGAAATAAACTAGAACTGTTAATATAATTAAATAAACTATTGCTTTAAAACCCATTTTATGACGTGTTTCTAAATGAGGTTCTGCGGTCCACATTAAAAAAGTTGTAACATCTTTTGCCATTTGTTCTATGGAAGCATTAGTACCATCTGAGTATTCTACTAAACCATCAGAAAGTTGATTGGACATTTTAATCTTATTTCCATACATGTATTTATTATAGTAAACACCATCATCTAAAGTCACCCCAGCTGGTGGATCTTCATATCCTTGAAGGAGTGAATAGATATAATCAACTCCACCGCCTCTCGCTTTTACTAAAACAGTCATATCGGGAGGGTATGCTCCACCGTTTGCAGCTTGAGCAGCTTTTTCATTTTCGTAAGGCATCACAAATTTATCCGACAATCTTCCAGGTCTCATAAACATTTCACCATCTGCATTTGGTCCATCTTTTACCTCGAAAGATGCTGCAATGGCTTTTGCTTGTTCCACTGAAAATTCAGGCCCACCCTCTTCCACTAAATTTCTATAACTTAGATATTTCATAGAATGGCAAGAAGAACAAACTTCTTGATAAACTTGATATCCCCTTTGAAGTGCAGCTCTGTCAAACTTTCCGAAGGGACCCTTAAAACTCCAATCAGTTTTTAAATATTCAACTTTCTCAGCTGCATTAGAGTTAAATTGAAATCCAAAAAATAATGCTATTAAAATCGATATTCTAAAAAAATTTTTCACTGATC
Source organism: uncultured Pelagibacteraceae bacterium (assembly GCA_902544985.1). Classification (GTDB taxonomy): domain Bacteria; phylum Pseudomonadota; class Alphaproteobacteria; order Pelagibacterales; family Pelagibacteraceae; genus Pelagibacter. The sequence goes on from CACCFV010000004.1 coordinate 58,192, forward strand.
TTTAAAACTATCCTTTTTTTTCACCGCTGCAAGATTAGGTGATCCACCCAAAATTGGTTCGGTAATACTCAAAGGAACAGGTGTGGTCCTCTCTTTGAATCCTAAAACTGGCAGTATAACTAAAAAATGAAGGAAGTAATATGCTGTTGCAATCCTAGCAATTAATAAGTAAATGCCCTCAGCTGGCATAGCTCCGACATATCCTAAAATTAAAACGTCAGCCACTAAGATCCAATAAAACTGCTTATATAAAGGTCTAAAGACTGCGGATCTAATTTTTGAAGTATCTAACCAAGGAAGTGCAGCTAATATCAAAATAGCAGACAACATCGCTATAACACCTAGAAGTTTATCTGGGACTGATCTCAGAATTGCATAAAAAGGTAACAGATACCATTCAGGAACAATATGAGCTGGTGTTACAAGAGGATTTGCTTCAATATAATTATCAGCATGACCTAAAATATTTGGTGTATAGAAAACAAAAAAAGCGAAAACAATCATAAACATCAACAATGCAAAACCATCCTTGATAACTATGTAAGGATGAAATGGAACTGTGTCTTTTGATGGTTTTTTTATATCAATACCAATAGGATTATTATTTCCAGGCACGTGAAGAGCCCAAATATGTAAAACAACTAAACCTAAAATTAAAAAGGGAATTAAGTAGTGTAGAGTGAAAAATCTTGTAAGTGTTGGGTTATCTACTGAATATCCTCCCCATAACCATGTGACTATTCCCTCACCTACTAAAGGAATTGCACTAAATAAATTTGTAATAACTGTAGCTCCCCAAAAACTCATTTGTCCCCATGGCAAAACATAGCCTAAGAAAGCAGCTGCCATCATGAGAAGATAAATGATTATACCAATAATCCATATAATTTCTCTAGGCGATTTATATGAGCCGTAAAACAAAGATCTAAATATGTGAATGTAAACTGCTAAGAAAAACATTGAAGCACCATTTGCATGTATATACCTTATTAACCATCCATAATTCACATCTCTCATTATATGTTCGACACTTTGGAACGCCATATCAGCATGTGCAATATAGTGCATTGCTAAAACTAATCCGGTTACAATTTGAGTAATTAAACAAAAGGTAAGAATTCCACCAAAAGTCCACCAATAATTTAAATTTTTTGGTGTTGGATAATCAGTTAAATGGTTTGCCAAAGTTAAAAGAGGTAACCTGTCGTTAAACCATTTTCCAACTTTTGATTTTGGTGTGTATTCGTGTTCACTCATAAAAAATTATCCAATCTTAATTATGTTAGCATCAACAAATTTGTATTCTGGAATTTCCATATTTGTTGGAGCTGGACCTTTTCTAATTCTTCCAGAAGTATCATAATGAGAACCATGACATGGGCAGAACCATCCATTGTAATCACCTTTTTGATCCAAAGGCACACAACCTAAGTGCGTGCATACTCCAAGCATAACAAGCCACTCTGGATTTTTTGCACGATCTTCATCTTTTTCAGGATGCTTTAAATCTTCCAACTTGACAGATCTAGCTTCAGCTATTTCCTCTGAAGTTCTCCTTCTAATAAAAACTGGCTTTCCTCTCCATAACACAGTTATGGTTTTTCCTGGATTGATTGCGCTCACATCAACCTCAGTGCTCGCTAACGCTTTTACTGAAGCATCTGGGTTCATTTGATCAATCATAGGCCAAATCACTGCACCCGCCCCAACTGCTCCAACCGCATATGTAGCTGTAAATAAAAAATCTCTTCTTTTAGTTTTCTTTTCCACTGTTTATAGGTTCTTATAATTCTATATGTTGATTTAGGTAGTTAATATATGATTACATATAATAAAAAAGTATTATTTTTCTACTGATAGAATGACACATAATCTAATTAATGATGGGCTAAAAATTGCACTATTTGAACCTGATATCCCTCAAAATACTGCTGCGATCATAAGAACTTGCGCCTGTTTGGGCGCGAAATTAGAAATAATAGAGCCTTGTGGATTTTTATTAAACGATAAGAGATTTAAAAGAGTTGTGATGGATTATATGGATGAAAAAGAGATTAGATATTATAAAAGCTCTGATCAATTTTTTGATGAAAAACAGAATCAAAGAATTATACTTATGACTACAAAAGCCTCTAGCTCATATACACAATTTAAGTTTAAAAAAAATGATACAATTTTATTTGGAAGAGAAAGTGCAGGAGTGCCTGAATATGTGCATAAAAAGATAAATAATAGGTTAAAAATTCCAATGAAAAATAATAAGCGTTCTCTTAATATTTCCTCTTCTGTTGCAATAGTATTGGCTGAGTGCTTAAAACAAAATGAATTAATTTAAATGGATCTAGAAATAAAACAAAAATTAACAAGTAATTGGTTTAAATCTTTGCAGGAGATGTTTTGTAAAACTATTGGTGATTTTGAAAAAAACAAGATCAGTTTCAAGTCGACCACATGGAGAAGAAATTTAAAAAAAGATGAAGGTGGTGGTGAATATAGAATTTTAAAAGATGGAAAAGTTTTTGATAAAGTGGGTGTTAATTTTTCAAAAGTTTATGGAAAATTTCCAAAAAAATTTCAACAAAATATACCAGGTGCTCAAAAAGATCCTAGGTTCTGGGCATCGGGTATATCTGTAGTAATGCATATGAAAAACCCTTTAATTCCCGCGATGCATTTTAACACCAGATATATTTGTACGACTTTTGATTGGTTCGGTGGAGGTATTGATGTTACGCCTTCAAAAAAAGATAACAAAGAAAAAGAGGTGTTTCATAAAATACTTAGGGATATGTGTAATCGACATGACAAAAATTATTATAATAAATATAAAAAGTGGTGTGATGAATATTTTTATCTACCTCATAGAAAAGAACCTCGTGGAATAGGTGGTATTTTTTTTGATTATAAAAAAGATAATTTTGAAAAAAATTTTAAATTTGTCAGAGATGTTGGTGTTACTTTTGAGTCTATTTTTCAGAAAATTATAAGTAAAAAAATTAAAAAAAAATGGACTTCTAAAGATAAAGAAAATCAATATATTAAAAGAGGAAGATATGCAGAATTTAATTTACTGTATGACAGAGGCACAAAATTTGGATTACAAACAGGTGGTAATGTTGAGGGAATATTAATGTCATTACCTCCTCATGCAAAATGGAAATAAAATGGATAAAGAACCAATTACTCTAAATGGATTAAATAAATTGAAAGAAGAACTAATTTTTTTAAAAGAAAAAAAAAGACCTGAAATAGTTGCTGCAATTGCTGAAGCAAGATCTCACGGAGACTTAAAAGAAAATGCTGAGTATCATGCAGCAAAAGAGGAACAGTCTCACAACGAAGGCAGAATAACAGAAATAAATGATATTATAGCAAGAGCAAATGTTATTGATGTTACTAAAATTAATAATGATGGCAAAGTGATTTTTGGTGCCACTGTATTTCTAGAAAATTTAGATACTGGTGAAAAGATAGATTACAAAATAGTTGGAAGAGATGAGGCAGACTTAAAAAAAAAATTATTATATTTTCAATCACCAATAGGTAAGGGTCTTATTGGAAAAAATAAAAAAGATCTTGTGGAGATAAATACTCCCGCTGGAGTAAAAAACTTTGAAATTAAAGACGTCAAATATCTTTAACCTTTAACAATATTATCGATTTGTTTTTCAGTAATTTCAAAATTATTTCTTACCCACTCTTCCTCAATTAATTTAAGCATACTTCCCAATTGTCTTCCCTCTGGTATTTTGTATCTTGTCATTAATAAATCAGCTCCAACAGGCAAACTTGGTGTAATCTTATTTTTATAAAGTTCTAATAAACTTAACATTTTCTTATCTAATTTCTTTGATTTTATAATTTTAAAATTTAAAATATCTAACACTGCTTGTTTGCCATCATAATATAAAACTTTATTTAAGTTGGCTTCATTTAAAGTTTTTGTCCCTTCCCTTTCATTATAAAAATTATTAATAGCATAAGCTCTTTTTTGATCTTTTTTTGAAATATTATATTTGTATAAGAAATATTCCAAATTATCTGTTCCATCTATTATCATTGAAAATAAAATAAATATAAAATCCAAGTCAACAAAAAATTCTTTCTTAACTTTGATTGAATTAATAACGCTTTTGATATTCTTTAGCTCTGGGAAAATCAGTAATATTAATTCGATGCTGAATTTATCTTTTGATAATTTTTCTAATTGATTTGATTTTAATAATTTTTTTAACTCATCTAATAATCTCTCTTTAGATATTATGGAAATACCACTTATATTGATTTTTATTGTTTTAATTATTTCTTCTTTGTGAGGTTGTTTTGAGTAATTTAAAAAAAATCTTAAGTATCTTAATATCCTTAAGTAATCTTCTTTAATTCTTTTTTCGGGGTTTCCAATAAAGTTAACCTGCCCCATTTCAATATCTTTTTTTCCATTATGAGGATCGAATATATTTCCGTCTAAATCAGCATAAATAGAATTAATAGTGAAATCCCTTCTCGCAGCATCTTTTTTCCAATCTTTTGAGAATTTTACTTTTGCGTGTCTACCATCTGTAAAAATATCTTCTCTTAGAGATGTTATCTCAAACTTATGATCATCTAGAATTGCTGTAATTGTTCCATGCTCAATTCCTGACTCATAAAAATTTATTTTATTTTTTTTTAAGATTTCGGAAACTTCTATCGGATTTAAATTTGTTGCTAAATCTATGTCATCAACTTTCTCATTATTCAATATTTTTCTCAAACAACCTCCAACATACCTAATCTCACTTTCAGATGTGTGAGAATTAATAGACTCAAAAATTTTTTTCACAGGCGTTGTTATTGATAGCTTTTTGATATTATTCTTAAATGAGTAAAGGTTTTTTGAGCTCGAGAAAATTTTATTAAAAAAGTTTTTCATATTTGGCTGGGGCGCTAGGATTCGAACCTAGGATGCAGGTACCAAAAACCCGTGCCTTACCGCTTGGCTACGCCCCAATCTAATTTCGTATAACACAAAAAAAAGAATTTATATAGTTTTTGCAACTTTACACCAGCAATTTTTATATTTTCTACTAAATTTTTTTTTTACATCATCGCATAATTTTTTAGATTTAAAATATGCGACAATTGCTGAACCTGATCCTGTCATTCTTACAAAACTCTTATTTGAAGATTTTTCGAGAAAATGTTTGATATTTTTTAATTTTGGAAACTTTGATAAAGAAATTGCCTCAAGAGAATTATTGAGTTTTTTCAAATTCTCAAAGTTAAACATTTTCTTAGAAAATTTATTAAATCTTGGTTTTGTGAATTTTTTAACACCTGAAAATATCTCTTTTGTTGAACATCCAAAACTAGGTTTAACAATCAGCACATTAAATTTTTTACAGTTTTTAAACT
>CACCFV010000005.1 GCA_902544985.1 uncultured Pelagibacteraceae bacterium
TGAAAGATATTTATGGTATAAGCATACAAAAAAAGTTGAGCAAAAGTGGGGCACACCAATCTATATTCAATTAGCAATAATAAAAATGGAGTCTGATTTTGATTGGCTTGCTAAACCGGCAAGACAAAAAATTTTTAAAGTCATACCTTATAAACGTCCTTCTAGTTCTTTTGGTTATTCGCAAGCAGTCAAAGGAACTTGGGAGCAATATAAAAGAGAAACTGGTAATAAACTAGCAACAAGAGCAAGATTTAAAGACAGTGTTGACTTCATTGGATGGTATACAAATAAATCAGAAAATATTTTAAAGATATCAAAGAAAGATGCTTTCAAACAGTATCTTGCATATCACGAAGGATGGGGGAATTATAAAAATTATAAAAAAAATAAAAAAGTAATTGGACTAGCCAAAAAAGTTGAGAGACAATCTAATAAATACAAAAATCAATTATTGAAATGTAAAAGTAAATTAAATAGAAAAAAATATATTATTTTTTAGACAATTCTTTTTTTAGTTCTAAGTCAACTATATCAATCCTTTTAGTATTTTTTGCTAATGCAAGATACATTGAAGGAGTGACATATAAAGTAAAGAAAGTCGAAATAATCATTCCTCCTAATATTGTAGAACCAACTGCTAATCTTGAACCCTCTCCTGCACCAGGGCCAAAATTTCCAATCACTAAAGGCATCATTGCAATCATCGTACTCAGTGATGTCATTATAATTGGTCTAAACCGAACAGCACACGCTTCTTTAACAGCTAATTCAATAGTTTTTCCACTAGATCTAATTTGGTTTGCGTAATCTACAATTAAAATACTATTCTTAGTTGAGATACCTATTAGTATAATTAGTGCAATTTGAGAAAAAATATTTACTGAGCTATTTAAAAATAAAATAAATACTAATCCTCCAAAAATAGCCAAAGGCACAGTTAAGATTATAACAAATGGATGAACGAATGAGTTGAATGTTGCAGCCATAACCAAATAAGCAGTTAGTAAAGCTAAAGCAAAAATTATAAATAATTCATTACTTGTTTCTTTAATTTCCTCTGATTTTCCTTTCCAAGTAATTTGGTTTTCCGGTGCTAAATCAACCATCACATTTTCGAAGTATTTGATTGCTTCTGTTAATGTATACCCCTCACTAATATTTGCAGAAATTGTTACAGCCCGCTGTCTATTATATCTAGCAAGTTCTTTTGCTGAACCTTCTTCCTTAAAACTAACAAGATTTGCTAAAGATATTAATTTTCCATTTGTTTCAGAGCGAACAAATATTTTTGAAACACCTTCTTTATTTCGTCGATCAGATAAATATTGTTGAACAATTATTGGATATTCTTTGCCTAATTTATTAAAGGTTGTTATTTTTTTACCCCCATAAAGTGTTTCAAGTGTTTCACCAATTGATTTAGTTGACACACCTAAATCTTTGGCTTTATTTTTATTTATTATTAATTTTACCTCTGGTTTGTTTCGATTGTAATCAGATTCAATTCTTGAGAGATTTTTATTAGATCTGAGTTTTCGTATTACTTTTTTTTGTATCGCCTCAAGTTCTTCGTAAGTGTTTCCATAAATGACCATTTGGACTGGTTTGTTGTAATTTGATACTCTAATTGATTGAGGAGATATAGGAAAAGCTAGGGCTTGGGGTAAACTTACTATTTTCCCAATCGCTTCTCTAAGAACAACTTGTTGACCTTTTTTACGATTTTTCCAATCATCAAGAAGAGCAATTATTATAAAACTATTATATGAATTAGCTGAATTTCCAAATCCTGGAACACGCATTATAAATCTTGAATACGGACTATCCTTAGCTTGCAGCAAAGGAATAAGTCTTGCCTCTACTTTTTGGGCTTGTTCTTGAGTATATTCAAATGAACTTCCTTCATCAGTTGAGCCAATTATTAGATATGCTCCCCGATCCTCCATAGGCAAAAGTTCTTTTTTTGAGAAACTAAATAAAAGCACTGAAGCAATTATTATAAAAACAATAAAAAAACTTACACTTTTAGTTTTATGAATAACATTAACTAAAGTTTCCTCATAAAATTTTGCGAAGTTGAAAAAAATCTTTTCAAATTTTTGAATAAAAATTTTTTTTGATTTTTTTTTGTATAAAAATTTACTTGCAAGCATTGGTGACAAAGTTAATGCAACAAAAGAAGAAACTACAATTGAAAAAGATAATGCAATCGCTGTTTCTCTAAATAATGTTCCAGAAATTCCCTCAATAAATATTAACGGTAAGAAAACTGCTACTAAAATTAGTGTGGTAGCAACGATAGCAAAAGAAATTTGTTTAGAGCCTTTATAAGCTGCAACGAGTGGGGTCTCACCATTCTCTATTCTTCTGTATATTGCATCTGTCATAATTACTGAGTCGTCTGTGATTATACCAATGGCTAAAATAAAACTTAAAAGGACAAAAATATTAATAGAAAGATCAAATATGTATAAGCCTAAAAAGGATGCTATTAAACTCACGGGTAGTGCAATAGCAGGTACGATGACTGCCTTTAAATTCCCTAAAAATAAATAAATTATCAATACAACTAAGATAAACGCAATGACCAAAGTTTTATATACTTCTTCAATTGCAGCCTCAACATAGTTAGCTCTATTGAACGAAACCCTTAAATCCAATTCTTCTGGTAAAGATTTTTTTACTTCAATAATTTTTTTTTTGATATTATTTGAAAGTTCTACTGTTGAAGCACCACTTCTTGCATAGATTCCTATTCCTACAGTTTTCAAATTTATTTGATCTTTAGTTTGAGCTTTGAAAAGAGTTTTCTCTGATACTGGGCCGAATTCAATGTTTGCAACGTCTGATAACATAATTACACGATTACTAGTTTTTTTGATGGGTATTTGTTTAATGGTGTCAATATCGTTGTATGATTTATCTAGATTTAGTGTTAAGTCGATATTATCTGCTTCTAATGTTCCTGCAGGCAAACTTACATTCTCTCCACGAATTGCAAATTCAACTTCTTTAATTGTTAAATCATTAGCTGCAAGTTTAATAGGATCAATCCAAACTCTAATGCTTAATTCTCGTAATCCACCAACCCTTATTCTTCCAACATTTTTAACACTTGAAAATTGGTCTACAAGATATCTCTCCGCGTAATCTCCTAACTCAAGGTCGCTCCACGAAGATGAGGATAATGACAGCCACATTGTTGTTGTGAACCCAGCAGCTCGTTTAAGTATTTGCGGTGGATCTGATTCTGTTGGCAAGTTATCCACAACTCTTGCAACTCTTTCTCTTATATCATTCGCAGCATTATCTAGATCGATACTCGTATCAAACTCGACATTAATTGTACTTCTTCCATTTTCAGATTTCGAGTCTATATTTTTTATTCCCTCAGCCCCACCAATTACATCCTCAACAACTTGTGTAACTTCTTGATCTACTATCGAGGCTGATGCAGACTTGTAGTCTACTTGAACTTGAACAACAGGCGGTTGAATTCCATCGGGCAATTCTCTAACGGGCAATTTCCAAAAAACAAATAAACCAAATATGATTAGTATTAGGGACATAACCCAAGATACCGTCGGTCTTTTAATACTTAATTCAGTAATAAACATTATTTATTAATAGGTTTTATTTTTCCACGAGGCCTTACCTTTTTTAGACCCTCAGCTACAATTATATCACCTGCAGTTAAGCCTGAAATTATTTCAATGTTACTATCACCTCTAAGGCCAGTTTTTACCTCAGTTTTATTTGCAATATTTTCTGCATTAATTTTGTAAACATATGATTTATCGCCCTCTATCATCACACTTGTGTCAGGTACACTTAAAGAATTTCTCAAATCAAATTTAACTCTTACCTCTAAAAGTGAACCTGAAATTAATTCTAAATTTTCGTTTTTCACTTTTATTCTTGATAACAAACTTCTGGTGTCAGCATTTATTCTGCTTGAAACAAAATCTATTTCACCTGAAAAAGTTTTATCTTTAAAACTAGACAAGGTAACTTCGACTGGAAGACCTTTTTTTATAAATGTAGAGTAACTTTCTGGAATTTTAATATCTGAGTAAATTATTGAGTTATCATCAAGCGTAATGATAAATATGTTATTTGAAACAAGAATGTCCTCAGTTAAACCTGTGTAGCCAAGAACCCCATTAAATGGGGCCAATATATCCCCACTTTTTAATTTAATTAAAACATCTCCTTTTTTAACAAAATTCTTAAGTTTTAAATCCTCAAAAAGATCATCTTTTTTAATCTTGAAAGTTTTTGATTTTTTAGAAATTGCTGTACCGTAAGTTTCTATTTGTTCAGAGAATTCTTTTTCAATAACCTCAGTTACAATTATTCCTGGTGGTGGTCTCTTACTGAATTTTTTTTTAAAATGATTGCCAATCATGGATCTTCCAACAATCACAATTGTAATTATTAAAAAAAACACAAATATTATTGAAATTGTTTTCGTAGATCTTTTCATATTAAATTTTAATTAATCCGTATTCGGCCCAAGAGCCATCGTATATACAAGGAAGATATTTATCATTAATTAAAGAATAAGCTAGTGCCAAAACACACGCTGTAACACCTGAACCACATGAAAAAACAATCTTTTTTTGTTCTAAATTTTCAATACTTGTCTTAAAAATTTTTTTAAGGTCATCTTTATTTTTAAAAGTTTTATCTTCATTTAGACAGTCATTAAACGGTATACAAAAAGAGTTTTTTATACATCCGCTTCTAAGACCTTTTCTGGGTTCTGGGATTTTACCTTCAAATCTTTCTCTACTTCGAGCATCAATTAATGTGAATATTTTTTCGTTTATATTTTGATCAATTGCTTGTTTACTCTTAACAAGATCTTTTCTCTCACTACCTTTATAATCTGATTTATCTATATTTGAAATTTCATCAGTTACTTTCTTTTTTTCTTTAAGCCATTTCCTTAAACCACCATTTAAAACATTTATTAATTTTGGATCATGTCCGTAATAGATAAAATTAAACCAACCACGACATGAGCTTATAACATCTGAATTATCATAGATGACTATTTCATCATTTTTTTTAATTCCCATATTTGAAACAATTTTATCCCAACTCATTTGGTCAACTAACATATGTGGTAAGGCAGTATCTTTTCTTGAATTTTCATCTATATCAAAAAAAATTGCGCCAGGTATGTGAAGTGATTTATATTCCTCAAATCCGCTTCTTTGTGTTTGAGGCATATGCCAAGAGCAGTCAATAATTTTCACCTTAGTAAGGTTTTTTTCTAACCAATCAGTTTCAACCAAAGACATGTTATCGCTTTTCTAAATATTTTTGATGGTATTCCTCAGCAGGACAATAGTTTTTTAGTAAAGATATTTTCGTTACAACTTTTCCAGATAAACGTTCGTTTACTTCATTTAATACTTTCTCAGCAATTATTTTTTGATTATCATTTAGATAAAATATCTCACTTCTATATTGAGTTCCAAAATCAGGTCCTTGAGAATTTAAAGTAGTAGGATCATGAATTTGAAAAAATGTTTTTAAAATTTTCTCGTATGTGATAATTTTTTCATCAAAATCTAGTTTTACAACTTCAGCATGATTTGTATTTCCAGTACAAACCTCTTTATATGTCGTGACAGAGCTATTACCTCCACAGTAGCCAACTTCTGTTTTAATTATGCCGTCTATTTTACTGAATTTAATTTCAGGTCCCCAAAAACATCCAAGTGCTAAAACCGCTATTTCCATTGATAAAGATTTAGTTTAATTTACAAATTATTCATATGCTAAGTAAAAATCAATTGGGATTTTTGTACATGTTTCTGTCCATTATTGGATTTTCGTTAATGGACGTTATAGTTAAGTGGTCAGTCGATTATCCAGTTGGACAAGTCTTATTTTTTAGAGGTTTTTTTGGGATTATTTTTTATTTTTTTATTATTCCAAGAGAAAGACTTCACGATTTTTATAAAACAAAAAGACCAGGATTGCATTCTCTAAGATGTATAGCTGGATTGATTGCTATAATTGCAATTTTTATTGCTCTGAGAAAATTACCTTTAGCAACAGTAGTAAGTATATCTTTTGCAGCCCCAATATTTACAACTATTTTTTCAATATTCTTATTAAGTGAAAAAGTTGGTATTTACAGATGGTTGGCAGTGTTAGTTGGATTTATTGGCATTTTAATCATTACAGAACCAGGGATTAGTAATTTAAATATCTATTATATTTTTCCAATAATTTTTTGTTTAGGACTTTCTTATGTTGCAATAACATTAAGACAACTTTCAACAACAGAGCCAGTTTGGCTTATCTCTCTTTTCTTTTCTATTGCAATTACTTTTCTAAGTTTTTTGACTTTGCCATTCGGTTGGGTAATGCCTAGTTTCAATCACTTTTTAATTCTATCTTTGGTAGGAATTTTTGGTGGAGTTTCAAATCTGTGGCTAAGTCAATCATATAAATATTCTGAAGTATCCCTTGTAACTCCTTTAAAATATCTGACCTTAGTGTTTGCTATTATTTTTGGATATTTTATTTGGGACGAAATACCCACAATAAAAACATTAATAGGGGCGTTATTAGTAATTGTTTCAACATTAATAATTTTCAGAAGGGAGATTTATAAGAAAAAAATTATAACATCCAGGACAATCAATGACTAAAGTACCTAAATATTGGGGCAAGGCAAAAAAATATCTATCTAAAAAAGATCAAACTCTTTCTAAGTTAATCAAAAGTTATGAAAGTCCCTCAGAAACTATTTTAACTTCAAGGCGAGATATTTTTTTTTCGTTATGCAAAAGTATAATTGGACAACAAATAAGTGTTGCAGCAGCGAATTCTGTATTTTTAAGATTTAAAAAAAAATGTAAAAATAAAATTAATGCAAAAACGGTATCTAGACTGACTTTTGCTCAACTGAAAAGCTGTGGATTAAGCAGACAGAAAGTATTAGGCATTAAGAGTTTAGCGAAACAAACAATAAAAAAAACTTTTAATCCTAAATTGATTAATAAAATGTCCGATGAGGATGCCATAAGTTATTTATCTCAATTGAGACAAATAGGAAGATGGTCAGCTGAAATGATTTTGTTATTTACATATAACAGATCAAATATTTGGCCAATTCAGGATATCGGCCTTCTAAGAGCTATTTCAAAAAATTATAAAAAAAAATATTTACCACCTGATAAATTTGTATCATTATTAAAAAAAAGGTTTAGTCCCTATTGCTCTGTAGCCACGTGGTATTTATGGAGAAGCATAGATCCTGAGCCTATTCAGTACTAAATCCTTCAACTACTTGCATATGTCTTTTAGTGGTATTTTTTGCTACTGCCCAACTATCTTGATATTCTTTTGAGGAGTGGCATTCTAGTGCTTTAGCATAACTTGGAAATTCCCATACAACTGTCCTACTAAAATCATCGCCATCAAAAGTGTCATGCTTGCCGCCCCTTATCAAAGGTACACCGCCATAACTTTTGATAACTGGTGTAGCTAACTCTGAATATTTTTTCAGGTTTTCTTGATTATCTATTTTAAAATATAAACTAACCCAATATCCTTTTTTCATATTAATCAATCCATTCTTTATAGTTATTTAAGTTATCTTGTAAAAACTTTGGTAACTTGTTAAAAGGATACTTTTCCAACTTACTTCCATCTCCAATCTTGTTTATTCTTTTATCGACTTTCAAATCATAAATTGCTTGTTTATTTTTAATTATGTCATCAATCTCTTTAATTGACATCGGGTTTATGTCAAATTCCCGATGATGCAGATATGATTTCAATTTATGTTCTATTTCAGATGCAGTTTTTATATTTGAAAAATGCCATCCACCATTAGATATAATTTTTACATCGATAAATTTAGTATTAGAAAAAAAGGTATCAAGTCTATAAAAGGGATACTTTCTATCTTTTATATTTCTTAACCATTGTGGTGATACCAAATTCTTTTTTTTGCAAGCCTTTGTTCCGGTCCAAATCAAATTTGGTAATTTAAGATTAAACTTGTAATAGAACATCTCTTGCTTAAAAAGTATTATTTTTTTATCTATTTTATTAATATCTAAAGCCTCTAAATTTGGAATTTCATCAACATCTGAAATTAAAATTAAGTCATCATTATTGGCTTTTTCTAATGCATTAAAAATATGATTTCTTTGACCATTTTCTCTTTTAGCAGCATTAAGGATATATTTTTTTGATATCTCTGAGGGGTTATCATTCTCTAAAACTTTTTGAATATTCTGAGGATTTTCATCATATATTAGGTAAATAATTTTATTTTTAAATTTTTCAAACTTATTTATATTAAAAAGTAATCTTCTTTTGTCACCTCTGTGATTATAGGTACTTTCAACTATAACAAAATAATCAACATATTTATTAAGTATGTTAAGCCTTACTTCTAAAACTACTTCCTCATCAAAGTACATAAAACAATCAAAAATTTTCATAATTACTTTTTAATCTTTTTTAATTTTTTTTATATGATAAAAAAATCCATGGCAGATAAATTAATTATTAGCTTTGAAGAATATAACAAAATTGTCGAAAAATTAGCTATTGAAATTCATAAAAATTACAATCCTACTGTTTTAATAGGTATAATGAGAGGGGCAGCTCCAATAATAGATATTCTTTCAAGAATTTTAAAACTACCAATAGCTTATATTGTAATACAAAGTTACTCAGGCAAAGGTATGGAGGATCAACAAGGACAGTTAATGTTCGCTCGTGAAATAAGTTCACTTGCAAGTAGCAAAGATTTCCAAAAAGTGCTTTTAATTGACGATTTATCAGATACCGGACTTACTCTGAATAAAAGTATAGAATGGCTAAAAAACTATGGCCCTACTAAAAATTTCATTAAAGAAATTAAAACAGCTTGTCTATGGAAAAAAAAATCTTCAACGTTCGAGCCAGATTTTTGTCCAATTAAACTTGAGTCTGATCCATGGATCGTTCAACCTACAGAGCACTATGAGGAATTAACAATAGAGGAAATTGTTGAAAGAAATAAATAGGGCCAGTTGAAACTAGCCCTATTTAAAATATTATTTAAGCAACTGCAAAACTAACAACGCTTAAAATTGCAATAACCCATATTGCTGGAGAAGTACTTGAAAATTTTCCAGTGAATATTTTTATTAAAGCATACGAAACAAATGCCAAAGCAATTCCATTACTGATACTATAAGTTAGTGGCATAGCTATCATCGCTAAAATTGCTGGAGCTGACTCTGAGATATCATTCCATTCTATGTCTGTTATATTTCTTATAAATAAAACAGAAACAAATAGTAAGGCAGCACCGTCAATTTGTTTTGGTAAACTTGTTGCAAGAGGCGCAAAAAATATACATGCCAAAAACAATATACCTATTACAAGAGAAGTCATCCCAGTTTTACCACCAGCTTTTACACCAGCTCCTGATTCCACATAACTAGTAACAGTTGTTGTTCCCATCATAGCACCTGCAACAGTCCCAACGCTATCAGATAACATTGCTTTATTAATGTCCTGAACTTTTCCTTGTTTATCAACTTTACCCGCAACGTTTGCAACAGAAGTTAATGTTCCAGCTGTATCAAAGAAATCTATAAATAATAAAGTAAATATTACTGTAGACATTCCAGCAGTCATGGCAGCGGATAAGTCAAATTCAAAAAGGTATGTCATTGGTGGTGGCGAACTCGCTAACCCATTAAATTTAGCTAGACCGGTTGCCCAAGCGATAACGCTAAAAAATAGAATACCTATAATGATATTTCCTTTTACATTCATTTTTTCAAGTACAATAATTGCAATAAAAGTTGCACATCCAAGAAGAACTAATGGATCACTTAAATTTCCAAGCTGTACTAGTGTTACAGGATTATCAACTACAACTTCCATAATTTGTAATCCAATAATTGCAAGAAACAATCCAATACCCGCACCTATTCCTAGTTTTAAACTTTTTGGAATTGAGTTAATTAACCAGGCTCTAATAGGAGTAAGTGATATAATTAAAAATAATACCCCTGCAACCAAAACTGCACCAAGAGCTTGTTGTGGCGTATAACCCATGCCAGCACAAACTCCAAAAGCAACAAATGCATTTATACCCATACCTGGTGCTAGTCCAATTGGCCAAGTTTTTCCGTAAAAGGCCATTATAAAACAAGCTAAAGCTGTTGCTAAAATAGTTGCTGTATACACTGCGCCGAAATCAAAGAAACCTTTTTCAGGGCCGGCAAACTCCCCTGATAAGATGAATGGATTTAAAAACATTATGTACGCCATTGTTAAGAACGTGGTTGTTCCAGCAATTACTTCAGTTTTAAAATCTGTTTTATGTTTTTTATATTCAAAATATTTTTCAAGCATTTATCCTCCTATAAATCGCAAAATATTTGATTCTTTCCTGTATTACTCGTCAAAACTAATTCTTATTAACAATTTTCAACCCACAAGTTTATAATTATGCCATAATTACGTTGTTAATATAGAATTATGAAAAAAATAAAGATTTCTATTCTAAGTGTATTTATAATATTTTCTTTATCGGGTTGTCAGACAATTAAGCAAAAAACTGACGCTATTGTTGAAAAGGAAAATGAAAAATTAAGTGCATTTATAGGCAAGTCTTCTCAGGATTTAACAAGCAGCTTGGGCAGCCCAGATGAAGATTTCAAAAATGAAAAAGGAAATTTAGTTTTAGTTTATAACACCAAAAAATATGGAATACCTTGCGAAAGAAGATTTGAAGTAAACGCAAAATTAGTTGTTATTGGATTTGTTTCTAACGGTTGCTTTTGATTACCTGCGGAGAATTTATCTCCGCAAGCAAGGTATACTTATTTAATTTCAAT
This sequence comes from uncultured Pelagibacteraceae bacterium, assembly GCA_902544985.1. Classification (GTDB taxonomy): domain Bacteria; phylum Pseudomonadota; class Alphaproteobacteria; order Pelagibacterales; family Pelagibacteraceae; genus Pelagibacter. Next base: position 10,881 of record CACCFV010000005.1, read on the forward strand.
AAGTTTTCTTTTTTTATGCTCAGGAACAATTCTTTCACAAGATATTGTTAAAAGACCATCTTTTAACTCAGCACCATTAACTTTCACATCGTCAGCTATAGTAAATGATCTGGCAAATTGTCTTTGAGAAATACCTTTGTGAATTATTTCTCCATCAGCATTATTATTTTCAGATTTATTAACTTGTTTAGTTCTTACAGTTAATAAATTATCTTCAAACTCAACTTCAACATCGTTTTTATTAAAACCAGCTAAAGCAACTTCGATTGCATAATTATCCTTACCAGTTTTTCTGATGTTATAAGGTGGGTAATTTGACTGCATAGTCAAAGAACCATTACCAAGCATATTTTCGAATTGGTCAAACATGTCGTCAAAACCAATTGAAAAAGGTCTTAGTGAGTTGAATATAGATAAATCCTTACTTGTCATAATATCCTCCTTTGTTAAGCAAGTTTATTTATTGTTAGCCCCATTAGGCGACCAACAATGTTTATATGGGAGTTATTTTATTTTTTTCAAGATATTAAATTTAAATTTTTTCAGAGATCTTTAATATAAATGCATAGTCAAAAGATATTTCCTCAATGGCACCATCTCTACCTGACTTACCTCCGTGGCCTGCATTCATTTCAGTTTTTAACAAAAGCAAATTATTATCAGTTTTTAAATCTCTAAGTTTGGCTGTAAATTTTGCTGGTTCATCGAATAGCACTCTATTATCACTTAAGCTTGTAGTAATTAACATGTGAGGGTAATCCATTTTTTTAATATTATTATACGGAGCATAAGAATAGATGTAATCAAAATGGTCTTTTTTATCTTTTGCATTTCCGAATTCATCAAATTCTCCAACAGTAAGGGGCAAAGAATGATCCAAGTTAGTTGTTAATGAATCAACAAACGGCACAGCCATTACAATTCCAAGAAATAATTCTGGAGATTGATTAACTACTGCTCCCATTAATAAACCACCAGCTGATCCACCCATACCAACAATTTTTCCTTTCGATGAATATCCTTTTTCAATCAAAAACTTTGCTACGTGTATATAATCTTCGAATGTATTTTTTTTATTAAGAAGTTTTCCTTCTTTCCACCATTTCATTCCTTTTTCCATTCCCCCTCTAATATGTGCAGTTACCCAAATAATATCTCTGTCAATTAAACTCAATCTAGTTGAGGAAAAATCTGGAGTCATTGAACTTCCATATGACCCATAGCCATATAAAAGTAAATTTGCTGATCCATCAATTTTTGTTTTTTTGTGCCTGGTAATTGTAAGTGGAACTAATCTTCCATCATGAGAAGGGCATTCTAGTCTTTCGACTATATAATCATCTGGATTATGACCTGATGGGATTTCTTGTTCTTTTACTAATTTTTTTTCTTTTGTTTTTAAATTGTATAAATAAGTTTTACCCGGTGTTTTTGGGGATGAATATGACAAGTAAACTAAGTCAGTATTTTTATTTCTTTGTATCAATGAAACACCGGGCACAATCACAGATTCGTCAGTAAATTTTAATTCTTCCTCAATTCCTGTTTGTTTATTTCTTACAAATAATTTCCCCAATGCATTTGATTTTTCCCCTCTGATAATCCAATCATTTAAAAATATTAATCCTCCAATTAAAACCTCTTCTTTAGCAGCTATATAAATTTCCCACTTTTGATTTGATAAATCATCACATCTTTCGATTTTGAAATCTTCTGCACCATCATTAGTATGACAATAAAAATATCTACCCCAAGAATTGACTGAATAAATTACACCCTTTTTTCTTTTTATAATTAATTTTGGCTTTGGATTTTTTTCTTTTACCTCAAAGTAATATTGTTCGGAAGTATTATGATCTGATGTTGTTATAAAAAAATATTTTTCATCTGAACTTAAACTTATGCCCACGGTAAATGCTTCACTCTTCTCTTCAAAAATAAGCTCATCATCTTTGACCGATGATCCAATTTTGTGTCTAAATATTTTTCTCGGTCTGTGAAATTCATCAAGCTTTGAATAAAAAAAATATTGGTCGTCCAAACTAAAAGTAATACTTCCACTAGTTTCCTCTATTTTCTCAGTGACTAATTTTCCTGAGCTAATATTTCTTATGTAAATTGTATAATATTCAGATCCTTTTAAATCTAAAGAATAACCTAAAAGTTTGTCATTATAACTTACCTCTAAATCACCTACACCAAAATATTCAGTTTTTAATTTCTCTTTTTCTTCATCACCATTCCAAAATTCTTCAACTTTATCACTCCCAATTTTCTTTCTTAGTTTTATCGAATAATTTCCTTCTGCAGTTGTTTTAGTCCAATATTCATATTCTTTGTCTTTAAATTTTAATGATTCATCATCTAACTTTATTCTACCTTTAATTTCATCAAATAAGATTTTCTGATATTTTTTTGTGTCTTTTAAATTATGTTCTGTAAAATCATTTTCTTCTTCAAGATATTTCCTAACATCTGGAAGTAGCTTTGAACTATCTTTTAAAACCTCAAGAATATTATCTTGATGGATCCAACTATAATTATCCTCCCACGTGGTATTGTGACAAGATTTAAGCTCTGGTTTTTTTTTAAGTTGTGGTATTTTCATTAAACCAAAAATATATGAATATAATAATTTATACAGTGGTTATATTAACCATCTTTTATTTTCTACTACGTTTAATAACCAACATTTCATCTAGGAAAATTTCAAAAGGCCTAAGATTTTTAATTATATTAGGATTAATTGCTTTAGCAGTTTTGTTTGCTATTGGTGGAAAATTTTTATTAACCCTGCCTCTTACTTTGGCAAGTTTAGCTTTATTAAAATTAAAAGGTTTATCTATTTTCCAATTAATTTCTCTTTTTAGACTTATTCAAACATTAAGAAGATCTGGTCGCTTTTCTTTTAACCAAGCAGGTACTAATAACGTTTCATCTATAACAGTTTCAGAGGCATACAAAATTTTAAATTTAGATATGAATAAAAAAGTTACCAAGGAGGATGTTAATAAAGCATACATAAAAATTCAAAAAAAAATTCATCCTGACATTTCTCCTGAAACTTCAAGATTATCCTCAATTGTTAATGAGGCTAAAGATATTGTGCTAAACGATATTTCTTAAGCAATAATTTCTAAAAATCTCTCAAAAATTTTTTGTGGATCAATTTTATCTTTACCTAAAGTATTATGTGTTACTGTGTTTTCTCCGTCTGGAATTACCGGAAACATTTTTGAGCTATAATTTCCATAAATTAATGGAGTATCAGCCATTAAAGTAATCGTTTTAATACCTAAAGATGAGGATAAATGACTAAAGCTCGAATCATTACAAATAGATAAATTACAATTCTTAATTAACGGTAAAATTTCTTTAATGGTTAAATTATCTAAACGAGTACAAAAATTTTTAAATTTAGATTGCAAAATTTCGTTTAATACTTCCTGTTCTTCATTTGCCTTACCTGTTGCAAGAAAAAATCTGCAATTTTTCATATTTGATATCTTATCAATTACGCTTAAGAAAGTTTTAGCAGGAATTCTTTTTGTAGGTCCAGAACCACCTATACCTAAGAGAATATTTGTAGTATTTTTATCTATTTGAAATTTTTTAGCTGCTTTAGAAATTAAATCACTATCGATTTGTACTTCAGGATCCTCATTAATGTCTAAATCTAAATTTTTTTTTAAAAATTTTTTAGGAGCCTCAATTATATGTTGTTTGTTTTTTGCGAACAATGGATATTGGTAAATTTGTGGAATACCAGATATCTTAGCAACTAAGTTAAATCTTAGAGATGAATTAAAAATAAAAATTTTATCAAATTTATATTTTTTTAAATCGTTTGCTAATTTAAAAATACCAAAAAAACCACCATGTCTATTATTTGTTTTATTATCTCTTTCTAGGGTAAGAATTTTATCAATATATTTTGTCTGGTGTAAATATTGATTGGCTTTAGAGTTTTCTTTTACCAATATACTAATTGGTGAATTAAATTTTTTGGACAAAGCCTTTATGAATGGTAAGAAAATTACGGTATCTCCAATACCCATTCTGCTCTGAACTGCTAATATTTTCATATAGTATTTATAAACTTTACTGAGTATATTTTTATATAAATTTTTATTATGACAAAAATAAGTGGAATTTTTGCTGCTTCAATGTCAGTGCTTAACAATGATTTAAGCCTGAATGTTGAAAAAACAATAATGCATGCTGAGAAGCTTATCGATCAAGGTTGTCATGGCACTGTAATCTTTGGCAGCACAGGTCAGTCTCAATTAATACCTATTTCAGAAAAAATTGACTTACTTAACAATCTCTCAAAAAGCAAATATCAGGATAAACATATAATTGGCACAGGTCTTAACTCTTTAGGTGAAACAATAAATTTTATGAGGATAGCAATTTCATTGAATCTAAATAAATTTTTAATTATGCCTCCTGCTTATTATAGTTATGGTGATACAGAGGTTTTGGATTTTTATTCTAGAATAATTAATTCAGTGCCAGATTGTAAAATTATTCTTTATAATTTTGAAAAACTTAGTGGTTATAAATTTAGTTTGAAGTGTGTAGAGACACTTGTTAATAAATTTCCAAAACAAATAGTTGGGGTAAAAGATAGCTCTTACAATTTATATGAAAATTTAAAACTTAAAAATTTTTCAATTTTACCTGGTTCAGAAATTAAATTGTTAAAAGGATTGGAATTAGGATGTTCTGGTATAATAACTGCAACATGCAACGTTACAGCAGAATTATCTAGGAAAGTTTATGATGATTTTTTTGCAGAAAAAAAACAATTATATAATGATAAGTTATGCGATGTGAGAAGCACCTTTGATAAATATAATCTGATTTCTGGTTTACATACTTTCTGTGCACAAAACGACAATATGTACAAAAATATTTTACCACCACTAAGTCTCTTAAATAAAAATGATGAAGAGGAATTAATGAATAGATTAAAAGATTTAAAATTTTATAACAAACCAACACTGGCAGCATAAAATGCAACTAGCAAGATTTCTTAACAAAGTTTTTAAAAAAGGTGGTTTTGTATTAACTGATGCTAATTCTAAAGACTATATTATTGGAAAACCAGACAATAACCCTATAAGACTAAAAATTTTAAATAAAAATCTTAATTATAAATTGTTATTTCATCCTGATTTATATTTTGGCGAAGCATATACCAACGGTGAAATTGTAATTGAAAACGGCACACTTACAGATTTTTTAGATCTTGCCTTAATGAATTTTGGAAGGGGAGAATTAAACTTTTTCAGTTATTTAATTAATAAATTAAGGGGATCATATAGATATTTAACTAACTTTAATTTTATTAAAAAATCCAAAATGAATGTATCTCACCATTATGATATTAAGGACGACTTGTATGACTTATTTTTAGATCCAAAAAGACAGTATTCTTGTGCATATTTTAAAAATGAGAATGACAGTTTGGAAACAGCTCAAAATAATAAAATTCAACACATAATTAAAAAATTAAATATAAAACCCAATCAAAAAGTTTTAGATATTGGATGTGGCTGGGGTTCACTTGCCATCGATATAGCCAAAAGTGCTCAATGTGAAGTAACTGGTATTACTTTATCAAAGAACCAACTTAATTACTGTACCCAAAAAGCTAAAGAATTGAATTTAGAAAACCAAGTTAAGTTTAAACTAATGGATTATAGAGAGTTAAATGAAAAATTTGACAGAATTGTAAGTGTTGGGATGTTCGAACATGTTGGAAGGAAATTTTATAAAAAATTTTTCAAACAAATCGAAAAAATGTTGAAAGAAGACGGGGTTTCACTGATACACACTATTGGATCTGTAAATCCTCCAAGAGATCCTCATCCATGGATTACGAAATATATTTTTCCTGGTGGTTATACTCCAAGTTTAAGTGAAGTAACCAACCCTATTGAAAAAGCTGGCTTAATAGTAACAGATATTGAGGTTTTAAGGCTTCATTACGCACACACGTTGAGACATTGGAAAGAAAATTGCTTAAAAAATAAAGATAAAATTATCAAAATGTTTGATGAAAAATTTTTTAGAATGTGGGAGTTTTATCTTGCTGGTTGTGAAATGGCATTCAAGTGGGGAGATCAAGTTGTATATCAATTTCAACTTACTAAAAATTATAGTTCAACACCTGTGACTAGAGACTATATTTATCAATAAATTATTGATAGGGTCATTTCTTCTTAGAAATGAAAAAAAAACAAAAAAAATCAAAAAAAAAGACAAAAACTCAAAAGAAAAATAAAGCTAAGAGAGTTAAAAGAAAAATAAATAGAATTAGAAAAAGCTCAAAAAAACAAAGAAAAAATAAGTTAATTAAAAAAAAGAAAAAAAATAAGTCTAAAAAACCAAAAAAAGTCAATTATCAACCAAAAATAAAAAAAAAACAGAAAGATAGCCTAGTCTTAAAACTAGTTAAATTTCAATTATCTCTCAAACCACAATTTAGTTTCAAATTTAATTTTGGTTTGGAAAAAAGCATTCAGAGTTTTTTTGACAAGATTTCAGAGACAATTTCTAATTACAAGATATTAAAAACCTATGAAAAAAGAAGAATAAAAATAGAAAAAATTGAAAGGGAGAGAAAAGAAAAAATCGAAGAAGCAGAGAAGAAAAAAGAAGAAGAAAATTTAAGATTAAAGCTGAGGGAGCAAACGCTAAGAGAAGAGGAAAGATTAGAAAAACAGAGAACGAAAGATATAAAATTATTTTTAAGAAAAGAACAAGCGCTTTTAAGAATCGAACAAGCAGAAAAGCAAAAACAATTTTTAAAACAATTAAGATTAGATAAACAAATTGAAAAATTCAGAATAAGAGAAGTAAAAGAACTAGAAAAACTTGAGAAAATTTCCCTAAAAGAAAAAAGAGAAGATTATTCTGGGCTACAAGAGAGAATCAACAAACTTAAAGAAAAATACAGATTACTCAGAGATCAAAAAATCAAAGAAAGAGTTGAGGCGCTAGGTGTTAAACTTCAAGGTGACGAAGACAGAGAAACCTTATTAGAAAAAGAAAAAGAATACACATTAGCAAGACAAAAAGTTGAATTTGCACTTGAAAGTTTTTACAGAAGCGCAAGTAGTTTAGTATTTCAACTCAATAAAAGACATATCACACGAGATATGTCTATTTTTCGATGTATAGATAGACGATTTGAAACTGGAGAAGTTTTTATCAAATGGGACGAGTCATCAGATGATGAGTGGTTATTATTAATTTACATCAAAAATAACTCTCCAGATGAAGGAATTGTCATTGAAGATAAAACAAACCCTGAAAAAAATCTTTCCCATGAGTTTAGAAATGTAGACATCTTTAAAGCTTCAGACACCATGGTAGACTCTTTAACACAGCTCATTGCAAGGAAAAGAGCCAAAAATAATAATTAAACATTTATATTTAATTAGATATTATCTTATATGATTTTAGGATCTGCCTTTTTAATAATTTTATATTTAGTTTTCAGATACATTATTGCGTGGATCACATATTATAATAATTTAGACCCAAGACTTGGTGAAAGTACGTGGCGATTTACTTATGATTATCCAGTAGTTGGTGAGAGAGACATTTCTGATCTGGATGATAAGGATTTTGTTAGATTAAGAAGAAAAAAAAATAAAATTATATTACTAATGTACTCAATAGTCTTAGTAATGTTTGTATCCTCCATGTCTTTATTAAGTAAATTTTTATTATTTTTCACGAGTTAAATTTTTTAGTTGCTTTTTATTTTTTAAGTAAAGAAAAAAAGCTACTATTTCATATACAACTGAAAATATATTAAAGATGATTGGTAATTTAAAAAATTTATAGAGAAATTTATATTTTGGCATTTTTTTCCATAATAATAAAAATGCCTCTGAACCTCCTAAAACTTTCTCACCATCTTTGATATGAAGCCTTCTTAAAAGTTGTTTACTGTCTTTAGAAGTTTCCTTTTCAGCCAACTCATTATCTGTAATATCAACCCAATCGATTTCATCTATTTTTTCTTTTTTATAAAGATCAATTTCGGCCTTACAAATTTTACAAGAATTATTAAAATAAACTTTCATAATAAGTGAATTTATTACTAATTTGTCTCAGATATGTACATGCGTAAAATACTCTAGTTGAAAATTTTATGAAACAATCTATTTAATGTCTCATATGAGTAATTTCTTTGAAAAATCTGACGTATCTAGAAAAGAGGCTGAAAGTATTATTTCTGACACTTTGCAAAAATGTGATGATGGCGAATTGTATCTGGAAAATTCAAAATCTGAGTCGATACTATTAGATGATAACAAAATTAAAAATTCTAGTTATAATTCAGATTTAGGATTTGGTTTCAGAGCTATATCTGATGAAGTGGTCGCTTATTCTCATTCTAATGAGATTTCTAAGAACTCTTTAAAACAATCTTCAGAAAATTTAAAGTCAACTTTAAAATCTGTCAAAGGTACTTACAATCATGAAATTCCTAAATCAAATAAAAAGTATTATGACAATATTAATCCTATTGAGCAAAAATCTCTTAATGAAAAAATTAAAATATTGAACGACGTAAATGATTATTTACGATCTAAAGGTGATAAGGTTAAACAAGTTACAGCTAATTTTTTGGGAGAGCAAAAGTCTGTAGAAATAATTAGATCTGGTGGAGAGACTTTGTCAGATGTCCGTCCTTTAGTAAGATTTAATGTGTCAGTTATGGTGGAGAAAGATGGCAGAAAAGAAACAGGTGTATACGGTGTTGGTGGAAGACAATCTTATGACTCATATTTAAAGGATGAAAATTGGAAAAGTGTTTGTGACGAAGCTTTAAGGATAGCATCAGTAAATTTAGAGAGTAAACCCGCGCCAGCAGGAGAGATGAAGGTTGTACTCGGACCTGGGTGGCCAGCAATATTAATTCATGAGGCTGTTGGTCATGGTTTAGAAGGAGATTTCAATAGAAAGAAAACTTCAGCATTTCATAATCTAATGGGCCAAAAAGTTGCAAGTGAAGGAGTTACAATAATTGACGATGGTACCATTGATAATAGAAGAGGCAGTCTTACAATTGACGATGAGGGAACACCAACAGAAAAAACTGTTTTAATTGAAAATGGAATTTTAAAAAATTTTATGCAAGACAGACTCAATGCACGTTTGATGAAAACAAGATCTACTGGTAGTGGAAGAAGAGAAAACTATAGACATATAGTTCTACCAAGAATGAGAAATACGATGATGCTAAGCGGTAAGCAAACCCAAGAAGAAATGATTAAGGCAGTCGATAAAGGTATTTTTGCAGTAAGTTTTGGTGGTGGACAAGTTGATATTACATCTGGAAAATTTGTATTCAATTGCACTGAAGCTTATGAAATTGTTAATGGCAAAATTGGATCACCAATTAAGGGTGCAACATTAATTGGAGATGGTCCTTCAATTTTAAAAGAAGTTTCTATGGTAGGCAATGATATGATGATGGACCCTGGAATTGGTACATGTGGTAAAGCTGGACAGGGTGTCCCCGTAGGTGTAGCACAGCCATCAATATTAATCGATAAGATGACTGTAGGCGGTACGAAACTTTAAATGGTTAAAGATCAAGAATTTTTAGAGAAAAAAGCATCATATTGTCTAAGTTTAGCAAAGAAATTAGGTGCAACAGACTCAAGTGTCATTGTTAAGAACTCGATTTCTGAAACTGTAAATTTTAGAAATAAAAAATTAGATGAGTCTAATAGATCAGATGATCTAGGCCTAAGCATCACTACGTATATTGGTAAAAAAAAATCATCAATCTCTTCCTCTAATTTGCTTAATGACAATTTAAATATTTTGATTGAAAAATGTATTGAGACTACAAAAAATACACCTGAGGATGAATTTAATTCTCTACCGGACAGAGATTTATTTGCAAAAGAAGTTAAAGACCTAAATCTTTATGATGAAACTCATATAGAAAATAATCAAAAAATAGATTATCTAAAAAAATTAGAAGCTGCAGCCTCCAATGATAAAAAAATTGTTAATACTGAGTCTAGTTTTACTCAAAATAAATCTAATTTTGTTTTAGCTAACAGCGAAGGTTTTTGTGATGGTTACAAAACATCTTCATTTACAGCTTCAAGTGTAACAGTTGCAAAAGATGAAAAAAGTATGGAAAGAGATTATGAATATTCTAGTAAATGTTTTCTTAAAGATCTAGATGATGCAGATGAATTAGGTAATTTAGCTGCTAATCAAACCATTAGAAAATTAAGTCCAAAAAAAATTGGGAGTGAGAAAATTGCTATAATTTTTGACAAAAGAATTGCCAAGGGAGTACTAAGTACTTTTGCAAACGCTATTTCCTCATCAGCAATATCAAGAGGAACTTCTTTTTTAAAGGATAAAGTTAATCAAAAAATATTCTCAGATAAAATTAATGTATTTGACAAACCTGATATGCTCAAAGGATTAGGCTCAAGAAATTTTGATAGTGAAGGGGTAAAAACCGACACACTTAAATTAGTGGATCAAGGAATTTTGAAACATTATCTGATTGATACTTATAATGGAAAAAAATTAAATCTTAAATCTAATGGAAGATGTGGAGGAACAAGTAATCTTTATTTTGAAAATGGAAATATTAATTTTAAAGATTTACTGAATTCACATTCAAAAAGTCTTTATATTACCGAAACCATAGGACATGGAAGTAATATTGTGACCGGAGATTATTCAGTTGGAGCAACCGGGTTTTTAATTGAAAATGGTGAGTTTAAATATCCAATAAATGAAATTACTATAGCAGGTAATTTTAAAGACATGTTTCAAAATATTACCTTAGCAAATGATTTGGAGTTCAAATATGCAACTAACTCACCAACCATGTTAATAGAGGGAATGGTTGTTGCTGGTAAATGAGTGAATTTTGTATAATTGGTTCTGGAATATCTGGATCCACAATTGCAAATCTTCTTAATAAAAAATATTCAGTAATTTTGTTCGATAAAGCAAGAGGTCCTGGGGGTCGTGCATCTTTTAAAAGAATAAAAGACAAAACAGGCTTTGATCATGGCACTCAGTATATTTCACCAAAAACTAAGGAATTTAAAAAATTTACTAAAGATTTAATAAAAAAAAGAATTTTAAAAGTATGGAGAGGCAAACATGTTTTTCTTAATTCAAAAAAAAAAGAGGATAAAAAACATTTAAAAGTAATTGGTAAAAATGGTAATAATGATATTAGCAAACATTTGCTAAAGAAAATTGATTGCAACTATCACAGTGAATTAAAAAAAATCTATTATAAAAATAAACTCTGGTATTTGTTATTTGACGATGGAAAATTAAGATCCTTTAAAAACTTAATTTTGACTTGTCCTTTTCCACAATTAAAAAAACTTTCTAAGAAATTTATTAATAACTCTTTTTTAAGAAAATCAATAAAAATGGATGCAAATATTACTACTATGATTGCAATAAAAAAAAACAAGAATTCAAATAGTAGCTATCTTTTTGAAGACTCAATTTTGGGCTGGGCAGGAAATGAAAACTCAAAAAAAAGATTTAAATCAAAATATGATTTATGGACTCTTCAAAGTACATTTAAATGGGCAAATAAAAAGATTAATAAAAACAAAAATAACAAAAAAGAAAATTCACAAATTATGATAGATAAATTTTTTAAACTTTCAAATATCAAAAAAACAAAGATTTATTATTCACTTAATCACGGTTGGCGGTATTCTTCAAATTCGAGACCATTTAAAATTAAGAGTTTTTGGGATCCTAGGAAAAGATTGGGTGTTTGTGCCGATTGGTTTGTAGGACCTAGATTAGAGTCAGGATGGATAAGTGCACATGATTTATTTAGAAAAATCTCAAGAGAAATTAATTGAAATTTTTTAATTTATATTCCCAGTTACCCATTCTTGAATAGGATACTTTTAATATTATTAAATTTTTACGATCATACCAAATGTTAAAATCTAATCTTTTATCTTTCGGTATACTCATGTCTTTAGACTTCAGTGTAAAATGATCAACATCATAAACTTTTCCATAAAGATCTATTTTTTCTTTACCTAAAAAAGTTACAACTTGATCCTTAATACTCCCTGAGATAGGACTTATTTGAGAACTCGCTTGTAAAATTTTATGATTCCACCAATTTCCAATCACGTTATCAGTTGAGGCTTCTCCATTATATGAAGAGCCTTTGATATCAAATTTTTTATTTTTTTGATCAAATGTTAAATTAACAAACTTCTTTTTATCATTTTGTAAAGTTTTAGAATTATAAGAAACTAATTGATCTTTGAAATATTTTTCCTCGCTATAACCCTCAACTTGGAAAACTGTTGCTCCCAAAAGTTTAACTACAAACTTAATTTGATTAGTAACAATAGTTTCTGATCCATTTCTATTGAAAAAATAATGATTATAGCCAATAAGCTCACCATTTCGAAAAATCTCCATCTCAATTTTGTTGTATTTAATGTAATGTCCAATATGAGCGATTGAATTTGTTGGATAAATAAAAAGAAATAAAATGACTATAATTTTTTTCATTTAACAACTACTTTAATAGACTTTATTAACAATAGAAATAACTTATTAAAATGTTTTTAAAAATTAAGAAAATACCAAGGGTCAATTGGAGTTCAGATAAGCCTTATAATTTTAAACCAAAATTCTCTACATTCTTTTTTTTATGTTTTGGCTTGATGTTATTTGGTCTTGGAGAAGGTCTATTAATTGTATCTTTTACTGGTGCTTCTCCATGGAGTGTTTTAGCTCAAGGTATTTCTTTAAATGTTAATTTGAGTATAGGAACAATAACATTTTTGATAAGTGTTGCAGTTTTAATTTTGTGGATACCGCTTGGTCAAAAACCAGGGATGGGGACAATACTTAATGCAATCATTATTGCACTGATGATCGATCTTTGTATAAAATTTGTTCCAACCCCATCTAATTACTTTTATCAATTAATTCTGGCAATAATTTCAGTAATAACCGTTGGGATTGGTGGAGGTATTTATCTAGTATCTAATCTTGGAGCTGGACCAAGAGATGGTTTGATGATTGGTCTCCAAAAAAAAACAAATTTACCAGTTGCTGCCGTAAGAGCATTCTTAGAAATTTCTGTTGTAAGTATTGGATGGTACTTAGGTGGAACTGTGGGAGTAGGAACTTTATTATTTGCTTTTGGAATTGGTCCTTGTGTTGCCTTAGGCCTGTATTTAGTTGATAAAATTTTCGATTAGGCTGCAGCGCCTGATTTTTCACTTCTCTTTCTCTCATGCGGATCGAGAATGGCTTTTCTTAGTCTACAAGAGTCTGGAGTGATTTCTAAAGCCTCATCAGTATTTAACATACTTAATTGTTCTGCGATGGACATTTTTCTTACTGGGGTTAAAACGACATTTTCATCTGTACCTTGCGTTCTCATATTAGTTAATTTTTTGCCCTTCATGACATTAATAATCATATCTCCAGGTTTAGGAGATAATCCGACAATCATACCTGGATAAACAGGATCATTATGAGTTACAAACATCTCTCCTCTAGCCTGTAAATTAAATATTGCAAATGCAACTGCTTTTCCTTGTTCCATTGAAATAAGTGCACCATTTCTTCTACCTTCCATTTCACCCTCAAATGGCCCATACGCATGAAAAATTCTGTTAATTACACCATTACCTTTTGTAAGTGTTAGAAACCGACTTGTGTATCCCATTAAACCTCTTGTTGGTGCATGAAAAATTAATCTTTTTTTATTTTTACCTGTATCTTTTAATTCTATTAATTTGCCTTTTCTTCTATTCATCGAGTCAATAATCTTTGATGAATGTTCCTCGTCGATATCCATAGTTATTTCTTCTATTGGCTCAAGTTTGTTACCATTTTCATCTTTTTTATAGAGAACTTTTGGGGGACTAACAGTCATTTCAAAGCCTTCTCTTCTCATTTGAGTAAGTAAAATTTCTAACATTAATTCACCTCGACCACTAACAACAAAAGAATCGTTACCTTCATTTTCTGTAAAAGTAATTCCAACATTATTCTGTGCTTCTTGAAGCAACCTATCTCTTATTTGAGTACTTGTAAGTTTTTTACCCTCAGTTCCTGCAAGAGGAGAAGTGTTTACAGTAATGGTAATAGACATTGTTGGTGGATCGATTGGAGTAGCTTTAATAGGATCATTTACCTCAAGATCACAAATTGTGTCAGCAACATTTGCTTTTTCTAAACCAGCGACAACTACAATGTCTCCCGCCTCACCGATTTCGATTGGTACTTTTTTTGTGCCCTCATATCTAAAAATTTTAGTAAGTCTTCCTTCATCCACTTTTTCACCCTTTAAATTTATTGCCTTGATCGATTGATTAGCTTTTGCAGTTCCTTGAGCAATTCTTCCGACTAAGCTTCTACCTAAGAAATTGTCTGCATAAAGAAGAGTGGATAGCATTGCAAAAGGTTTTGTTTTATCAAGTTCAGCCGGTTTCACATGATCAATAATCTGATCTAATAAAGGATTTAAATTTTTCCTTGGACCATCAATTTCTTTATCAGCCCAACCAGACCTTCCACTTGCATATAAAACAGGGAAGTCTAGCTGTTCTTCATTTGCATCTAAACTTACAAATAAATCAAAAGTTTCATCTAAAACTTCATTAGCTCTTTGATCTGATTTGTCTAATTTATTAATTACAACAATTGGTTTTAAGCCTTGTTTTAGAGCTTTAGATAAAACGAATTTTGTTTGAGGCATAACTCCTTCAGCAGAATCAATTAAAAGTAATGCACCATCTGCCATACTTAAAACTCTTTCAACTTCTGCAGCAAAATCACGGTGACCCGGGGTATCAATAATATTTATTCTTGAATCTTTCCAATTGATAGATGCAGGTTTTGCTAAAATTGTTATTCCTCTTTCTTTCTCAAGTTCACCTGAGTCCATTAATCTTTCGTCAACAACCTCATTTTCCCTAAATGAGCCGCTTTGTTTCATCAGATTATCAATTAATGTAGTTTTTCCATGATCAACGTGTGCGATTATTGTGATGTTTCTAATATCTTTGCTCATAAATCCTGGCTCTTATACCTTAAAAAATTTTTTTGAAAACTTTAAAAAAACCAAATAAATAAAAGGATTTTGGGCAAAATATGACGTTATTTTGTTTTTTTTGCCTTTTCTTTTTTTAATCTTCTCTTTTCTTTTAGAGTAAATTTTGCTTTTTTATTAACACTAGAATCTTTAAAAGATTTTCCACTATATCTTTTAGACATAACATTAATCTATACATAAAATAAACGTTACTTAAATGAAATATTAATAGATTTCTTATATATTTACGATAAATCTTTATAAATGGGAAAAGTTTTTGTCCATTTAGGATCGGGAGCAGGTGACCTTGACAGTAGGGTCAATTTTAGATGTGGTTTTACAGAATTTATTAAAAAGAATTTTGATACTAACGATAAAGTTTTCTGTGTGGAGGCAAATCCTTTTAATATTGAAAAGTTGAAAGAGTCATACATAAACTTTCAAAATGTGGAAATTTTTAATTTAGGTATTTCTCTTGATCAAAGTGATCAAATTAAATTCTATTATGCAGAAAATGATGCCCCTCACTTCCAGGTAACTTCTGTTAAAAAAGAACATGTAGAAAAACATTATCCAGGTGAGGAAATAAAAAATTTTTCTGTAAAATCTATTAACATAAATGATTTTTTAAGAAAAATAGATCAAAATAATATTGACTATTTGAGTATAGATCTAGAAGGGATAGATCTGGAAGTGTTAAAATCAATAAATTTGGAAATGTATAATATTAAAAATATATCAATTGAATATCTCCATTTAAAAAAAAATCAAAGAAAAGATTTGATAAGCTATTTATCAAAAAAAGGTTATTCATATTGTGGATATGGATATGATCATAAAAATTTTGATTATTTATTTAGAAAGAAAAAAATTTACTGGAATATATTAATTTCTAATCTATTCTTGTGGTTTATAAGCTCTAAACATTACAAATATTTTAATTATTTCATTATCAAAAAATAAAAAAAAGATTTTTTAATCAAAAAAAAGGGCAGTTAAAACTGCCCTTTTTGAACTTTTGTTTGAGAGAATTGGGGGTTACATTCCCATTCCACCCATTCCTCCCATGCCACCCATGCCACCCATACCTCCAGGCATTCCAGCAGGAGCTGAATCTTTTTCTTCGGGTTTATCAGCAATCATAGCTTCAGTTGTTACCAATAACCCTGAGATAGATGCTGCGTCTTGTAAAGCAGTTCTAACAACTTTCACAGGATCAATAATACCTTTGGCGAACATATCACAATACTCCTCGTTTTGTGCATCATATCCATGTGTCTTTTTATTCTGTTCTAAAAGTTTGCCGACAACTACCGATCCATCCACACCGGCATTTTTTGTAATTTGTCTAATAGGAGCCTCCAATGCTCTTCTTACTAAATCAACCCCAGCTTTTTGATCTTCTCCCTTTGCTTTAACTTTTTCAAGATCTTGAGCAGCATATAATAATGCACAACCACCTCCAGTAACAATACCTTCTTCAACAGCAGCTCTTGTTGCATTTAAAGCATCTTCGACTCTGTCTTTTCTTTCTTTAACTTCAACTTCTGTAGCACCACCTACTTTAATTACTGCAACACCACCAGCTAATTTTGCTAATCTTTCTTGTAGTTTCTCTTTATCGTAGTCTGAAGTTGTTTCGTCAATTTGCTGTTTGATTGAAGAACATCTAGCTTCTATGTCTGATTTTTTACCTGAACCATTAACTATAGTGCTGTTATCTTTATCTACTTTAATTTTTTTACAAGAACCAAGATCATCAAGTTTAACATTTTCAAGTTTAATGCCTAGGTCCTCAGAAATTACTGAACCACCAGTAAGAATTGCTATGTCTTCAAGCATAGCTTTTCTTCGATCCCCAAATCCTGGTGCTTTTACAGCTACAACTTTTAGACCACCTCTTAATTTATTTACTACCAAAGTAGCTAATGCTTCACCCTCAACATCTTCAGAAATAATCATCAATGGCCTTCCAGCTTGAACAACTGCCTCTAAAAGCGGGACCATTGGTTGTAGGTTTGTTAATTTTTTTTCGTGTAATAGAATAAAAGGATTTTCTAACTCAGTTGTCATTTTATCACTATTAGTAATAAAGTATGGAGATAAATATCCTCTATCAAACTGCATACCCTCAACTACGTCTAACTCTGTTTCAATTCCTTTGTTTTCTTCAACTGTTATAACACCTTCATTTCCAACTTTTTGCATTGCTTTTGAAATCATAGTACCGATTTCTTTGTCGCCGTTAGCAGAAATCGTTCCAACTTGTGCAATCTCATCACTATCTTTTACTTTTTTAGCTGAAGATACAAGATTTTGTTTTACCACTTCTACTGCCGCATCAATTCCTCTTTTAACATCCATAGGATTCATACCTGCAGTAACATATTTTACACCTTCTTTTACAATAGCTTGTGCAAGAATAGTCGCTGTGGTTGTTCCATCACCAGCTTCATCATTTGTTTTACTAGCAACTTCTTTAACCATTTGGGCACCCATGTTTTCAAATTTATCTTCGAGATCAATTTCTTTAGCTACAGAAACACCGTCCTTTGTAATTCTTGGAGCACCATAAGATTTATCCATAACTACATTTCTTCCTTTTGGTCCTAATGTTACTTTAACAGTATCAGCAAGGATATTTACTCCTCTAATCATCGCCGCTCTTGCTTCTGCATCAAATTTTACTATTTTTGCCATTTTATCTTCTCCTTTAAATTAAATTATTTACTCGAAACACCCATTATGTCTGATTCTTTCATGATGCTGTATTCCTTGCCATCAATTTTGACTTCGGTTCCTGACCATTTGCCAAATAAAACTTTATCTCCAACTTTTACATCCATTGGTATCGTTTTGCCGTCTTCAGTTTTTGCACCACCACCAACAGCAACCACTTTGCCTTCTTGAGGTTTTTCTTGCGCTGTATCAGGTATGATTATTCCACCAGCAGTTTTTTCACTACTATCTAAAACTTCTATTAAAACTCTATCGTGTAACGGTCTAAATTTCATATATTCTCCTTATTAATATGACTTTCATATAGAGATTGGCTTAACTATTTCAAGATATAGTTAAAAAATTAGTTGGTTAAAAAATAAAGGAATTTGAGGGTTTTATGGTTTATAGATTAATTTAATGACTAAAAATTTAGATATAGAGGGGTTAAGCTCCATAGTAGATAGCTATCAATTGTTTTATGTCGATTTATGGGGAGTAGTTCACAATGGGGTCTCTTTACATGATAATGCAATTAGAACTTTAAGAGAAATAACCAAAAAAGGGAAGGATTACGTATTGCTTACAAATGCACCTAGACCCAATCATGCTGTTAAATCTTTTTTAGAAAAGTTAGGTATGGAAAAAGAAATTAGAGATCATGTTTTTTCCTCAGGTGAAGCAGCTTTAGTTTATTTAAAAAAAAATTTATTAAATCAAAGCTTTTTTCATGTTGGCGCAATAAGAGATTTTGATTTATTTAGAGATTTTGAAAAAATGAAATTAGATCAAATTAATGATTGTGACTATATTCTATGCACGGGATTATTTGATGATCATCATGAGGATTTAAATTACTACAAAAATTTACTTGAAAAAAATATAAAAAAAAAAATGATTTGTACTAATCCTGATTTAATCGTTGATAGAGGAGGTACCAGAGAACTTTGTGCTGGCTCTGTTGCAATGATCTTTGAAAAGATGGGGGGAAAAGTTGTTTATTTTGGAAAACCTTATCCAGAAGTTTATAATCAATCTATAGATAATACGAATAAAAGAATTCTTGCTATAGGGGATAATTTAAATACAGATATAAAAGGTGCAAATCTTTTAAATTATGATTCTCTAATAATTTCAAATGGTGTCCATAAAAATGAAATTAAAGAAAAAGGTATTGAAAAAGTTGCAAAATCATATGAAGCGATTTGTAATTATATTCAATCTGAATTAAAATGGTGAAATCGACAAAAATATATAAAAATTTTAATATTAATTCCTTCCACAAGAATTCAATAATCTTAATTGGTAACTTTGATGGAATTCATAAAGGACATCAAAAACTATTCTTACTAGCTAAAAAGTATAAAAAAAAATATTCTTCGAAAATTGGAGTCCTCAGCTTTGAGCCTATGCCAAAAATGTTTTTTAATAAAAATTTAGATAATTTTAGAATTTCTAGTTTACAGCAAAAAATTGATAATCTCAAAAATCTTAATGTAGACTTTATAATTATTAAAAAGTTTGATCGAAAATTTTCAAAAATAAAATCTTTTACCTTTATAAAAGAAATATTAGGCAAAAAGTTAAAACCAAAATTTATCTTTGTAAGTAATAATTTTAGATTTGGGAATAAGAGGGAAGGTAATGTTAAACAATTGATTAAATTTGAGAGAATATGTGCTTATAGGGTAGTTAAACCACAACCATTGTTAACCTATAAGAAAATAGCATCTTCATCATTGGTTAGAAAACTTTTACAGAAAGGAAAATTAGAAAAAGCCAATAAAATTTTGAATAGAAATTGGTCAATTGTTGGAAAGGTTCAAAAGGGAAGACAGCTAGGAAAAAAAATCGGTTTCCCTACTGCAAATATTGATATCAAGGATTATATTTTAGCATGCCCAGGTGTATATGCAGTAAAAGCAAAAAGACATGGTAAAAAAAATTACATAAAAGGGATTGCAAATTTAGGTTATCGACCAACATTTAATGGAAAAAAAATATTATTAGAGGTTCATTTATTTAATTTTTCTGGAAATCTTTATAATAAGTATTTAACAGTAGAATTTAAGAAATTTATTAGAAAAGAAAAAAAATTTAAAAATGTCGACCAACTTAGAAAACAAATTAAAACTGACTTATTAATAGCAAAAAAATAAAATGAGCAAATCACAAATCAATCTTCCTAAAACTGCTTTTTCAATGAAAGCAAATTTGCCATCACGTGAACCAGAAATTTTGAAATTTTGGCAAAAAATAAATCTCTATGATGAATTAAGAAAATCGAGAAAAGGAGAGGAAAAATTTGTTCTTCATGACGGTCCTCCCTATGCGAATGGTAATATACACATGGGAACAGCTTTAAATAAAATTCTAAAAGATATAATTGTGAGATTTCATCAAATGGATGGAAAAGACTCTGTCTATGTTCCTGGATGGGACTGTCATGGATTGCCAATAGAGTGGAAAATTGAGGAACAATACAAAAAAAATAAAAAAAACAAAAATGAAGTACCAATTGTTGAATTTAGAAAAGAGTGTAGAGCCTTTGCAGAAAAATGGATAGATATTCATAAAAACCAATTTAAAAGATTAGGAGTTGTAGGTGATTGGGACAATTACTACTCTACAATGAGCTTTGATGCTGAAGCTCAAATAGTAAGAGAACTTGGTAAATTTTTAAAAGAAGGAAGTTTATATAGAGGTTTTAAACCTGTTTTGTGGTCAACTGTTGAAAAAACAGCTTTAGCAGATGCAGAAGTCGAGTACCAAGATCATAGGTCAGATACTATCTATGCATCTTTTCCGGTCAAATCATCAAACATTAAAGAATTAAACGATAGTGAAATAGTAATTTGGACAACCACCCCATGGACTATTCCAGCCAATAAAGCCCTAGCTTACAACGAAAGCCTAGATTATTTAATAATTGAAGTAAATGATGACGGAGACTTTAAAAATAAAAAAATTGTTATTGCAGATGCATTAATTGATGCAGTTGTAAAAGATACCAAAATTCAAAGTTTCAAAAAATTAAAAAATTTTAAAGGTAAAGATTTTAAAGGAACAATTTGTAATCATCCTTTTTTAAAACTTGGTTATAAATATGACATACCTATGCTGGAGGCACGTTTTGTTACAACAGAACAAGGCACTGGAATTGTTCATTGTGCGCCAAGTCATGGTCCTGATGATTTTAATTTGTGTATGAATAATGGAATTAAAGCGATTGAAACAGTTGATGGTGATGGAAAATATACAAAAAATGTGGCCCTTTTTGAAGGGATACATATTTTTAAATCTAATTCAATAGTCATTGAAAAATTAAAAGACCAAAAAAAATTATTATCGAGTGGTGAACTAGTTCACTCTTATCCTCATTCATGGAGGTCAAAAGCACCATTAGTCCACAGAGCAACCCCTCAATGGTTTATTTCTATGGACAGTCATAAACTTAGAAATAAAGCTTTAAAAGCGATTGATGAAACAACCTTTTATCCTAGCAAAGGAAAAGAAAGATTAAAATCGATGATTGAAACAAGACCTGATTGGTGCGTCTCAAGACAAAGGGTATGGGGAGTTCCATTACCTATTTTTATTAACAAGAAGACAAGTGAAATTTTGGTTGATGATGAAGTTTTTGAAAATATTGCAAAAATTTACGAAAAAGAGGGATCTGATTGTTGGTTTTCTGATGATCCACAAAAATTTCTTGGAAAAAAATATAAAGCTGAGGATTTTGAAAAGTTAAGTGATATCGTAGAGGTATGGTTTGATAGTGGATCTACACATTCATTTGTATTGGAAAAAAGAGAAGATTTAAAGTGGCCTGCATCTATGTATCTCGAGGGCTCCGACCAACATCGGGGCTGGTTTCATTCATCTCTTTTAGAGTCTTGTGGAACAAGAGACCGTGCACCTTTTGAATCTATTCTATCTCATGGTTTTGTAGTTGATGGCAAGGGTTTAAAAATGTCAAAATCTTTGGGAAATGTAATTGCGCCTGAAGATATTCTCAAAAAATATGGAGCTGATATACTTAGAATTTGGGTTGCATCCTCAAATTATGCTGAAGATCTTCGAATAGACTATTCAATATTAGATCAGCATGCAGAGTCTTATAGAAAAATAAGAAATACATTTAGATATTTGCTTGGAAATCTTAATGATAATTTTGAACAAATAGATTTAGAAAAAATTAAAATTGAGAATTTACCAGAATTAGAGCAATTTATGCTTCACAAAATTTACAATTTAAATTCTAAATTTAATAAGTATTTTAAAGATTATGATTTCCATAATTTGTATAAAGAATTATTAAATTTTTGCACTGTAGATTTATCTGCTTTTTATTTTGATATAAGAAAAGATACTTTGTACTGTGATCCAATAAATTCTGAAAAAAGAAAATCTACACTTATATTGTTAAATGTTATTCTTAATTCTTTAATTAGATGGTTTGCACCAATTCTATCTTTTACAACTGAGGAGATCTATCAACTTATCTCAAAAAGTAAAAAAAGTATTCATCTTGAAAAATTTTTAAATTTTCCTAAAAAATTTAATAATTCTGATCTTAATTCTAAATGGGAAAAATTAATCAAAATAAGAGATATTTGTAATCTTAGTATTGAGCAAAAACGAGCAAGTAAAGATATAGGATCAAGTTTAGAGGCAGCATTGATTGTGAAATTAAATAATGATAACCACAAATTTTTGAAAAATATTGACCTTTCAGAGCTTTGCATAACTTCCTCAGTCAAAATTGAGAATAGTGACACAAATGAGATAATTGTAGAAACAAGCAAAGCGTCAGGTGAAAAATGTCCAATATGTTGGAAAATCAGAAGCGCACCATGTGAAAGACCAAATTGTAAATAAAATGTTTAAAAAACATTTATTAAATTTTTCTATAATCATTTTTATTTTTTTAATCGATCGAGCAAGTAAATTACTGATCATTAGTTCTCCAGAAACTTATGAACAATTTGGTGTTAGTGTTACTTCTTTTTTAAATTTTAATTTGATTTGGAATGAGGGTATTGCTTTTGGCTTATTTTCTTTTGATGAAAAATTGTATTATAATTTTCTAACAATCATTATTTGTCTGATAACTGTAGTTATTATTTGGCTAATGTTTAGATCCAAGGGATTTGAGAAGTTAGGTTATATAATGATTATTGGAGGTTCTCTTGGAAATATTTTTGATAGAATATTTTACTCTGCGGTGCCAGATTTTATAGATATACATATTAACAATTTTCATTGGTTTATATTTAATGTTGCTGATATATTCATAACTATAGGCATAATTTTTTTAATAAGTTTTGAAATTTTTAATAAAAAAACTAAATGAGATTTATTTATAATATTTTAATAATTTTAACAGTATCTCTATTTTTATTTTCTTGTGGAGGCTTTAAGTTGAAAAAAAAAGCGGACTCAGGTGAGGAATTTTTAATAGAAAAAAAAGATCCTCTAATTTTACCTCCAGACTTTTCTAAATTACCAAAACCCAAAGAACAGCCTGAAACAATTGATGAAGATGTTAATATCAAATCTATATTTGACAAAGAACAAAATAGTTCTGAGGAAGATAACAATCAAAACTCTTCAAAATCTAATATTAAAAAAAGTATTTCCGATAAAATTCAAAAACAATAATGCTGACAAAGAATCTTACTTTTGAAAACTTTGTAAATAAAAAAGTAAATTTAAAAATAAAAAATTATTTGAAAGAACTAATTTCTTCAAAAAATGAAGTTATTAATTCTTTATCAAGAAGTTATAAATACAGTTACACCAAAAAATCAATCAAAAAATTAAAAGGTTATAAGGATATTAGAATTTTTGGTATGGGTGGATCTTCTTTAGGATCAATGGCGATTTATGATTTCTTAAAACATAAAATAAATAAAAATTTTTATTTTCTTACAAATTTAAAACAAAAGATAAAATTTCCAAAAAAAAAATATCTTAACTTAGTAATTTCAAAATCTGGGAACACATTGGAAACTATCGTTAATAGCAATTTATATATAAAAAAAAACGATAAAAATGTTTTAGTTTCAGATAAAAAAGAGAGTATTCTAAGAGAGATAAGTATAAAGCTAAAATCAGATATTATTGATCATAATAATTTTATTGGTGGAAGATATTCAGTTTTATCAGAGGTTGGCATGTTGCCAGCAGAATTAATGGGTTTGGACTCAAGGAAATTTAAAAAATTTGACAACTTAGTAGCTAATAAGAAATTTTTAAATTCATTAATAATTAATGTTTCAAATATTTTAGAATTAATTAAGAGAAAAAAATTTAACTCGGTAATTCTAAATTATGATGAAACCACTGAAAATTTTTTAAAATGGTATCAACAATTAGTAGCAGAAAGTTTAGGTAAAAAAGGAAATGGCATTTTCCCAATAATATCAAATATGCCTAAAGATAATCATAGTTTAATGCAATTATATTTAGATGGTCAAAAAAATAATTTTTACACATTTTTTTATACAAAAGATCAAAGTTACCAAAAGTTAAATCAAGATATCATTCCTGGCTCTTTAAAATTCCTAAAAAAAAAAAATTTAGGGGATATTCTGCATTCTAAAATTCTAGCAACAAAAAAAGTTTTTCAAAAAAAAAAGATACCTTTTAGAAGTTTTTATTTAAAATCTAAAAATGAGGAAGTGCTTGGTGAATTATTTACATATTTTATTTTAGAAACAATTCTTTTAGCTAAGGCATTAAAAATAAATCCTTATGATCAACCAGCTGTTGAATTAATTAAAATAGAAACGAAAAAAATTTTAAAAAGTTCTTAATTTGCAAAATATACTTTAGAGACTCCATAGGTCCGAGTATCAAGAATATTAATTTTTTCGGTAATTATTATTTTATCTTTTTTATGTCTGTGAATGATTAAAATACCATCTTTTTTAAGAAGTTTTCTATGAATAATTTTTTCAATTAATATATTAATTTTCGTTTCTTTGTATGGGGGATCAATAAAGATTATATCAAACTTTTTATCAATTTTTTTGTCGGAATCAAAATATTCAAAACAATTATCTTTAAATATTTGAAATTTTTTTTCATTTTTAAAAAGAAGAAGATTTTTTTCTAATACTTTAATTGCCTCAAAATAATTTTCAAAAAAATACACACACCCAGATTCTCTTGATAAACATTCTATTCCGAAAGATCCACAGCCAGAAAATAAATCTAAAATTGTAGAACCCTTTAAATTTATATTTATTTTTTTTGAATGTTCTAGAAGATTGAAAATTGACTCCTTTACCAAATCTTTTAAAGGTCTAGTGTTTTTATCTTTAGGTAATAATAACTTTTTTCCTTTTAATCTCCCAGAAATTATTCTTATCATGATATAATCTTATAACCAATATCTTTTCTAAAATATCCATTTTGCCAATTTAATTTTTTAATTAAACTTATGGCTTGATCTCTACCAATTTTTAAATTGTCTGATTTAATTACAAAATTTAATACTCTCCCACCATTAGAGTGTATTTTTGAATTATTTATTTTAGTTCCTGCGTGAAAAATGTATTCATTATTCTGAAGCTTAATTTCTTTAAGACCATTTATTTCTAAATTATTTTTATATTTATCTGGGTATCCTTTTGAAGCTAAAACAATGCAAATACTCTTTTCTTCAAACCATTCTAAATTTATATCTTTTAAATTTTCATTTACAGTAGCAATTACAATGTCTAAAAAATCAGTTTTGAGTCTTGGAAGTATTGTTTGACATTCAGGATCACCCATTCTTACATTGTATTCAATCAAAAAAGGCTCACCATCTATAATCATTAATCCTGCATATAGAAAACCCTTAAATTTATTATTTATATTTTTTAAGCCTTTTAATGTTGGCTCTATTATTTTCTCTATTATCTTTTTTTCCAGGTTTTTACTTTCCAATCGAGAAGGTGAGTAAGCTCCCATTCCCCCCGTGTTTTTACCTTTATCTCCCTCTAAGGCTCGCTTGTGATCTTGAGCAGTTCCAAAGATTTTATAATTGATGCCGTCAGAAATTATAAAAAAACTCATTTCTTCACCTTTTAAAAATTCCTCAATTAAAATTTGTTTTGCTTCTCCAAACTTACCTTTAAAAATTTCCTCAACTGCTTTCTTTGATTGATCATTAGTTTCACAAATATAGACACCTTTTCCTGCTGCTAAACCATCGGCCTTTACAACTATAGGAAATTTACACTCATTTAAGAATGAAAGACTGTCTTGAATGTTATTGAAGACACCAAATTTTGCAGTGGGGATATTATATTTTTTACATAAATTTTTCGTGAAAATTTTTGAACCTTCGAGTTGTGAAGAAATACGATCTGGACCAAATACTTTTATTTTGTTTTGTGTTAAGAAATCGACTATTCCATCTACTAGTGGTTTTTCAGGACCTACTATTATTATGTCTATACCAAGTTTTTTAATAACTCTTTTTAATTCCTCAAAATTATTTAGTTCTATTTCAATATTTTCAGCAATAAAGCTAGTACCTGCATTTCCTGGAAAACAGTAAATTTTTTCAATATTTTTTGATTTTTGCAAAGATATGCATATGGCATGCTCTCTCCCACCACTTCCTATTACTCCAACTTTCATATAATTATGTATAAACTATTAATCATGAAAAAATTAGCTAAATTAAAATATTTACCAAATAATTTCAAAATAATTGAAAATGGTGACCATGTTATATGTGCAGTCTCAGGTAAAAAAATTTCTTTAGATAATTTAAATTATTGGAATGTGGAAACTCAAGAGGCCTATTATTCTTATAAAGAAGCTCATCAAAAAAGAGAATCAGAAACCTAAATTATTATAATTTCCACCTATTATGTGTCCAAATCCATTGTTTTGGATTCGCGATAATCATTTTTTCTAAAATTTTATTAAGTTCCAGTGTAATTTTTTCAACTGTGTCATTTTCAGAAAATTGAATGTTATCAAAAATTCTAATTTTAAAATTATCATCTATTGATCTTTCTATATTAATAGGAACTACTTCAGCATTAAATTTTTTGATGAATTGAGCTGGTATTGTAGTAGTGAGAGCTTCTTTGCCAAAAAAATTACATTTTATTCCCTCGGATACTCTTTGATCAATCATTAAAGCAATAGATGTCCCACTTTTGAACTCTCTAAGCAACTCCTTGGTACCAGAAATTCCTTTTTGAATTTGTTTTTTACAAATATAATTTTTTCTTATTTTTTCCATAAGTGGATTTAGAAATTTATTATTCAAGGGTCTATAAATTGCAGCTAAATCAATATCAGACTTTTCAATATGCATTGCCATTAATTCAAAATTATCGAAATGTCCTGATATGAAAATTACTGGTGTATTTTTTTGTTTTATTTTTTCCAAGCCTTTTTGATTTTCTATAATAATTTTTTTTGAAAATTTCGGAGATTGCCTAAAATTTTTGATAAAAATATATTCAGCAAAGATTTTACCATAAGTTGCCCACATACTGTTTACAATTTTGCTTTTCTCATTCTCATCTAATTTTGGGAAAGCTATAGTTAAATTAGAATATGAAACTTTTTTCGATCTAAAATGAGGGCCAATTGTTTTGAAAATAAAGCTTGAAAAAGATCTTGATAATTTTAGTCCTAAAATTTTAAATAATAAAAATAAAAAAATAATAAAAATAAACTGTATAAAATATTTAATTAATTTCATTTATCTTGGTTTTTAAAAATTGGACAAGCTTATCTTCATCTTTAATTTTCATGTTTATTTCTAAGAAATTAATTTTTTCTTTAAAATTTTGAGGAATTCTTTTGAAATCTTTTTCAGTCGTAATGATTTCTGCATTATTGGAATTTGCCTTATCTATAATTTTTAAAATATCTTTATCTTGATAATTAAAATGATCTGGAAAAGTAATTTCTTCAATTATTTTAAATTTATTTTGAAGTAGTAACTTTTTGAAACTTTCGGGATTTCCAATTCCTGAAAAAATAATATAATTTTTATCAATATTAAATTTACTAATATTTTTTATCTCAATATTTGACTCAAAAACTTCAATGTTTGGATTTATTTTTCTGATCTTATTATAAATATAATCTAAATTTGAGTCGTCATTAACTGTTTTTAAAAATATTGCATGATAGTTTTTTAAAACATTCATTTTTTCTCTTAATGGACCAGATGGTATCAAATGACCATTTCCAACCCACTTCTCACTATCAAAACAAACAAATTTGATATCATAATCAATCCATTTTTCTTGAAGTCCATCATCAAAAATTATCATATCGAATTTCATTTCAATAGCTTTTTTAACTATTTTGTTTCTATTATTGCATGAAATAAAATTTGAATTATCTTTAAGAAATTTTTGTTCATCTATTTGATTATTATAAAATTTCTTAGCAGTAACTGGATTAATACTCATTTTTTTTAAAAGCTTGTATAGAAACAATGTAGTTGGTGTTTTTCCAGTACCACCAACATATAAGTTTCCAACACACATAGTTCTTATTTCAGTAAATTTTTTTTTTGGAATAAAACTTGAGATAATATTATTAATTTTCACAAATATTGTAAAAGGATAGAGCAAATAAACTAAAAAATTTGGTTTTTTTAAATCCCAAAATTTTGGTTTTTTTAAAATCATTTATTAATTTCTTTATAGGTTTTATTTAAAATATCTATTCCCATCAAATGTAAATCCTTAATTATTTTTTTAGAATTATTTTTTGAATTAAAATATTGAATTATATTGTTAATAAGTTGATCTTGATTAGCAATTTTTCTTGATAAATTTTTTTTACCCAGAAATTTATAAATTTCTTGAAAATTTGAAACATTTGGACCATGTAAAACTCTACAACCATATCTAGTTGCCTCTAAAGGGTTTTGACCACCATGCATTATTAATGATCCTCCTAGAAAAATATTTTTACAAGCTTTATAAAATAATTTTGTTTTTCCATAGGAATTTACTAAATAAATATCTATGTTAGAATTAATTTTTTTTTTAGGTTCATCTAAATGAATTTTAAGATTTAAATTCTTGAGTTTACTTTGAATTGAACTAATTCTGTTTATATGCCTAGGTATAATTATTGTTAATAAGTTTTTAAATTTTTTTTTCAATTTAATATGTGTTTTTCCACAAAACTCCTCTTCATTATGGTGGGTACTCGAGGCGCACCATGTTCTTCTTGAGTTAATAAAATTTATCAGGTTTTTATCTAGATTTTCCTTTTCATTCTCTGATTGACTAAATTTTAGGTTACCAATTATTTTTATATTTTTAGCCCCTAGTTTTTTTAAATATTTCTTGGTCTCAGTATTTGACGAAAGACATAAATTAAATTTACCAAAGATAAATTTTGCAAATGAAGAAAAATTTTTCCATCTATTGAATGATTTCTTTGTTATTCGACCGTTAAGAAGGAATATTGGTGTATTTCTTTCATATAAATTATTAATAGTAACTGGCCAAAT
The DNA here is from genome assembly GCA_902544985.1 of uncultured Pelagibacteraceae bacterium. Classification (GTDB taxonomy): domain Bacteria; phylum Pseudomonadota; class Alphaproteobacteria; order Pelagibacterales; family Pelagibacteraceae; genus Pelagibacter. The sequence goes on from CACCFV010000005.1 coordinate 40,223, forward strand.
TTCAGAGTCTATAAAAAAAGCTTTAGAAGGATTCCAATAATCTAAAAATTTTTGAGAAATAAAATTGCAATCAATTGGAAAAAATTGATGAATTGTTTTTTTAAATTTTAAATTTTTAATTATAAATGATGAACTTAAAGTATTTGATGTAATCAATATTTGTTTAATTTTTTTATTTTTTTCAAATTTTTCTACTAATGGAATAATACTTTGAATCTCACCTACACTTGCTCCATGAAACCATATCAATTTCCCTTTATTTCTTTTTTTTGAAAAAAAACCTATTTTTTCCTTAAATCTTGATGTGTCCTCTTTACCTTTAAATAATCTTAATATTATTATTATTGGAGAAAAAAAAAATACCAAATTTATTAAAATTTTATAAATAAAAAACATTAAGATTTTAATTGTTTATCATAAAAGTTTTTATAAATAGACGAAGAATTTAATAGTTCATTATGATTTCCCTCTGCAACTACGTTCCCAGAATCAATTACATAAATTTTGTCTGAATTTAAAATTGTAGATAGTCTGTGAGCAATTACGATTGTTGTTTTATTTTTTGTGAGATAATTTATTGCTTTTTGAATCTTATCTTCTGTCTCTGCATCTAAAGAAGAGGTTGCTTCATCTAATAAAATAATTTTGCTTTTTTTTAGTATTGCTCTTGCAATTGATAATCTTTGTTTTTCTCCACCAGATAACCTGACGCCATTTTCACCTATTATAGTGTCATACCCGTTTGGCATACTCGTTACAAAATCATCACAATTTGATAATTTTGCTGCTTCAATGATTTCTTCATCAGAGGCTGCAAGTCTAGAATATTTTATATTATTTTTAATAGTGTCATCGAATAAAGATATATCCTGACTTACTAATGAAATATTTTCTCTTAAAGATGAGAGTGAGTGTTCATCAATTGGTTGATTATCAATATAAATTTTTCCGCTTAATGGTTCATAAAATCTTGGAATAAAATTAAGAATAGTGGATTTTCCTGCACCACTATGACCAACTAGTGCAGTCATTTGATCACTTTTAAATTCTAAATTCACTTGATGCAAAACATTTTTTAAACTTTCGGAATACTTAAAACTCACGTCTTTAAAATTTACGTTCCCTTGATTAATTTTTAAGTGCTTATTAGAATTTTTATCACTATTATCCTCATCAATAATTGGCAATAATCTTTTAGCAGCTGATAAACCTTGATGGATACCCATATTCAAAGTTGCTAATGTTCTTACGGGTTGGTAAGCCAACATCATAGCTGCCAAAAATGAAAAAAAATTATTTAACTCTAATTCACCTTGGATTATTAAGCTCCCTGAGTAATAAATTAATCCTCCAATCATTAAACCAGTCAAAGTTTCCATTATTGGTGTTGCTCTAGTCATAACAGTCTGTATTTTAACTACTTTATCTTTAAAAGTATTTATAATTTTAGCTAACCTTTTATTTTCATATTCTTCAGTTTGAAAAATTTTAATCACTTTATGATTTTTGATAATCTCAATAAAGAATGAACTTAAAAACCCAGAAATTTCTTGTGACTCTGTTGTCACTTTACCAATTCTTTTACCCAAAGATTTTGCAGCAATAGATGCTAGAGGTATCATTATAATTGCAAATATTGCTAACTTCCAATTTTGATAAAACATTACACCTATAAGCCCAATCAATGTCAAACTATCTTTTGAGAATAATAAAATTGTGTCGGTTACAAGTTTCATAACCAATCCAGCGTCATAATTGATATGCGAAAGAAATTTCCCAGTATGTTTTTTATTCATTTTTTCGACATTCGATTTCAAAATTGATTGCATAATTTGTAATTGAAGAACTTTTTGAACTTCACCACCAACTTGGATGAGTAATGTTTTTGCTAAATAAAGAGAAGTACCTTTAACTGCAAATGTAATTAAAATAACAACAGGAATTACCAACATAAGCTTTTGATTTTTTTCAATGAAAATTTTTTCTATAGCTGGATCAAGCAAGTAAGCAATCATTGCAGTACTACCTGCAACTAATATTGAAAAGAAAATAGAAAGAAAAATTTTTGTAAGGTGTTTCTTAGTGTATCTTTTATAAAGATCTAATAGAATTTCTAAATTAGTCATTTAATTTAATTTACCAATAAGAATACAAATTAATATTATTAATCCCAAAACGTTATTACTTTTAAAAATTTTAAGACATTTTTCCTTATTTTCTTTTTCGAAACTCATAATTTGAATAACTAATAAATGAAATAAAACTGCCATAGCTCCTATAAAAAAATAATAATTAAAATTTAATTTGATACCAGTGATGACAAAAAATGAGTTGAAAATTAAATAACATATAGATAAAAATATTTTTGGATTTTGTTTAAACTTTATTGATGTTGATTTTACTCCTATAATTTCGTCATCTTCAATATCTTGAAACCCATATATTGTGTCGTAACCCAATGTCCAAAATATGGCGCCAAGATAAAGTATTATGGGAATAAGACTTATTTCCCCGTTAATAGATGTCCATCCTAACAGTAATCCATAATTAAAAGTTACACCTAAAAATAGTTGAGGCCAATAGGTAAACCTTTTCATTAATGGATAAGTGAAGGCTAGGGGCATAGATGCTAAAGCGATAATAATTGTAAATAAATTAAAATTGATTAGCACTAAAAAAGCAATCAAACATAGAATTACTGAATATATTAGGGCAAGTTTAACTGATACTTTTCCTGAGGCTATAGGCCTATTCTTAGTTCTTAATACTTTTTGATCAAATTTTTTATCAAGAATATCATTTACTATACATCCAGCAGATCTCATCAAAACAGATCCTAAAAAAAATAATAATAAGTAAAAAAAATAAATTTTTAAATCAGATGAAAAATCATACGCAAGTGAAAGTCCCCACGAACAAGGCCAAAATAATAGCATATATCCAATCGGTTTTTTAAGTCTGGTAAGTTCTACAAAAAGATTTAATTGGTTCATAAGATTTTACTTGTAAATAACAAAGCCAAGATTGATAATCAAACTGATTCGTATGAATATTGATTATACTGTAACTGCATTAATGTTTCCCGCAATACCATTAATGATGGGAGTTTATAGCAATAGATTTCATTCATTAAGTATCCTTATTAGACAACTTCACGATGAACATGTGTATGAAAAGCACATACCACCTGAGTGGAAAAAACAATTCATAAATTTAAGTGGCAGGATAACTCTTTTAAGATGGACAATTTTATTTGCATCCTTTGGCTTTCTGTTTAACATGTTAACTGTTTTTGCGCTTTACTTTGATGAAGTTTTTATAGCAAGGATTATTTTTGGGTCATGTTGTTTGTCGATGATAATTTCAATACTATTTTTTATTAGAGAAATTCATATTTCAACGAACGCTCTTAAGTTACATATGTCTGATATGGACGTAAATGTAGATTAAGGAATAATGACTGCTGGACCAGTCAATATTCTTGCTTCTAGATCTTTATGAGATTGAGCAACATCCTGAAGTGAATACTTCTTTGAAATTTCAACATTAAATTTCTTTGATAAAACTGCGTCAAAAACTTTTTTTGCAGATTCAACAAGCTCCTCTCTTTTTATAGTGTAATGAGCAATAGATGGTCGTGTAAAAAAAAGGCCTTTTGCATTTATATCTTTTTTAACATCTATGGTGTCAACATAACCAGATGCATTCCCAAAAGCTACCATCATACCTCTAATCTTTAATGTTTCGATTGATCCTTTGAAAGTTTTGATGCCGACTCCATCGTAAACAACGTCAATACCGTTTTTACCAACAATTTTTTCAACCTCTTCAACAAAATTTTTTTCAGAATAATTAATTACATGATGGCAACCATTTTTTTTAGCAATCTCCTCTTTGGCTTTTGAGCCCACAGTCCCAATAACTTCAGCACCTAATGCATTAGCCCATGGACATAAAATCTGGCCAAGTCCACCTGCTGCTGCATGGTATAAAACTTTATCACCCTTTTTTAATGGATATGCTCTGTGTAATAAGTATTCTGCAGTAATTCCCTTTAATGTAATACAAGATGCTACCTCATCAGAGACTCCATCTGGAACAGATACTAATTTTTCTTCAGGCATTATTTGCTTTTCTGAATAAGCACCGATGGGCATTGAAGCATGAGTAACTCTATCACCAACTTTAAATAATTTTACCTCAGATCCAACTTCTTCAATTACCCCACAAGCTTCAAGCCCAATCCCACTAGGTAATGGAATAGGATAAAGGCCTGTTCGATGATAAATATCTATAAAATTTAAACCAATTGATAAATTTTTAATCAATACCTCTTTTGGTCCAGGCTTCTCTAGTTCTACATCTTTAATGACCAAAACTTCTGGTCCACCAAATTTATCTATTTGAACTGATTTCATTATCTACTTTACAAATGTACCATTATGATAATCTTGAACAGCTTGCAAGATTTCTGCTTTAGTGTTCATTACAAATGGTCCGCCTCTAGCTATTTCCTCATTTATAGGTTTACCTGAAATAACTAAAAATTTAGAGTCAGATTGTGCACTGATTTTTAAATCCTCACCTCTCGATAGTAAGATTAAAGTACTATCCTTGACTTTTTCATGTTCTTTTTCACCAATTTTGATCTCACCTTTTATGAGATAGATAAATGTATTGTGTGTAGAGGGAAGACTAAATTTAAAATTTTTGTTTTTTTTTAATTCAACATCAAAATAAACGGGTTCGACATTATGTCCTTTAACTGGACCTTCAGCTTTTTCAAATTTACCCGCAATAACTTTTACTTGCTTATCATCATCTTTGTGAACACTCATTTTATCCGCATCAATATAAATGTATTCTGGTTTACTCATTTTTAATTTTGCTGGCATATTTATCCATAATTGAAATCCATGAAGTTTTCCCTCTTTCATAGCAGGCATTTCTGAATGAATAATTCCACTTCCTGTTTTCATCCATTGAACATCACCAGCAGTCATTCTACCTTTTCCACCAGTACTGTCTTCATGTTCAAAGTCACCAGCAAGCATATAAGTAACCGTTTCAATTCCTCTATGTGGATGTGGAGGAAACCCAGCAATATAGTCTTCACTATTTTCTGAACCAAATTCATCTAGCATTAAAAAAGGATCAAAATAATTTGGTTCAACACCAATACTTCTTTTTAATTTAACCCCAGCTCCATCTGATGCTGGAATAGGATCGATAATTTTATCTACTTCAATTGTCATATGTCCCTAGAGTAATTATTAAATTTAAATTTTCAATGTTACTTTTTGTTATGTGAACCGTCACAAAAGGGTTGATTATTAGTTTGTTTGCAAGCGCAAAAAAACATTTTTTTTGTCGCTTCAGCTTTATATACAAATGGATTAAATTCAGTACCTTTATGTGAACCATCACAGAATGGTTGTTTAGAACTCTTACCGCAGCTACACCAATAATAAGATTTACCTTGTTCAACATCCACTGCGATTGCACTTTCTCCTGCTCTTTGTCCTTTATTCATTTTATCTCCTCTTTTAATTTAAATTAAATCGACAAGTTCACTTAAATTTTTAATTTGATTATTGGGTTTGTAATCAAGATTGTCAAAGATATTATTATTACGGTTTACCCAAATAGAATGATAACCATAATTTCCTCCCCCCGAAACATCCCATGTGTTTGCACTTAAGAAAGCAATTTCATTACTTTTGATTTTGTATTTTTTAATAGGCAAGTCATAAACTTTTGAGTCTGGTTTATAAATTCCAACTTCTTCTATTGAAAATAGATCATCGAACAGTTTATCTAAATTATTACTTTCGACTAACTCTTTTAAAAGTGATGGAGTTCCATTTGAAAGTATAGCTAATTTGAAATTCTTTTCTTTTAATTTTTTAAGGGTTTCTGGAACCTCTTTAAAAGGTGAAAGAACTTTATACAAATTCAATAATTCATTTTTCATTGAAGCGTCTATATTAAAGGTCTTCATTGATTTATCTAGGCTGTCCTCAGTAATTTGCAAAAAGTCTTTATGTTTTTTCATTAAACTTCTAAGCCAAGTGTATTCTAGTTGAGTAGTTCTCCAAAAGTTTGCAAAACCCTCCCATTTATCTCCAATTTTATCTTTACATTTTTCAGCAGCTGAATTGACATCAAACAGTGTTCCATAAGCATCAAAAATTATTGCTTTAATATTTTTCATAAATTAACTTAACACAAATGAGTAATATTAGATTATTTTTTTCAGACACTTTATCAGCAAACATGATTGATAAACTTGATAAGGATCAATCACATTATTTAAGTAAAGTAATGAGAGTAAAAGAAAATGAGGTTTTCTCATTATTCAATAAAGAGGGAGAGTGGGAGGCAAAAATTTTAGGAATATCCAATAATATCGTTGAATTTAAAATAATAAAACAACTAAGACAAAAAGAGATAACAAAAGAATTATGGTTAGCGTTTTCTCCTATCAAATCAAACTATCAGAATTTTATGCTGCAAAAAGCAACAGAGCTTGGAGTTACAAAATTTTTACCAATTATATTTGATAGAACAGTGGTTAGAAAAATTAACAAAGATCGCCTAGAAAAAATTGTAATTGAAGCTTGTGAACAATCAAATCGTATTAATGTACCAAATATTGAAGACGCTCAAGATTTAAATAGTTTTTTAAAAAAAAATTCCATGGATCTAATTTTTACAGATTTAAATTCAAATATTGATAAAGTTGATAAATCAAAATTTACAGATAAACCTGTTTGTATAATTGTAGGTCCAGAGGGTGATTTTTCAGAGACCGAAAGAGAGAAGATTCTCTCTTTTAAGGGTGTTCAACCGGTTAAAATTAATGAGAATATTTTAAGGTCAGAAACTGCGGTCATATCCGCAATTTCGATCGTAAATTATGTGATTAATTGATAAATTGTCGCGAAAACTAAAGTGTAATTTTTGTAAAAGGGCTTTATATAGCTATTAAAAATGAAAAAAATTTTATTTATATTTTCATCGCTTTTCATACCGCAAAAAGCTTTTGCAAACCAGCCTGTTGACTGGCAATTAGGTTTTCAAAAAGCTGCTTCAGAGTCAATGAGAGAGATAGTTGCTTTTCATGATTACCTATTATTACCAATAATAATTGCAATTAGTGTATTCGTTTTATTTTTAATGTTATACGCGTGTGTAAGATTTAGAGCTTCAGCAAATCCAAATCCATCTAAAAGAACTCACAACGTTGCAGTTGAAGTTTTATGGACACTAATACCATGCTTAATTTTAATTGTAATTGCAGTTCCCTCATTTAAAATTTTATACAAACAAGATGCAATACCAAAAGCAGATTTAACTATTAAAGCAATTGGATATCAGTGGTATTGGGGATATGAATATCCTGATGAAAATATTATTTTTGAGTCTTACATGGTTGAAGATAAAGATCTAAGACCAGATCAACCTAGACTTCTAGCAGTAGATAACGAAGTTGTTGTGCCAGTAGATAAAGTTGTAAAAGTTTTAATTACTGCAAACGATGTATTGCATGCTTGGGCTTTACCATCGTTTGGTGTTAAAAGAGATGCTGTTCCTGGTAGAATTAATGAGACGTGGTTCAAAGCTGAAAAAGTAGGAACTTATTATGGTCAATGCTCTGAACTTTGTGGTATTAAGCATGCATTTATGCCAATTACTGTTAAAGTTGTTACTGAGGAGGAGTATGAAGATTGGTTATCTGAAGCTAAAGAAAAATTTGCAAAAGAAGAAATAGAAAATAATAATCTTAAATTAGTGAGTAAATAAAAATGTATACACAAACAGCATCACACGACGATCATCATACACCAACAGGCTGGAAACGTTGGGCTTATTCTACAAATCATAAAGACATAGGAACAATGTATTTAATTTTTGCAATTGTTGCAGGAGTTATTGGAACTGCATTTTCAGTTTTAATGAGAATGGAATTGATGCATCCAGGAGATGGAATTTTGGGTGGAAATTATCATTTGTATAATGTGTTGGTGACAGGTCACGGATTGATAATGATTTTCTTTATGGTAATGCCAGCTATGATTGGTGGCTTTGGAAATTGGTTTGTTCCAATTATGATTGGTGCACCTGATATGGCATTCCCGAGAATGAATAATATTTCTTTTTGGTTATTACCTGTTTCATTAACATTACTGATATTATCAATTTTTGCTGATGGCCCTCCAGGGCAAACTGGAGTTGGAGGTGGGTGGACAATATATCCTCCTTTATCATCAAAAGCTGGTCAACCAGGACCTGCAATGGATTTAGCGATTTTAAGTTTACACTTGGCTGGAGCTTCATCAATTTTAGGAGCAGTGAATTTTATCACGACAATTCTAAATATGAGAACCCCTGGAATGACTTTACATAAGATGCCATTGTTTGCTTGGTCAATTTTAGTTACAGCTTTTTTATTATTATTATCTTTACCAGTTCTAGCAGGAGCAATAACAATGTTATTAACTGACAGGAACTTTGGAACCGCCTTTTTTGAAGCTCAAACTGGAGGAGATCCAGTTTTATTTCAACATTTATTTTGGTTCTTTGGCCATCCAGAAGTTTATATTTTAATTCTACCGGGGTTTGGAATGATAAGTCATATTGTTTCAACATTTTCTAGAAAACCAGTTTTTGGTTATTTAGGTATGGCTTATGCGATGGTAGCAATTGGAATAGTTGGTTTTGTAGTTTGGGCTCATCATATGTATACTGTTGGGCTAAGCACAGATACAAAAGCTTATTTCTTAGCAGCTACTATGATTATTGCTGTTCCTACGGGAATAAAGATCTTTTCTTGGATAGCAACTATGTGGGGAGGATCAATCTCATTTAAGACTCCAATGATGTGGGCATTAGGTTTTATCTTTATGTTTACAGTTGGTGGGGTAACTGGAGTAGTTTTAGCAAATGCAGGAGTAGATACTGCAATGCACGACACTTATTATGTTGTAGCTCACTTTCATTATGTCCTTTCTTTAGGTGCTGTATTTGCAATATTTGCTGGTTTCTATTATTGGTTTTCAAAAATGTCTGGTTACGAATACTCAGAATGGCTAGGTCAATTACATTTTTGGTTAACTTTTATCGGTGTAAATTTAATTTTCTTTCCACAGCATTTTTTAGGATTAGCAGGTATGCCTAGAAGATATGCTGATTATCCAGATGCATTTGCAGGCTGGAATTATATTTCTTCAATAGGGTCTTATATTGCAGTTGCTGGGTTGGCTGTATTTTTTGTAAATTTGATTTATGCTTTTGCAAAAAAGAAAGCTGCAGCACAGAATCCCTGGGGCGAAGGAGCAACAACTTTAGAGTGGACCGTTCCGTCTCCACCAAATTTCCATACTTTTGAGGAATTACCAAAGTTTGTAGATGATCAAGAGACTGGAAAATCTCATAGCTAAAAATAAAAGCTTTAAAATTGATGAGTAGTTCAAAATTAAAAAAAGACAATCTATCTCAGGAAGACTTACTGAATTTTTCTGAATTATTTAAATTGATGAAACCAAGAGTAATGTCGCTTGTGATATTTACTTGTGCGGTAGGATTATTGACTGCACCAACTATAGTTTCAACTCAAGATGCAATAATTGGAATATTATTAGTTTCAATGGGTGCGGGAGCAGCAGGGGCATTGAATATGTGGTACGAGTCTGATCTTGATGCTTTGATGAGTAGAACTTGCTTAAGACCAATACCAACAGGTAAAGTGAATAAAAATCAGGCACTTATATTTGGAATAACCTTATCGGTTATTTCAGTAGTTGCACTAGATTATTTTACAAATAGAATATCTGCAGGCATATTGCTTTTTACAATTATATTTTACGTTTTAATTTATACAATTTGGTTAAAAAAAAGAACCTCCCAAAACATTGTGATCGGTGGAGCAGCAGGAGCTCTTCCTCCAGTAATTGGTTGGACCATTGCTACAGGATCATTATCTCTTGAACCTTTTGTATTTTTTTTAATTATTTTCTTTTGGACACCCTCACATTTTTGGGCGTTAAGTTTATATAAATCAGATGACTATAAGAAAGCAAATATACCTATGCTCCCTTTAACAAATGGGATAGAAACTACAAAAGCGAATATTTTTGTTTATTCTTTGTTAATGCTCCCAGTGGTAATTTTTCCATATGTAATTAACTTTGTTGGACTTGTTTTTTTAATTCCATCATTATTATTAACTATTTATTATAATTATTTATGTTTTGATCTTTATAAATTTAAAAAAAATAAATTTAGTGCAAAAAAAGCTAAATCAATATTTAGCTATTCTATCTTATATTTGTTTTTGGTTTTTGTACTTTTTTTGATAGATAAGATTTTATGATTATACCAGATAAAAAAACAAAGAAAAAAAATATCAAGACTGCATTAGCAATTATTGCTTTCATGATTTTTTTGTTCTTATTTACATTATATAATACCGGGGTTTTTGATAGAGCAATATGATAAAAAAAAAGAGTCTTACACCATTAGTCCTTATAGGAATATTTGTATTCATGCTGGGCTTGTCCTACGCTGCAGTGCCTTTATACGATCTATTTTGTAGAGTAACAGGTTTTGGAGGCACTACTCAAATATCAAATAACGCCCCTAAATTAGTTCTTAATAAAGTTGTGAGTGTTAGATTTGATACCAATGTAAATAATTTACCTTGGGAATTTAAAGCGAAATCTAATGTTATAGATGTAAAAGTTGGTCAAGTTAATAAAATAGAGTTTGAGGTTGAAAATTATAGTGGTGAACCAACTGCTGGAGTAGCAAGTTTTAATGTATCCCCAGCAAGTTTTGGCAAATATTACAGTAAACTAGGCTGTTTTTGTTTTGAAAAACAAGAATTAAAAGCAGGAGAAAAAGCAACTTACGTAATGACTTTTTACTTAGACCCCGAAATGGTCAATGATCCAAGCGTTAAGAACTTACAAGATGTAACTATGTCGTATACTTTTTTCTCGACAGATTATTATAAACAATCATAATCCAAAAAAATGTCAGCTGAAAAAAAACATGATTATCATTTAGTAGACCCAAGTCCTTGGCCTATTTACGTCTCGTTTTCTTGCTTAGTATTAGCTATAGGTGCTGTGTATTATATGCATTCAGATGTTTCATGGGGAATGTATCTTGGATTAGCTCTTCTAATTTATGGCGCATATATGTGGTTCAGAGATGTAGTGATTGAAGCAGAACATAAAGGTCATCATACACCGGTAGTCCAAATTCACCATCGTTATGGAATGACTTTATTTATTGCATCTGAGGTGATGTTTTTCGTTGCTTGGTTTTGGGCTTACTTTGACGTAAGTCTTTTTCCAAATGATTTTGTAGGAAATGTGTGGCCACCTAAAGATATTGTGACTTTTGATCCTTGGGATATACCTTTAATTAATACATTAGTTTTACTGTTATCAGGTACAACAGTTACTTGGTCTCACCATTCATTATTAGAAGGTGATAGAAAAGGTTTTATACAAGGATTGGTGCTAACAGTAATTCTTGGAGCATTTTTTACGGCACTCCAAGCATATGAATATCATCATGCTACATTTGCTTTTTCAGATCATATTTATGGTTCTGTTTTTTACATGGCAACAGGTTTTCACGGTTTTCATGTTATAGTTGGAACAATTTTTTTAGCAGTATGTTTATGGAGAGGAAAATTGGGTCATTTTACTAAAGACCATCATTTTGGTTTTGAAGCAGCTGCATGGTATTGGCATTTTGTTGACGTTGTTTGGTTATTTTTGTTTGCTGCAATATATATTTGGGGAAGTTAATTTGATCCTTGAAACATAAGTTTTTATTTTCCGTCTTTATAATTTTCTTTATTCTTGTTTTTATTGGATTAGGTACATGGCAAATTATTCGTCTAAATTGGAAGAATAATTTGATTTTAGAGATTGAAAATTCATTAAAAAATCCTCCAGTTGAATTAGCTCAATCAAACAAAGAAAATTTTCTTAAAATCAAAACTTCAGGGTCAATAGATTTTGATAAACAAATTTATTTATATAATTTAAATGAATCTGGTACTCCTGGATTTGAAGTAATAAATCCAATTATCATTGGGGATGAAAATTATTTAATAAATAGAGGCTGGATACCATTTGAAAAGAAGGGCACTCAAGAAATAAATGTATTTGATCAAAAAAATATTATTGGAACATTAAAACTACAAGGCAAAAATAACATCTTTAAGCCTGATAATGATTTAGAAGAAAATTACTGGTTTAGTTTAAACAGAGAAGATATTTTTAAATTTACAGGCAAAAACTTTTCAAAATACATTATTTATTTAGATGGAAATTATCAATTCCCTAAACCAAAAAAAATTACTGCAAATATTTCTAATAATCATAAAAAATACGCGATTACTTGGTTTTCATTAGCGCTTTCAATTCTTTTGCTATATTTGTATTTTAGAAAAAAGAATTATTAAATGAATTACATTAGTACAAGAAATAATCAAAAAAACTTTACTTTTAAAGATGTTTTCCTCAAAGGTTTGGCAGACGATGGAGGACTTTTTGTTCCTAAATCAATTAAACAATTTCAAAAAGAGGAATTAGATAACCTCAAAAATCTTGGTTACAATGATTTAGCTGCTGAAATTATTTATCCATTTATCGGAGATTTCATGTCTAAAGATGACTTAATTTCTTTGATTTCAAAATCGTACTCTAATTTTAGATCTAATGATGTTGTAAAAATCTCTCATTTAGGAAATTTGAAAGTTTTAGAACTATTTCATGGTCCTACACTCGCTTTCAAAGATATTGCTATGCAATTAATAGGTAATTTTTATCAATATCATTTAAGTCGAGATCAAAAAAAAATTAACATAATAGTAGCTACTTCTGGTGATACTGGTGCAGCTGCTATAGATGCTTTAAAAGGAAAAAGTAATTTAAATGTTTTTGTATTGCACCCAAATAATAAAATTTCGCCAGTACAAAGAAGGTTAATGACAATACATGAAGAGAGTAACGTATTTAATATTGCTGTAGAGGGTAACTTTGATGATTGTCAAAATTTAGTAAAAGAAATGTTCAGTGATGAAAAATTTTCAAAATCAATTAATATGTCAGGTGTAAATTCAATTAATTGGGCAAGAATAATTACTCAATCTGTATATTATTTTTATGCTTACTTTAAAGTTGGAAATGGTCAGCCTCTATCTTTTTCTGTTCCAACAGGAAACTTTGGTGATATTTACGCTGGCTACTTGGCAAAAAAACTAGGTCTTCCAATTGATAAACTAATTGTAGCTACAAATAAAAATGACATACTTCATAGAGCTATATCTGGTGGTGATTATAGTCAAAAGAAAGTTGAGGAAACAAACACTCCAAGTATGGATATACAAATAGCAAGTAATTTTGAAAGGCTTTTATACGATGTAAAAGGTTGTAACTCAGAAGTTACAAAAAATGTTATGGCTCAAATAAAAAATAATACTTATAAAATTGATAAAAGTGATCTAGATAAAATTAAAAAAAATTTTGTATCTGAAATGCTCGACGAAAATGAAACTATTAAAATGATAAAAACAATTAAAGATGAACACCAGATGGTAGTTGATCCGCATACCGCAGTTGGTATTGGCGCTGTAAGGAAATTAGGATTGGAAAAAAATTGTGTTGTATTATCAACTGCACACCCGTGTAAATTTCCAAAAGCAATAGAGGATGCAATTTCAAAAACTGAAAATTTACCTGAAAGTCTTAAATATGTTAATGACAGAAAAGAAAAATTTGAACTTCTGTCAAATGATATTGAAAAAGTTAAAAAATATGTAATGAATTCGATATGAAAATTAAAATAAAAGACCAACTACCAGACACAGAGATTTTTCAACTTGTTGACGGAGAACCTCAAAAAAATAAATTAAGAGAAATTATTGGAAATGGCAAAACTGTTTTGTTTGGTTTACCCGGGGCTTTTACATCAACTTGCTCAAAACTTCACCTACCAGGTTTTGTAGCAAATGCAGATAAAATTAAAGCAAAAGGAATAGAAAATATATTTTGTCTATCAGTAAATGACCCTTATGTAATGAATGGTTGGGGGGAGTTAAATAACACAGGAGATAAAATAAAAATGTTATCTGATCCTTATTTGTCATTCACAAAAGCAATTGGTGCAGAAGTTGATCGAAATGCAAAAGGAATGGGAATTAGATCAAATCGTTATTTAATGGTAATTAAAAATCTCACAGTTGTTAATATTCATGAAGAAAAAGAGACTAAAGAGTGTGGTTTAACCTCTGCAGAAAATTTATTAAATAATTTACTATAATAAATGCGCTTTTTGAGCGTGGGCTCTAATTATTAGCGGCTGATCTTGCAAGTAAATCAACTTCATTATTTAATTCATCAGTTGAATGAGCTTTTACCCAATTCCAACTTATTTCAAATTCATTATTAAGAAGATCTAATTCTGTCCAAAGATCTTTGTTACTCACTTCTTTTTTGTTTGCAGTTTTCCATCCATTTTTTTTCCAATTATGTATCCATTCTGTTATTCCAGACTTTACGTATTTAGAGTCTGTAAAAATTTGAACTTTGCTACCTTTTGGAATTTCTTTAAGAGCTTTAATAGGCGCTAATAATTCCATCTGATTATTTGTAGTATCCTTTTTACTTCCTTTAATTTCAATTTTTTTCCCATCATCTAATATTATTGCTGCCCAGCCACCTTGACCGGGATTGCCAATGCATGAACCATCAGTGTATATTTTAATCATTAATTCAAGTAATCTTTATACGTTCTTAAATTATTATGTATTACAAGCTTTTGATAATATTCTCTTGGATCTTTTATTTTAATTAAAGCTGTCTTTGGAGTGTTCGAATAGTCATAAAGTCTAGTCATAAAATATCTAATTGCAGCGCCTCGACATAAAATATTTAAGGATCTTTTTTCTTTTACTGATATTTTTCTAATTTTTTCATAACCCTTTATTAAATTTTTAACTTTATTTTTATTCATTACGAACTTAGATCTTTTTTTATCAAAACAAAGTGCATTAATACAAATCGCAATTTCATACATAAAATAGTCATTAGCTGCGAAATAAAAATCAATTATTCCTGATAATTTGTTATTTTTAAAAAAGATATTGTCGATAAATAAATCTCCGTGAATTACTCCACTTGGTAAATTTTTAGGCCATTTTGTTTTTATATCTTTAAAATTATTTTTTAAAAATTTTTCTAGATTAGTAAATTTTTTTGACTTAAATCTTATACTTTTAAGTAGTGGATTTAGACTTCTGACACCCATAGAGTTTTTTCTAATTAGATTAATTTTTTTTGTAGATTGGTGCATTTCAGCAATCATTTTACCAATGTCATAACAGTTCTTATAATTAAGTGATTTTTTATCTTTTCCTTTAAGAAATGAAACTATGCATGCTGCTTTATTTTTTAAATTAATTAAATATCCACCATCTTTTTTTGTTTGTGGTTTTGGGCAATTTATTTTTGATTTGTTTAATTTATCCATCAAATTCATAAAAAAAGGCAATTCTTTTTTGGCGACTCTTTTTTCGAAAATTGTTAGTATAAATTTTTTATTCTTTGATTTTAGTAAATAATTTGTATTTTCAATTCCTTGTTTTATACCTTTAAATTCTAAAATTTTTTCTATATCAAATTTTCTGTTAATATAAGAAATATCTTTTTTACTTATTTTCGTATAAACAGCCATTTTAGTTTAGTTTTTTTGGTGCTTTAAAAACAACGTTTTCTTTGATTATTTCTACTTCATCTATACTGACTGTAAATTTATTTTTTAGCTTATTTATAAAATTATTTACTAAAATTTCAGGTGCAGAAGCCCCAGAGGAAATACCAATTGTATTTGAATTTTGAATTAAATCGAATGGTATTTCACTTTGTGAATGAATTAATAGTGAATTTGAACAGCCAGATTTCTTTGCAACTTCAACTAATCTAACTGAATTAGATGAATTTCTACTGCCAATTACAAAAAATAAATCACATTTTTTTGCAATATTTTTGACAGCCATTTGTCTATTTGTAGTAGCGTAACAAATATCTTCTTTCATTGGTTCTTTTATATTAGGAAATTTATCTTTTAAGATCTGAATTATATCTTTTGTATCATCTACCGATAACGTCGTTTGAGTTACATATGAAATTTTTTTGTTATTTTGAGGTTTGTATTTTTTTGCTTCGTCCTCATTTTGAACAAGATCGATTGAGCCTTTAGGTAACTGGCCCATAGTGCCAATTACTTCAGGGTGATTTTTATGTCCTATCAAAATCAAATGATAGCCAGCTTTATGTAAATTTTCAGCCTCTCTATGTACTTTAGATACTAATGGACACGTAGCATCTATATAAGTCATATTATAATTTTTAGCATCTTCAGGTATTTTTTTTGGAACACCATGTGCTGAAAAAATAACTGGTCTTGTTCTATCTCCTATTTCCTCGAGTTCCTCAACAAAGATTGCACCTTTGCTTTTTAAATCATCAACAACATATTTATTATGAACAATTTCATGACGAACATAAACTGGAGCCCCATATTTTTTAATCGATTTCTCTACGATTTCTATAGCTCTATCAACACCTGCGCAAAAGCCCCTTGGTGCAGAAAGTAATATTTTTAAATGTTTATTTTTCATTTTTTTCAATTAGATACTCAAGCAATATATGTGGAAAGGTCAAAGACGCCAAACCTATAAATATGATTTTAAGAATCGAACTGTTAAAATTGTAAGTGTTATTTAGCAAATAAAGTCCAATTACACATAAAATAGCTGTAATAATTGTTAGAGGTAAAGCTTTTTTTATAAATATTTTAAATCCATTATTAAGATTATTCTCATCTAATTCAGACATTAATGAGATGCTGTGTCTTATGGAATGCAAAAAACAAAAATAAATTGTAAAAGCTACTAACGGTGAAAAATAATAGTTTATTATTAGAATCGAAAAATAATCTAAAAATATTGTGAATTTCTTTAGCTCAAAATTTTTTGTAAATAGTAGAATGTTTGCTAAAGTTGAGAGAATAACACAATATAGCAATACTCTGCTAGATTCTATTAAATCTAAAAATTTATAGAAAGTTTCATTTTCAATTAAAAGCAATCTGAATATTGATATCGTTTCATCAAAATGGAAATACATTGGTGCAAAAATTATTAAAGAACCTTTTAAGAAAAATAAAAATTGATTGTAATAAGAGTTTTTAATTATTAAAAATTGAGTGTCTTCTTTTCCAAAATGATATGAAGCTACCATTAAAAATATGATCAAAGAAACATATGGTATCAATATCCATAAAAATATAACTATTAGAGCTATTAAAATGTATGCAATGTAAAAAATAGAAAA
>CACCFV010000006.1 GCA_902544985.1 uncultured Pelagibacteraceae bacterium
TCTGGTCCTTGAATTTACACTATAGAAAAAATCAATAATTTTGTTACTAAAATTTATTTGAAACTTTAAATCTTTGTGATCCTGTTTTCTGATTTTTATTTTTCTATTTTCTATTTTTTCATAAATTAGATATGCGTCATGGTAAAATAATCTTTCAATTAATGAATAATTATTTCCTTTATCTCTTTTTTTTCTTTGAATAGAGTTATTTAATGACAAAACAATTTTTTTATTTTTAAACATTTCAATATCATCTACATAAAGTGTAACATTATTTTTTTTTGCTAAGTTATAAAGTTCTGTTGCTTGTCTTAAATTAACTGTAAGAGGTTTTTCACAAAAAACATTTATCTTTTTTTTTAAAAAAAATTTGCATATTCTGTAATGAGTGTTGTTAGGAGTTAATATAAATATCCAATCAATGTCTGTTGAGCATTTTTTGTAATTAGTATTTTTACCGGCGACATATTTTATAGATGAATATTGCACCAGAGCTTTAATAACTTTTTTACCCCATCTACCTCTTCCTATGACTCCCACAGTTTTTATTTTCTTTTTATTTTTCATTAATCGATAAATTTTTATAATACTTTTATGATGTTATTAGCATTTATAAATGTATATTATAGTTTTGATAAAAATTCATTATGGTCAAAATAACTATTTTAATCCCATTTTACAATGAAGCTGGAAATATTGTGAGACAGTTGGAGGATACTCTTTCAACTATTAAAAAAATTGAAAAATGTGATTTTCATATCGTTTTAGTTGATGACGGTTCAACAGATGATACTTCTCTTGAAGTAAAAAAGTTCATTAGTGAAAATAATAAAGAGATGTTTACTTTAATAGTTCATGAGAAAAATTCTGGAAAAACAAATGCTTTTATTTCAGCTTTTGAAATAATTAAAACTGATTATGTAATATTTATGGATGGTGATTATCAAGATGATCCAAAAGAAATCCCATTACTAGTTGAAAAAATATTATCTGGGTATGAAATAGTAATTGGTAACCAGGAAAAAAATCCAGATTTGATAAAAAAATTAGCAGCTATAACTTATAGATATTGGTTAAATAGTTTTTTAAAAACTAATGTTTTAACACATAGTCCTCAGTTTTATGCAATTAAATTTAATTTTTTACAAGGACTTAAATTGCTAAAAAACGATCATAGATATTTAGTAATAATTGCGTTATATAAAAAAGCAAAATTTTGCGAAATTAAATTAAAATATCTCCCGAGAGAATATGGAAAGTCAAAGTTTAGCAAATTTAAGATAATAGGTGCGATTTTTGATACTTATAAATTACTTTCGCGATTAAAAAATGGAATGTACTAAAAGATTTATTGATTTGTATTTTTTTTAATGTAATCCAATAATTTTAAAGTTATGAAAGATCATTTTTTTGAAAATAAAAAACTTAAGAGTGTTTTAACAACTTGGCTCGATCAAGAATATCTAGAGACTTCTAATTTTCCTATATTAAAAGAGGTCTTTAAAAAAGAATATTTATATATTTTGTCACAATTAGAGCTTGGAAAAAAGAAAGAGTTATTTATTGATGATTCCTATTTTGAAAAGGCAACATATATTATTCATAAATTTTCAAATAATCCCTGGATTTTGCAAAGTGAAATATTAGATTATTTTAAAATTGACAGTCGTGATCTTTTAATTTTGAATGATATCATCAGAAGTTCACAATTATTTCAAGATATCATTCTCAAAGAAGGTATTGGAAAAAAATATTGGAATTCAATTATTCCTTTTGCAAAAAATACTGATTTAGTTCTTAATAAAAAAACCTCCCTACCTAAAAGAATAGTAATTTTTCCTGGGGTATCTTGTATGTTTTTTTGTGGATTTTGTGGAAGAAATCAATCTGCTAAATACCCAATGTCATCTGTAGCAAATGGAACACAAATTTTCAAAAATCTTTTTGAGGAAACAAAGAATAATACTCTTTATTCTATAGGGGGTGGTTTAGAACCGACAACTAATCCCCAGTTAGGAGAAATTATTGAGTTAGCAAACAAAAGTAACATAAGAATGCCTTTAATAACAAATGGATATTCTTTAACTGAAAATTTTGTAAAAAGAAATCCTGGAATTTGGAAACTCGACTCTTTAAGATTATCTTTGTACGGTGTGGATGAAGAAAGTTATTATTTTATAACAAGACTTAAAAAAAGTTATTCAATGGTAATTAAAAATTCAATTAATTTTTTAAAAAAAAGAAATGAAATAAATCCAAAATTAAAATTTGGCTTAAATTTTATTGTTATTCCTGAAAACATTGACCAAGTTCTAAAAATTTTAAATTTAGTTGGAGAAATAAATAATAATGTAACCAACGGAAGAGGAGTTGATTTTATTACTTTGAGAGATGATTTTCAATCTGCCACAGGTCATGAGGAAGATGCAGAAGAAGAGAAAAAAAAATATAAGTTACATTCAAAAATGGATGATAGATTAAGAGAAAAATTATTTAATGTTTTGAATGAATTTAAAAAAATTAGAGAAAAGAATTTCCCTGATTTACATATAGATTATGGCTATTCAATTTTTGCAGTTTCAAGAGGGGTAGTTAGCCAGGGATTGAATATGATTGAAAGTGAAAGATTACCAGATTATGGCTATCCTCAATTATCTTTAGCAATCGATTTATATGGTGATGTTTTTTTGTACCGCGAAGCTGGATTTTTGGAGCGATTTGGAAATAAAAAATTTATTATTGGCAGATTGAATGAAAAAAATAATCTAGAAGAGATCATTGAAAATTTTTTAAACAACAGCAGTCCTATTCAATACGAAAAGTCTGATACCAAATTCATGGACTCCTTTGATCATGTTTTAGGGTCTATAATTAATCAAGCAAAAGAAGATAAAGATGTTCAAATACCCTTTGATAAAGGTCCTATTCTAGCAAGATCAAATCTTACAAAACTTAATTTAGGAAATAATTGGTACACAGATGAGCTCATTTAGTCTCACTAAAATTTCCAATGATCTCTTCTAGATTATTTTTTTCATGCTAATAATAGATAAGTTTGATTAAATTATATTTATTTATTAAATTCCAAATTGTAAAGTGATTAAAAAAAACATTTTTTTTTGGTGTCCGTTTATTGATCATGTGGGTACAACTACCTCATCGAAAAATTCAATTTTATCACTTAAAAAATTTGGTAAAAAAAAATTTTCTATTACAGTTATTAATGTTTTTGGAGAATGGGACAAGTATATTGATTTTTTAAATCAATTAGATGTTAATATTATTAATCTAAATTTAAAAAAAAACTTACCTTTCTTAAAAAATAAAGGTTTTTTTTTTA
The DNA here is from genome assembly GCA_902544985.1 of uncultured Pelagibacteraceae bacterium. Classification (GTDB taxonomy): domain Bacteria; phylum Pseudomonadota; class Alphaproteobacteria; order Pelagibacterales; family Pelagibacteraceae; genus Pelagibacter. The sequence continues at coordinate 3,341 of CACCFV010000006.1, forward strand.
GTAGGTTGTTTTATTTTAAAGTCTTTTTTCTAAGCTTTATCCCTTTGTTTAAAATACTTAAAAATAAAAAACCAGATTATTTAATAATTTCTCTTATAACGTTTTTACCCCTAATTTTAAACTTTTTCTTTTCATTTAAAACAAAAGTTATTATGAGAATTTCGGGTTTTCCAAAATTGAATTTTTTAAGATTTTATTTTTGGAAATTGGTGCTGTCGAGAGTTGAATGGATTTTTTCACCCACACAAATAACTAATGAACTATTAAAAAGTAAATTTAAAGATTTTAAAAATAAATTTAAGTTAATAAGAGATCCTATTTTTTCATATTCAGATTTATTTGAAATTAGAAAAAAAAACAAAAATTTTACGAAGGAGAATTTTTATATTTCAGCAGGGAGATTGACTAAGCAAAAAAACTTTAGCTTTTTAGTTAAAGGCGTACATGAATATAATAGGATCAATAAAAAAAAAATAAATGTTATCGTAATTGGTGATGGAGAAGATAAAAATAAATTAATAAACCTAACGAAAACACTTAAAGTTGAGAAATACATAAAATTTGTTGGCTTTAAAAAGAATGTTTTTAAATATTTTTTAAATGCCAAAGCTTTAATTTGCACCTCTCTATGGGAGGACCCAGGGTTTGTAATTATTGAGTCTGGAATTGCGAATTTACCTGTTATATCTAACTCTTGTAAAAGTGGACCTGTTGAAATAATCAAACATGAGGAAAATGGGTATTTGTTTTCGTATAACTCAATAAATGATTTTTTGAAACAATTAAAAAATTTTGAAAATGAAGATCAAAAATCTATTAATAAAAAAATTATTAATATGAAAAAGTTTTCAAGAAATTTCTCAATTTTTAAGTTTTATAAAAATTTCATAAAATATGTTTAAAAAAAAAAAATTTTTATTTTCAATTATCACTGTTGTACTCAATAATAAAAAAACAATAAAAAGATGTATTCAAAGTGTTCTATCTCAAAAATTTAAAAACTTTGAGTATATTATTATTGATGGGGGATCAAAGGATGGAACTTTGGAAATAATAAAAGAATATAAAAATAAAGGTATAAACAAAATTATATCTAAAAAAGATAAGAGCATGTGGTCAGCAATGAATAAAGGTATCAAAATTTCGAATGGAGATATTATTTGTATGTTAAATTCTGATGACTATTTTACAGAAAATGCATTAGCTATTGTTGCTAAATATTTTAGAAAATATGATTTAGATTATTTTTTCGGAGCTGTAAAAAAAAGAAAGGTTTTTCATCATTTTAATCCAGAATATATTGATTACAAATTTAATTGCTATCCATCACATTCTATAAGTTTTTTTGTAAAAAAAAAAATACACAAAGATCTAGGTAATTATGATGAGAGTCTCAAATATTGTGCTGATTATAGTTTTTTTTTCAAACTATTTAAAAGTAAAAAATATAGATATAAAAATGGAAAAAAATCAGAATTAATAGGATATTTTAATACCAAAGGACTTTCATCTAGAATTGGTTTTTTCAAAACATTATATTATGAGTCTGTTGTGAGATTTAGAAATAATCAAAATCCTTTATTTATTTTCTTTTTGTTACTCATAAAAATATTAAATAAATTAAGGAATAAATTGTTTTACTTTAGATGATTATTTGTAATTTTTTCATATTTATTTAATTGTCTTTTTAAATGATATTTCTTTAAATTTTTATACGAAGTTTCTATCATTTTCTTATATTCACATTTTTTTTTACTATAAAAATATTTTAAGATTTCATTTGCAATTCTTTTGTGATCACCGACATTTACAAGAATTCCACCCTTTCCATTTTGAAGTATTTCTTTAGGTCCAGTTTTACATTTGTAAGAAATTGAAAGTAATTTAAACAATGTAGCTTCCAACAAAACATTTGGTAGGCCCTCATATTTAGAACTTAATATAAACATGTCAGCTTTTTTGAAATAATTGTATGGGTTTTTACAATAAGGAATAATTTTTACATTATTGGATAAATTTTCTTCCTTAATAAAATTTTTGAGGTAACTTAATTTACTACCACTTCCTATGATCAAAAGTCTTATTGGAATTTTATTTTTTAAAATATTGACACTTCTCAATATGTCAATTTGATTTTTTTGACTGGTAAGTCTACCGACATTTAATATTTTAATACCTGATTTAAAATAATCAAAAAACGGAATATTAATTTTTTTCTTTGATAATGAAATTAATTTTACTTTGTCTAAAGGATTATAAATAACAGTGGGATTTAATTGAAAGGTTTTTTTAAATTCATTCCTGAATTCGTTACTATTAACTATAACTTTATCTGCCCTTTTATAAAAAAATTTTATAATAATTTTCTTGTAACCATTGATCCACCCATGTGGTGCAGCATTTGCTCTAACAATAATTTTTTGTTTGAATAATTTTGCAAATAAAATTGCATAAACATTAGCTTGAAATGAGAAAATTAAATATTTTTTGTTATTAATATGAAATATAATCAATGAAATAAGACATATAAAATATTTGAAAATTCTATTCTTAATGTCTAAATTAATTATGGGTTTTACAAAATTAACTGTTTTATTTAATTTTAAGCATTTATCATAACTAATTAAATAGATTTTTCTTTTGGTCTTTTTTGAAAGATAATTTGCTATTATTTCAAGATTTCTTTCAACCCCACCACCCTCAATTGATGGATTAAAAATAACAATTTTTTTCATAATCAATATTTAGACAAAATGTTTTTTTAAATTAAATCAAACTAAATGAAATATATTAAATTAGCTATTAATATTTATAAAGTTGAAATATAAAATTGTAACCAAGATTTTTAAAGTTTTTTGATGATTGGCATTAGAAATTACCTACATAAAAAAATGTTTGATTCTACTAATAGAATTATAATAAAAAAAAAAAAGTTGTTAATTCCAAAGAAAATTGTAAATGATTTTAAATATCTGCAAATACATAACTTCGGACCAAAAAATAAAAAAAAAATTTTTTATGTTATTCAGAGAAAAATAGGTGGAGGATTATTCTCCAATCTTTTGTATGTTTTAAATCATTTGGCGATATCTAGTAAATTAGGATTAATACCAGTTGTAGATATGCTAAATTTTGAGGGTTTTTATAATGAAAAATTAAAAGTAAATAATACACTTAATGCTTGGGAATATTATTTCAATCAACCATCGAATTATAAATTAGAAAATGTTTATCAAAGTAAAAATGTAATTATATCAGGTAATTTTGTTTTTAAAAATTACAAATATAGAGCATTAAAAAAGTACACTGATATTCTAAAGATATATAAAAAATATATCAAAATTAATCAAAATATTCTTGATGAGGTAAATAAAATTTATGATGATCTCAAAATTAATAAAAATGATACAATAGGTTTACATTGGAGAGGAACTGATCACAAATATTTACCAAATCATCCTCAGCCACCAACCCGAAATCAGATTTTTGCTAAGTTAGACAATATACTTAAAACTAAAAATATTAAAAAGATATTTCTAGTAACTGAAGATCCGAATTATCTTGAAATAATAAAAAAAAAATACGGAAAAAAGGTTAAATATCTAAAATCTTTTAGATCAAAAAAATCATCAGATTTTTCAAATTTTAAAAGAAAAAATCATAGGTATAAAGTTGGAAAAGAATCCTTAATAGAAGCTATTATATTATCTAGATTAAATTATTTAATCTGTTCAGAGTCAAATATTTCTGATTTTGTTAACTTTATGTCAAAAAATAAAAATTTTTTTATAGATAGAATAGAAAATAAAAGAAATAGTAAAAATTCTTTAATTTGTTTTTTAAAATGGAAAATGAAATCATATATTCCATCTTCATTAGGTGGTTATTAAAATGAAATCGGTAATATTATCATCTTCTGACACTGGTGGTGGTGGAAGAGCTGCAATAAACATTTTTAAATCATTGATAATTTCAGACATTAATTCTTCATTATTTGTGAAAAAAAAAAATACAAATGTAGATTATATTAATAATTTTTTTAACTCCAATAACTTTTTTTTTGAAAAATATAAAGAAAAAATAAATAGAAATATTTGTAAGTTTGAAAACAAAAAAACTTTCAGTTATCAAAGTCCCTCATTATTCCCAACTTTTCAAAGTAAAAAAATAAACAATCTTGATTGTGATATAATCCATTTATGTTGGATTAATGAATTTTTGAATATTGAAGATATAGGAAATATAAAAAAACCGATTGTTTGGTCTCTTTGTGATATGTGGCCTTTTACCGGTATTAATCATTATGATATCTATGATGAAAATGCATCTTGGAGAACTAAAAATTTTAATTCTCTAAATAAATTTTCATTAGATAAGTGGTTAATAAATAGGAAAATACGATCCTGGAAAAGACCCATGAATATTGTGGTGCCAAATAAGTGGATGTATAATTGTGTTAAAGATAGTAAAGTAATGTCTCATTTTGATTGCCATATAATTAAATGGCCTATTGATGAAAAAATTTTTTATAAAAAAAATAAATCAGAATGTAAAAAAAAATTTAAATTTGACAATAATAGAAAATTACTAATTTTTGGTTCTTCAAATGGACTACAAGATAAAAGAAAAGGTTGGCAATATTTACAAAAAGCTATTCAACAAACAGAGACTGAATTTGATCTTTTAATATTTGGAATAGAAAAACCAGCAAATTTTAATTTAAATTTTAGAGGAAAAATTTTTTTTAAAAATAAAATTTATGATGATAATGAACTTTCTGATTTATATAATTCTGCAGATTGTTTAGTTTTACCATCATTAAATGATAATACCCCTCTAATTTCTCAAGAAGCCCAAATGTGCGGATTACCAATTGTTTTATTTGATCACAATGGGTTGTCTGAAATAATAGAGCATAAAATAAATGGTTACAAAGCAAATTCAATGGATATTGTATCTTTAAAAGATGGAATTGATTGGATTTTTAAAAATCTTGATGACGATCAATTAAACAAAAATTCATTAGAGATGTCTAAAAATATAAAATTAAAATTTATTGGAAGCGAATATAAAAAACTTTATAAAAATATTTTAAATAGATAATATTGATAAAGTCATTTATTGAACTATAATTTGTAATATATCTATAATGCCCTTAGTATCAATTTTATTGCCATATTATAATAATGAAAAGTATGTTTTTAAAACTATAAATTCAGTTTTAAAACAGACGTATAAAAAATTTGAATTGATAATTATTTTTGATGAATATTTAGAGATTAAACATAATGTTTACAATAAGTTGTTAAAACTAAAAAAAAAAAATAAAAAAATAAAAATTATTTTGAATAAAAAAAATCTTGGTGTAGCAATTTCGAGAAACATAGGAATTTCCAAATCAAAGGGTAAATATATTGCTTTTATTGATAGTGATGATTTGTGGAACAAGAAAAAACTTGAAGTGCAAGTAAATTTTATGAAAAAAAATAACCTTAAATTTTCACATACGAACTATAATATAATTAATGAGAAAGATAAGATAATTGGAAAATTTTATTCACCAAAAAAATTAACATATTCAAAACTAATTAATTCATGTGATATTGGAACTTCAACAGTGATGATAGATAGATCTGTTATTCATTTATGTAAATTCCCAAAACTTAAAACCAAAGAAGATTTCGTTGTTTGGTTACGTTTAGCAAAAAAAAATATATCAATCACGTCGATCGATAAGTTTTTAACTTATTGGAGATCAACTAGTGGATCATTATCCTCATCAATACCCCAAAGGTTATTTGATGCTTTCAAAGTTTACAATCATTACGAGAACTTTAATATAATCAAGTCAATTGTTTTAACAATTAATTTGAGTTTATATTCTTTAATCAAAAAAATTAAAATTTATAATTAGAATGGTTATTTATTTTCAATTTTTTGCTTATTTTTTGTTTTTAGTTTTAATCAACTTTTTTTTAATAAAAAAAAATTTTTTAATTGATTTACCTAATGTAGATAAACATAAAAAAAAAATTTTTTTTTCTCATAAAGTTCCAAAATCCTTAGGATTAATAATTTTTTTATTTGTTAGTTTTAATCTCAACTTTAATATCTACGAAATTTACTTAATTTTTTTTATTTTCCTTTTAGGTATTTTATCAGACATTAAAAAATTAAACTCTCCGAAATTAAGATTTTTTTTTCAATCAATTATTGTTTTTATCTTTTTAATTTACTCTGGGGATTTTATTCAAACCACCAAGATTCCTTTTATAGACCACTTGTTAAATTTTAAATTTTTTAGCATCCTATTAACTCTCATTTGTATTTTAATAGTTATTAATGGCTCTAATTTCATTGATGGCTTGAATACTCTTTGTGTTGGATATTACTTATCTTTGGCTGTAATTCTTTTATTTTTTAAATTAGATAATATATATATTTTTGAGAATATTTATTTATTCACATCTATTTTATTTTTAATTTATCTATTTAATTTTTTTGGAAAATCTTTTTTAGGTGACTCTGGCTCATATTTACTAGGGTTTTTATTTTCTATTTTGTTAATTGATTTACACGTTTCAAAAATAAATATTTCACCATGGTTTATCGCAGTTTTATTATGGTATCCAGCTTTTGAAATTTTATTTTCTATAATCAGAAGATCTATAAAATCTAAAAATCCTTTTTTGCCTGATAATCGACATTTTCACCAGCTTTTATATCTTTATTTTAAAAAAAGATATAACTTTAAGACTCCTTTTATCAACCCGCTAATTGCTAATGTTATAAATTTGTATAATTTTTTTATATTTTGGCTAGCTTATAAATATTATAATTTCTCAATAGTAATGATAATTATATTCCTTTTTAATTGTTTAACTTATTTAATTCTTTATTTAATATTGAATAAGAATATATCTAAATAATTGACAAGAAAATATATGTATATTAAGTGAGCAAGAAAAAATGAACTTTTTAAATTTTATTAAATATCTTATCAAGGCAAAAAAAATTTACTTATTACCTTTTTTTCTGGCATTAATGATTTTTGGTTTTTTTGTGATCGCATCTCAATCACCAACCATAGCGCCATTTTTGTATGCGATATTTTAAAAGATTGTTAAAAAAAATCTTTAAATACATTCAACCAGTAGGTAGATTCATTGGGAGATTTTTATCACCTCTGTCTTTATTATTGGTATATTTTTTCATAGTAATACCTACTGGTATTTTTTTAAAACTCTTAAATAAAGATGCTTTAAATATTAAGATAAGTAAAAAAAAAAATACATATTGGATAAGTAGAAAAGAAGAACCAAATTTTGAAGAACAATTTTGAAAAAAGACATAAATATAATAGGTATATCTTGTTATTATCATGACAGCGCAGCTGCTTTGATCCAAAATGGTACTGTTTTAAGTGCTATTCAAGAGGAAAGATTAAGTAGAATCAAACATGATAGCAGTTTTCCAATTAATTCAATTAAGGAAATATTAAGAATCAATAAATTAAATCTTTCAGATATAGATCATATAGTTTTTTATGAAAAACCTTTTATAAAATTTGAGAGATTAATGGACACTTATGTTTCATTCGCGCCTCGAGGCATTAGGTCGTATCTTAAATCAATGCCTCTCTGGATAAGTGAGAAATTATTCCAAAAAAAAAATATGATTAATCAGCTAAATTCAATTGAAAAAATAAAGAATATAGAAAAAAAGATTAAATTCTCTGAACATCATTTTAGTCATGCTGCAAGTGCATTTTATCCATCTCCATTTAAAGAAGCTTTAATATTAACTATTGATGGTGTAGGAGAAAAAGTTACCACTTCAGTAGCAATTGGAAGAGGATCAGATATAAAAATTACTAAAGAAATTCATTTCCCTCATTCACTTGGATTACTTTACTCCTCATTTACACATTTCTTGGGATTCAAAGTAAATGATGGCGAGTACAAAGTTATGGGTTTAGCTCCTTATGGAAAGTCATTATACAAAGATTTGATTTATAAAAAGCTTATTGATTTAAAAGAGGATGGAAGCTTCAGACTTAGGATGAATTATTTTGAATTCGCAACAGATTTGAAAATGATTGGAAAAAAATTCGAAAACCTTTTTGGATCAAATATTAGAAAATCAAATGAGAAAATTAATCAATTTCATATGGATATTGCAGCTTCAATTCAAGATGTTCTAGAGGAAATAATCTTAAAATTAATAATGAATTTGAAAAAAAATTATCCCAAACTAAATAATCTTTGTTTAGCTGGCGGAGTGGCTTTAAATTGTGTTGCGAATGGAAAAATACATAAAAGTAAAATTTTTGAAAATGTCTGGATTCAACCAGCCTCAGGTGATGCAGGAGGATCAATTGGTGCCGGCCTTGCATATTGGTATAAAAATTATTCCAAAGATTATGAAGATGATAAGAAAAAAAATTATTTTGATCCTAGGCTGGGGACTGAATATTCAAATGAAAAAATTGAAAATGTTTTAAAAAAATTTAATGCTAAATACAGGTATTTAAAAGATAGTGAGTTAATAAGAGAAACTGCTCATCTTCTTTCTGAAAAAAAAGTAATAGGTTGGTTTCAAGATAAAATGGAATTTGGTCCTAGAGCTCTTGGTTCAAGATCAATTATCGCTGACCCTAGAGACCAATTTATGCAAAAAAAAATTAATATGAAAATAAAATATAGAGAAGGATTTAGACCTTTTGCGCCTATTGTCCTGGAGGATTACGTTAAAAAATTTTTTGATATTGAAACAATCAGCCCTTACATGCTTTTAGTAGGCCAAGTAAAAGGTTGTGAAGAACAAAAAGGTAATTTAGATAAATTTATTGGCTTTGAAAAGCTTAAAAATATTAAATCTTTGATACCTGCTGTTACTCATGTAAATTATTCCGCGAGAATACAAACTGTTTCACAAAGTCAAAATAAAAAAATTTATAGCTTGATACAAGAATTTCATAAAATTACAAAAATACCAATTTTAGTTAACACTTCTTTCAATATTAAAGATGAGCCAATAGTAGAAAGCCCTGAAAATGCATTCAAATGCTTTATGGGTTCTGGTTTAGATTATATGGTGTGTGGAAATTTTTTGTTGAAAAAAAATGAACAGTATAATGATTGATCGATTTAATAAACTTGCACAATTCTTAATTGGTCAAAACAAAAAAAAATTGATCTTTAACAACAATTTTTTCACAGATGATGAAAAGAAATTTTTCTTAATTAATAATTCTATTCCAGATTTTTTTATTGAGGATAGTGAAACAAAAAAAATTACAGATATTCAAGATAAATTCTATAATGAAATAAAATTTCCAAATTACGATGATCTAGACGATTTTTCATCTTTGATTGATAAAGCAAATAAATCAATATTTGCAAAATTTCTTGATGAACAAATAAAATTTGGCTCAAAAATTCTAGAGGTTGGTTGCGGAACAGGACAATTGTCTAATTTTTTATCTAGATACAATAGAAAATTATTTGGTATAGATCTTTCAGAGAGCTCTTTAGCTATGGCAGAAAATTTTAGAATAAAATCAGACATTGATAACGTTTATTTTATGAAAATGAATCTATTTAATCTTTTATTTAACGATAATTTTTTTGATTATATAATTTCGATAGGTTGTTTACATCATACACAAGATCCAAAAAAGGCATTCTTTTCAATAGAAAAAAAACTAAAAGAAGGTGGATATATAGTTCTTGGTCTGTATCATAAATATGGAAGAATTTATACTAAAATACGTAAAATGATTTTTTCTGTTTTTGGTGAAAAAGTTTTTTTTTTAGATAAATATTTAAGAAACAAAAATATAAGTTATCAAAAAAGATTAACTTGGTATAAGGATCAATATAAAAGCCCCCACGAAATTTCTTACACAATAAAAGAAGTTTTAGAATGGTTTGAGGAAAAAAATCTTAAAATAACTAAAATTTTACCAATCGAAAATTTAGATATAAATTCTAAGTTATTTGATGATTATTCAAAAAATTGTAATAATTTAGGAATGAAAGAAATAATGCTTGCATTAAATGTTAGTCACGCTAGCGAGGGTGGTCTATTTACAATAATTGCAAAAAAATGATTAATTTTTTTACATTATTTTACACGCTTATTCTTTTAATATTAAATCCGATTACTCTTAATTTAATTTTCCATAATAAAATGTATGGACAAATTTTCACTCCAGCATTAATTATTTTTGATTTAATAATTTTTTTACTAGCATATCTTACTTTTAAAAATAAAAATAAATTAGACTCTATTATAGTTTTTTTTTCATTTATAATTTTAATTGTAATTTGTGAAGTTGCTGCTGGTAAATTTATGTATGGAAAAAAAAATTCATTTGATGTTATTTTTAAGGAGCCAGTTTTTTTTGAAGATGAAAAACAAAATTTTAGGCAAAAGTATTATAAATGTGCGCTAAAAAAGGCAGATTATTATCATAAATTATATTTTTTTAGTGCTCCCAAAAATCTTGATTGTGGAGGTTGGTCAACAATTAAATCTAAAAATGGACCATGGGTTAGAAATACTATAAATTTAAGTGATCAATCTAATGAAAATAATATCTGGTTTTTTGGAGGCTCAACAATGTATAATGGAGCATTATCAGATAAAGATACAATTCCATCTTTAGTCTCAAAAAAATTAAATTTAAGTGATAAAAAATTTTACGTAGAAAATTTTGGAATAGGTGGTCTTGATTTACATTATGAGGTAAATAATTTTTTTAATCTTTTGAGATTTTCAAAAAATAAACCTGAAATAGTAGTTTTTTATGATGGTTATAATGATATTTTTAATAAAATTAGACATGGTGGAGAGTTTTTTATATTCAATTTTTCCCAAAGCTTAATGTATGATCAAAATAATTTTTATAAATCTATATATTTTTTCTCTGAATTTGTATCAGATTATAGTGTTATTTATAAAAATACTTTAGGAAAAAAAATTAAAAAGTTTAACATTGAGAGATTGCGTCAAAATAAAAAAAAGTTCTCAATTCAAGAGATTAGTGAAGATTTTATAAATTCAATAAAATTTGCAAACGATTTAGCTAAAAATCACAAAATTGAAGTTTATTTCTTTTTACAACCCGCCCCGTTTTCTAGAAAAAATCCAGTTGGGATAGAAGCACTTCATCATAAAACTGAGGAGGCAAATTTTGCAAGAGAAATTTATGAAAATATCTCAACCAATATAGATTTAAAAAATTTTTACGATATAAGTAATATTTTTGATAATTATTCAGAACAATTTTTTTATGATTATGCTCATTTAAGTAGAAAAGGTAACTTAGTTATTTCAGAAAAAATTTTTGAAATTTTGAACAGAAATATTAATCAATAAAATAAACATTTAACTTTTTTCTAGCTTGAGATTTAACTCTATTTACTATAGTTACAGCTGGTGAAACAAAAAAATTTAAAATACTTACATATAGGTTGTGGTGATAATGTTTTGCCCAAACCATTTATCAATATTGATAATAGAAAAAAGAAAGGTGTTTTAAATTTAAAAGCTTACCCATTAAGATTTAAAAAAAATACTTTTGACTTAGTTTATGCGTCTCATATTTTAGAGCACTTTAAAAAAAAACAAGTATTAAAAGTTTTGGTTGAATGGGTAAGAGTTCTAAAACCTGGAGGAGTTTTAAGGATTTCCGTCCCAAGCTTTGAGAATCTTTCTAAAATTTATAATATTGACAAAGATATAGATAATATTTCTGGACCGTTGATGGGAGGTCAAACTTATAAAGACAATTTTCATTATGAGATATTTAATAAAAAAAAGTTAATAAAGCTTTTGCTGAGTGCAGGTCTTGAGGCTATTCATCCATGGGATTTTAAGAGAACTATTCATTCCAAGTTTTGGGATTTTTCACAAGCTACCACAAAAGAAATACCCATTTCTCTTAATTTAGAGGGAAGAAAAAGAAGTTTAAATGATGATTTAAATTATGAATTTAAAGAGTTAAATAGAATCTTAAAAAGATTAAAAAAAGATCAAATGTATAAAAAAAAATTAAAGTCTATTTTTAAATCAATTTAATTAAATGAAAAAAGTTTTAATTACAGGGAGCTCTGGATTAATAGGTTCTGAAGCAGTAAGTTTTTTTTTAAAAAAAAAATTTACTGTATTTGGTATAGACAATGATTTAAGGTCAAAATTATTTGGAAAAAGACATTCCACAAAAAAATTTGTAACCACTCAAAAAAAAAATAAGAATTTCAAGTTTTATTCAATTAATTTAGTAAATTATAAGACTCTAGAAGTGTTATTTAAAAAGTTTAAATTTGATTTAATAATTCATACTGCTGGACAACCATCGCATGATTGGTCAGCCAAAGATCCCGTTTTTGATTTTAAGATTAATGCTTTAGCTACAGTCAATCTTTTACAATTAACAAAATTATATTGCCCTAAATGTGTATTTATTTTTACATCAACTAATAAAGTTTATGGAGAATTACCAAAAAAAAAATTGAAAATTAAGGAGCTACCCACAAGATTTGAAGCATATAATAAATCAAATAAATTATTACTTATTGATGAAAAATTTCCTCTTGATGACACTGTTCATTCTCCCTTTGGAGTATCAAAGACATCTGCTGATTTAATGGTTCAAGAATTTGGCAAATATTTCAAACTTAAGTCAGCTACTTTTCGTTGTGGATGTATAACTGGACCAAATCATCAAGGAGCAGAATTACATGGTTTTTTGTCATACCTGGTAAAGTGTGTTGTCCAAAATAAAAAATATAAGATTTATGGTTATAAAGGTAAACAAGTAAGAGATAATATACATGCCTATGATCTTGTTAGGATGTTTTGGGAATTTTATAAGAATCCAGGATACGGAGAGATTTATAATGCTGGTGGAGGTAGAAGTAATTCAATTTCAATAATTGAGGCAATAAATTTAACTAGCAAATTAATCAATCAAGATTATAAAAATTTTAAAATTATGAAACACAATCGTAAAGGAGATCATATTTGGTACATAACAGATTTTTCAAAGTTTAAAAAAAAATATAATAATTGGAAAATTTCTAAGAATTTGAAAACTACAATCAAAGAAATTATCAAAGATATCACTTAAATTTTATTTTTTATCAAAAAATAACTTAAACATTTCAAGTAATATATAAATGCCATCTTTAAATGCATTTACTTTTTTCTTTCCACTTATTCTTGCTCTTTCAAAAGATTTACTAGTACCTAAATTAAGATCTGATCTTTTTGCTTTAATCGGCAGTTCAACACATAATCTAAAATCTTTTTTTTTAAGATTTAAATTCTTTATCTTTTCTGTCTTTGCCATAACATAAGTGTACAAAATATCAGTTATATCTAAGTTAAAAAATACATTTCCTATTTTAGTAAAAATAAAATTACCAATATACGTGATGAATGTATCGTCCTCACTACCACAGTCTTTTTCATACCGGCTCGCAAATACAGCATCTAAATTTTCATCTTTTAGTTTTTTGTACATAATATTTAATTCAGAAGGATTAAATGAACCATCAGCATTAAATATACAAAAAAACTCTGTATTAACTAAATTAAGCCCTTCAAGTATCGCATCTCCATAACCTTTTTTTTTTTGAAAAACTAATTGACAATCAAAATTTGAAATTGAGTTAATAGTCTCTAAATCATTTTTTTCTAAAATAACTAAAATTTTTAAATCATAATTTTTTAATTCATTGATTACTTTTGGAAGAGATTCCTTTTCTTTCTTTGCTGGGATAACTAAAGTTAAATTTTTCATAATTTTTTTAAATTTAAAGGTTATTCATTAAATAAGCAAAATTCAAATAAATAGAAAATTTGAGATATAAAATTAATAGATTTTTTTTTATGAAATGATAATACTATAGAAATTAAAAACCATTTATTTAAATTTCAGAAAAATATATAAAATGATAAACTTACATCTAAATTGCTTAATTTAGATCCAAATAATGACATTTAATTTTTTAATATTATTGAGTTTTTTCTTATTAAGTATTTTCTCTGTGATTGGTTATGGAACTTTCTTCAGTAAAATACTTTCAAATAATCTTAAGCTAAATTATGGCTACAAAGGTCTTTATGGACTATTTTTCTTGATTTTGTACTCTTACTTATCTCATTATTTAATTCCTCACAGTATAATTCATAACACTTTTATAATTGTTATTGGGTTATCACTCTTTTTTTATTTCCAAAAAAAAGAATTAAATTTTTTTTCATTAAAAATTACCTTAATAAATTTTTTAATTTTATTTATAGCTTTATTGATTTTTAAAACTCACGATGATTTTCCGTACTATCATTTTGGGTATAGTTATTACCTTACTCAAGAACCGATGATGATTGGTATAGGCCAATTTAATCATGGTTTACGAACACCATCTTCAATTTTTTATTTAAATTCCCTATATTTTTTGCCCTATATAAAATATTTTTCATTTTATATCCCAACTTTATTAATATTGGGATTTTCAAATTTAGTAATAATTTTTAACATTAAAAAACATATTAAAAAAAAAAATTTTGATTTTCTATTCTATCTAAATATTTTTTTTTTAGTTTTTATAAATATTTTTTTTTACCGATTACAAGAGCATGGAACCGATAGGTCTGCTCAAATATTAATAGCAATTTTATTTATTGAAATTTTTTATTTTTTAACCGCTATTAAAAATAAAAAGGAAAATATCTCTAATATCTTTATTATTCTTGGAACTATAATATCGCTAAAAGCTTTCTACGTTTTATATTTGATATTACTTTTACCTATAGCATTCATAATTTATAAAAATAGAAAATATGATTTAGTTGATTATTCTTTTAAAAATTCATATTTTTATGCTTTTGGTTTTTTAATATTAACTGTAATTTCAGTATACTTTTTAAATACTGGATGTTTTTTATATCCACTTTCGTTTACTTGTTTTGATAATTTCGAGTGGTCAATTGGTGTTGATAGAACACTTAAGATGAATGAACATTATCAACTTTGGTCAAAAGCTGGAAAAACTCCAAATTTCAAAATTTCAAATCCAGAACTTTATCTTAAAGATTTTAATTGGTTACCTAATTGGATAGATTTATACTTTTTTAATAAAGTAAGTGATTTTTTGTTAGGTTTAACAGTCTTAATCTTAATTATATTTGTTTTATTCTATAAAAAAAGTAGCAAAAAAATTACACTTGATAAAAAAATAAAAAATTTTTTAATAATTTATATATTTATCTTGATCTTATTTTTTGAGTGGTTTTTAAACCATCCCGCATTACGCTATGGAGGATATGTTTTAATTGCTTTATTATTGTTTATTCCTTTTTCTATTTTTTTAGAGATAAACCAGAAAAAATTTAAAGATATAATATTGAGATTAAAAATCTTAATTTTAGTTACTATTATTATTTTTTTATTCAGAAATATTCAAAGAATTGATCAAGAAATCGAAAAATATGATTATAAACCTTTTAAAATAACATTTTACAATGTAGATCAAAATCATTTTAGAATTCAAAAAAATTTTGATCTATTAATAATTAATTATCATAATTGTAAAAATAAGATTGATTATTGTGATGAGATTAAAAAGAAAAAAATAAAAGAAATTCTGCCAAACAGATATATGTTTATCTATGATTAAATTTTTAACTTTAAACATTTTGAAGTTTTTTGATTTGTATTATCAATTAAAATTATTTAAATTTCTTAAGAAAAAAGGGTACAATAAATTTGATACATTTTTTGATGTTGGTGCTCATCGAGGAGAAACTATAATTTTATTTTCGAAAAACTTCTCAATAAAAAAAATATACTCATTTGAACCAGTTAAGACAAATTTTGATAAATTAAAGAAAAAATTAACAAAATTTAAAAAAGAAAAACCTGAAATTATAGTTATAGCAGAGAATATTGCTTTAGGAGATGAAAATAAAAAGATTACTATTAAGGAATTTAGCGAAAGTTCCTCATCTACGATAAATGATATAAACTTTGAGTCAAAATATTTCAAAAGAAAATCATTTTTAGTTTTTAAAGGCTCAAGAATATTTAAAGAAAATCACATAAATCAATTAAAATTAGCTGATTACATGAAAAATAATAAAATTTTTAAAATAGATTTTCTTAAAATAGATACAGAGGGTTTTGAGATGAAAGTTTTGGCTGGATTGGAACATCAATTAGAAAAAATTTCAACAATCATGTTTGAACATCATTATGATAACATGTTAATTAAAAACTATAAATTTGGTGATATACATGAATTGTTAAAAAAAAATAATTTTAACCAATTATACA
This sequence comes from uncultured Pelagibacteraceae bacterium, assembly GCA_902544985.1. Lineage (GTDB taxonomy): Bacteria > Pseudomonadota > Alphaproteobacteria > Pelagibacterales > Pelagibacteraceae > Pelagibacter. The sequence goes on from CACCFV010000006.1 coordinate 19,689, forward strand.
AATATAAAATGCCTTTTAGAAAAACTTTTGAATATGTCTACGTTAAAAAAAGTTAATTATAAAGCCTCTGTATTAATCGCAAATTATAATAATCAAAAATATTTAATAGACTGCATCGACTCAATTTTGAATCAAAGTTATAAAAATATAGAGATTATAGTTTTGGATGATAGTTCAAATGATAATTCTTTTGAAATTTTAAAGAGATATAAAGATAAGATAATTTTATTAAAAAAAAAGAATTCAAAAACAAACATTGCATCTTATGATCAGGCAGAAAGTTATCATGAATGTTTGAAAATTGCCTCAGGTGAAATTATTTTTTTGTGTGATAGTGATGATTTTTTTGCAGAAAAAAAAATTGAGAATATTATAAAAAAGTTTGAGGACAATAATGAAAGTAAAATAATATTTGATTTACCAATATATAAATACGATAATAATATTGTATATAAAAAGTTAAAAAAAAAATTTTATAAAAGTTTTTGGCCCAATATATTTCCAACAAGTTGCATCGCAATTAAAAGAAAGGATTTTGTTAATAATTTCCCATATTTAAGCTGTCAAGAATTTCCCGATATTTGGTTAGACTTTCGAATGATCGTTTTATCAGAATATATATACAAAGATAACACAGTCTATCTTAATGAGAATTTAACTTATTATAGACAAACCAAAACAAGTATTTCATCAAAATTTAAATTCTTATCTAAAATTTGGTGGAAAAGAAGATACCAGGCACATAATTATATTAAATTTTTTTTTAAGATAAATAAAATTAGTTTTAAACCTAACACTGATTATATTGTAACAAAACTTATTAATAGATTTTTCAAATGAAAAAAAAAATATTGATTATTGGAAAAAAAAGTTTTGTTACTTCAATTTTGAAAGAGGAACTTAAAAAATATTTTTTTATAAAGATAATTGATTTTGAAAATTTTCTTAGAAAAAAAGAGGATATAAAAAAATTTAATTACATTATTAATTGTTCACTCAACAAGAGATATATTACGAAAAAGTACAATTTTAAAAATGATTTTGATTATATTATTGCAAAGGAAATAAAAGATTTAGATATAAATTATATCCTTTTTAGTACACGCAAGGTTTATAAAATTGGTGATAATTTAAGAGAAAATTCACCTAAAAAACCGCCAAACATTTATTCGAAAAATAAGCTAATTACTGAGAATAGACTTCTTGCTTTATTAAAAAATAAAATACTAATTTTGAGAGTATCAAATCTAATAGGTTATTCAAAAGTAAGAAACCCAAGAAAAATACATAACACTTTTATTGATCAGTTTTTTCTTAATATAAAAAAAGGATATGTAATTGATAATAAAAATAATTACAAAGATTTTTTATCATCAAATCAATTTTCTAAAATAATCAAAATATTAATTTCAAAAAAAATTTACGGTATTTACAATGTTTCAATAGGTAGAAAAGTCTACTTAAATGATATCATTAAATGGCTTAATTTTTATAATAATAAAAAAATAATAGTAAAAAGGTTACCGAAAATTTACCCTCAAGAAAATTTTTACTTAAATAATTCAAAATTACTTAAAAGTCTAAATATTAAATTAAGCTTAACGAAATTAAAAAAAGATTGTAAAAGAATTAGTAAATCGTATTTTAAAAAATGAAAAAAAAAGTTGCATTAATATTTGGTGTTACTGGTCAAGACGGCTCTTATCTATCTGAATTTTTGTTAAACAAAGGCTATATAGTTAACGGTGTTAAAAGAAGATCTTCGAGTAATAACACATCAAGAGTTGACCATATTTATCAAGATCCTCATGAGTCAAATTATAGGTTTAGACTCCACTATGGTGATATCACCGACTCTTCATCAGTATCAGACTTGATTAAGAAGGTGAAACCAGATGAAATATATAATCTAGCTGCCCAATCTCACGTTGCAGTTTCTTTTGAAGTTCCAGAGTATACAGCAAATGCAGATGCTCTTGGCGCATTGCGAATTCTAGAAGCGATCAAATTTCACAAGTTCGAAAAAAAAATTAAGTTCTATCAAGCTGGTACATCAGAAATGTATGGCAAGGTTCAAAATTCTCCTCAAAATGAAAAAACAAATTTTTACCCACAAAGCCCATATGGCGTAGCAAAGTTATATGCACATTGGATTACAAAAAACTATAGAGAGGCATATAATATTTTTGCCTGTAATGGAATTTTATTTAATCATGAAAGTCCAAGAAGAGGTGAAACCTTTGTTACAAAAAAAATTATTTCTGCATTATGTAGAATTAAGGTTGGTAAACAGAAAAAATTATATCTAGGTAATTTAAACGCAAAAAGAGACTGGGGACATGCAAAAGATTATTGTGAAGCAATGTGGAAAATGCTTCAACAAAAAAAGCCAGATGATTATGTTATTTCTACTGGGAAACAGTATTCAATTAAACAATTTGTTAATTTAACAGCAAAAAAACTTAACATGAAGATTATCTGGAAGGGCAAAGGTATAAAGGAAAAGGGGTATAATGAAAAGGGGGTATCTATTATTGAGTGTGATAAAAAGTATTTAAGACCATTAGATGTCAATACTCTTTTAGGCAATTCTAAAAAAGCTAGAAATAAATTAAATTGGAAGCCAAAAATTAAATTGGAGTCGCTTATCCAAGAAATGATCAAATCAGAATATGATCTCTTAAATGCAAATAAATAAAAAAAAAAAAATTTTTTTGGCAGGACATAATGGAATGGTTGGGTCTGCTATTTTAAGATTATTTAAAAAAAAAGGTTACAAAAATATTATTTGTAAAAATAGAAGATCTTTAGATTTACTTGATCAAAAAAAAACTTTAAGTTTTTTAAAAAAAACAAAGCCAGACTTCATAATTATTGCTGCTGCAAAAGTAGGAGGTATTTTGGCTAATAAAAAGCAAAAAGCTAAATTTATTTATGAAAATTTAATGATACAGACAAATTTAATTCATTCTGCATATCTTGTTGGGGTGAAAAAATTGATATTTTTAGGTTCAAGTTGTATCTATCCAAAATTTTGTGAGCAACCAATTCTTGAAAATTTTTTATTATCAGGAAAACTAGAGGAAACAAATGATGCCTATGCAATAGCAAAAATAGCAGGAGTCAAAATGTGTGAGGCCTATAATAAACAATATAAAACAAATTTTATTTGCTTAATGCCAACAAATTTATATGGGCCTAAAGATAATTATGATCTTAATAATTCCCATTTTTTTCCAGCTTTAATTTCAAAAATTCATGATGCTAAATTAAATAATAAAAAATCTATAACTATTTGGGGAGATGGAACTCCAAGAAGAGAGCTTATGTATGTAGATGATCTAGCCGAAGCATGTGAATATTTTTTAAAAAAGAAAACCAAACACTCTTTAATAAATATTGGGAGCGGAGAGGAAAAAACAATTTTAAATTTTAGTAAATTTATAATGAAAAATTTAGATGTAAAATGTAAAATTATATTTGACAAAAAAAAACCTAATGGAACACCAAGAAAAATTCTAAATTCTGACCTTGCTAAAAGTTACGGCTGGAAATCAAAAATAAGTCTTCAAGAGGGATTTAATCTTACATATAATTCATTTCTTAATAATCTTTAAATTTCATATTAAGTTAGAAAATTGATTAATTTTGAAAAAAAAGACAAAAAATATAAGTTTTTTTATATAGATAAATATTTACATTGATTAATTTTGATATATAAGGTCTTCGCCGGTGATTATTGCGAAAGTGTTATACCCGATCCCATTCCGAACTCGGAAGTCAAGCCTTTCTGCGCCGATGGTACTTTGTCTTAAGATATGGAAGAGTAGGACGTTGCCGGCATAAATTTTAAAATATATGAAAATAAAAAGCTCCCTTAAATCAGTAAAAAAAAGAGACCTTAACTCAAAATTAGTTAAGCGAAGAGGTAGAGTTTATATTATTAATAAAACTAATCCAAAATTTAAAGCAAGACAGAAGTAGTTTTTATGGAAAATGATGACCATAAAAAAACATGGAACAATTTTACAAAATTTGTGTTGTGGGGTACTGTCGCGGTAATTGCAGTTTTGGTTTTAATGGCAATTTTCTTATTATAATCTCAAAATATGAAAATTGTTTCTTTATCAGAAAATAAAAATATTGAAAAAAGAATTGCGATTACTCCAGATATTGCAAAAAAATATATTGATTTAGGTTTTCAAGTTTCATTATCTGAGAATTATGGATCTCATTTAGGTATAGATGACAATTTATATAATGAATTAGGTGTCAAAATTATTAAGAATGAGAAAGAAATTTTAAACGACGCTGATTTATTTATACAATTAGGCTTACCTTCAGATGAGACACTATCTTTTTTAAAAGAAGGTCAATCCGTTATAGGAGTACTTAATCCTTATCAAAACAAAGATAAATTAAATGAATTGCTAAAAAAAAAAATAAATCTATTTTCCCTAGAGTTATTGCCAAGAATAACGAGAGCTCAATCAATGGATGTACTTTCATCTCAAGCCAATCTTGCAGGTTATAAAGCTGTAATAGACTCCTTCTCTTTTTTTGAAAAAGCAGTACCAATGATGATGACTGCCGCTGGCACGATTCCTGCTGCAAAAGTTTTAGTCGTAGGAGCCGGCGTTGCAGGTTTACAAGCTATTGCAACCGCAAAAAGAATGGGTGCTATTGTTTTTGCAACCGACGTGCGAATGGCTTCAAAAGAGCAAGTAGAGAGTCTTGGAGGAAAATTTTTGACCGTTGATGGAGCAGAAAATTTAGAGACAAAAGGTGGATATGCTAAAGAAGCAACAGCGGAATTTAAAAAGAAACAGGAAGATCTTTTGGCTTCAACACTTAAAAAAATTGATATAGTGATTTGTACTGCTTTAATTCCTGGAAAAAAAGCACCTATAATTATCACTAAAAATATGATTAGTGGTATGCAAGCTGGGTCAGTGATATACGATTTAGCAGCAGTTCAAGGAGGAAATACAGCATTAACAGAAGTAGATAAAATAATAGATAAAAATGGCGTAAAAATAATGGGAGAAAGAAATATTTTAAATAGGTTACCAGTTTCTGCTTCAAATCTTTATGCTAAAAATATTATAAATTTTGTTAGTAATTTGTATGATAAAAAAAGTAAAAAGATTTCGATAAATTTAGAAGATGAAATAATTGAAAAAACTTTAATTAAATAACATGGAAATAGATCCTTTTATATTCAGATTAAGTATTTTTATTCTCTCAATTTTTGTAGGATATTATGTAGTTTGGAGTGTGACGCCGTCATTACATACACCTTTAATGTCAGTTACTAATGCTATTTCATCTGTAATTATTGTTGGTGCAATTATTGCAGCTTTAGCTGAAACTAGTCAAAATATATTTAATGAGTCGAGTATATTTGGATACCTAGCTATTATTTTAGCTGCTATAAATATTTTTGGAGGATTTTTAGTAACTCAAAGAATGTTAGCCATGTATAAAAAAAAAAATAAGAATAAATAAATGTTAATATCTCCTAATTTATCTGCAGTTTTTTACTTAATTTCAGGTGTGCTTTTTATACTTGCTTTACGAGGTTTATCTTCACCAGAAACTTCAAGGCAAGGAAATTTTTTTGGGATTGTTGGTATGATCATAGCTGTAACAGTTACATTTCTCTCAGTCGGAAACTTTTCAACTGGTTTTATCTTTGTTTTGGTTTTTTTACTTATTGGCGGTTCAATTGGTGCTTTCATAGCTTATAGAATTCCCATGACTGCAATGCCTGAACTTGTAGCAGGTTTTCATAGTTTAGTTGGTTTAGCAGCTGTATTTGTTGCTATATCCGCATTTATTAATCCTGGAGCTTTTAACCTAGGATCTCCAGGGAATATCAAACTTGCTAGTTTAATAGAGATGTCAATTGGTGCAGCTGTAGGTGCAATAACTTTTTCAGGGTCTGTAATTGCTTTCTTAAAACTTCAAGGCATTATGTCTGGAGCTCCTATCACTTTTAAAGGGCAACATTTATTAAATGCAGTAATACTAATTACAATAATAATTTTAACTTATTTATTATGCACATCACAATCTTCTAGTTTGTTCTGGATTTTAATTGCTATTTCTTTTTTAATTGGTTTTTTACTAATTATACCTATTGGTGGCGCGGATATGCCAGTCGTTATTTCAATGCTAAATTCATACTCAGGTTGGGCTGCTGCCGGAATAGGTTTCACATTGGAGAATACTGCTTTAATAATTACAGGAGCACTAGTCGGCTCATCAGGAGCAATATTATCTTACATTATGTGTAAGGGTATGAACAGGTCTTTCTTTAATGTTATCTTAGGTGGTTTCGGTGCTACAGAGCAAACATCAAACGATCAAAATAAAGAACAAAGACCGGTTAAAAGTGGAAATGCTGATGATGCTGCTTTTTTAATGAAAAATGCGTCTTCAGTAATTATTGTTCCAGGTTATGGAATGGCAGTTGCTCAAGCTCAACATGCTTTAAAGGAAATGGTAGATACTTTAAAAAAAAATGATATTAAAGTTTCTTACGCCATTCATCCAGTTGCTGGAAGGATGCCAGGACATATGAATGTTCTTTTGGCAGAAGCAAATGTTCCTTATGATGAAGTTTTTGAACTAGAGGAAATAAATAACGATTTTGCTAATGCTGATGTAGCTTTTGTAATTGGTGCAAATGATGTTACAAATCCAGTTGCGAAAACAGATCCTCAAAGCCCAATTTATGGAATGCCGATTTTAGATGTCGAAAAATGTAAATCTGTTTTGTTTGTAAAAAGGAGTTTATCTCCTGGATATGCTGGGATTGATAATGATCTTTTTTATAAAGAAAATACGCTAATGTTATTTGCCGATGCAAAAAAAATGACAGAGGAAATTTCAAAAGCACTTTAATTTAATTTGCACAAATTAGTAGCTAATATAAATTTTTGCTAAATTTAAACCTAAAAAAACCATGTAAAAAATTAAGTATTTTTTAAAAACTTTTTTCAGTTCTATTCTATAATCACCAGAAAATTTAATTAAAAATAGTACAATAAACATTATCAATGGATCAAAATATTTATAATAAATTGAAAATTGCATATTGTATAAGATAAATAAAATAAAAATTAATATATTGTTAAAATTATAAAGATTAAGAAAGTAGAAAAACATAAGACTTACAAAAAAAACTATATAAATTAATATATGATTACCTAATAATATATTAGATAAATGAAAAAAAATCCCTCCCCCAGCATTTTTTAGGAAGTTGAAATAAAAAATATTAAGTAATGCAAAAATTAAAATTGCAAAAAATTTTAGATTTAAAAAATTTTTTTTTAACAACAAAGATCTTATTTTTTGAAACGTTGGTGACACAGGCAAAAAAAATAAAAAAATAATTGTAGTTATTATGATTATTTTATTTGATAGATTAAACTTTATTGAAGAGTCAATTACATACACATTACTATTGAAAAGATAAAAGTCTTTAACGATTATAAAATAGATTGCAGGGAAAGCTAATAATAGATTTAAAAGAAAGATATTAAAAATCTTTTTTGAAAGACTATAAACAAGAAAATACCTGTAAAAAAAATAGATTGCAAAGACAGAGAAATTGGGAGTGAAATAAGCTGATAATGCTAAAAAAAAGACATTTAAATAAGCATTTTTAATTTGATCATTTTTTTCTACCGCATTTTCAAATTTTAAATAGTAATAAAGAGATATTACGAAAAATGTTAATGCCCATAAAAAAGGATAGGGCCATATTAATAATGTTCTCACTGTTGGTGATATAAGAATAATTGAGAGGAAGCAAAGTTTTATATTTAAGGAAATTCCTTTATATTTTACATCAATACAATTGTTAAAATAAAACATTAGAGGAAAAATAATAAACAAATTTAAATATTTTAAATGACTAATATCAAAACCTATTTTAAGAAAAAAAGAAAAAACTATATAAAATAATGGAGAATTTCTAACATTTGAATTAATTTGATCCATACCATAATTTTGAAATGTGTAAAAAAAGTTTTCTTTAAAATCTAAAAAGTATTTTTCGTGATAAAGATAATCATTTTTACCTCCACCTAGAGAGTCTTCACCTAGAAAAAAACCAATTAAAAAACTCAACAAAACTAGAATGGGCAATGAGCCAATTTTAATCATTTTTTTAAATGTGAAACAAAATGATGTTTTTTATCTAGTATGAAATTAAAAAGACCGTCATGTTGTTGAAAAGATTTTATTAATTTAATTTCTTTTAAATTACTTTTCTTTATTGTCTTCTTCCAAGATACATCATTAAAATACTTTTTAGGAATATTTACGTCATATGCATAATTTGCATAAAAATCTACAAATCTTAATAATTGTCTTGAAAAATATCCATACTCAAAATGATCTTTTATAATTATATTATTGGAGTATTTTGATAATTTTTTTAGTGTTTTGTGTGATTTATCTACTCCTATATGATGAAGTACATCAACTGCTATAATTAAATCAAAATTTTTTTTATTTTTTTTAAAAAAATCATCGTATTTAATATATCGCATTTTTTTAGTTTTGAATTTCCCAGAAAAAGTGTCAACACCAACTATTTTTTTTACACAAGATAATTTTTCAAGTTTTTTTGAAATTTCCATTGATCCACAACCAAAATCTAAAATATTCATTTTTTTTTTATCTTTTTTGTAAATATCTTTACTGATCTTTATCATAACTAGAGATAACCTTTTAACCCTGTCACCACCAAAAATTTTTCTGATAAGATCTGAGATTATAATCAACAATTTCTTGTTTTTAGATGTTTTACTGTTATTAAATCTAATCATTATTTTTATGAAACATAAATTATTAATTTTTATTATCACATATAAAGCTTCTTTTCGAATTTTAGAAGTATTTAAAAAATTGCCATTTAGCTACCTGAAACAATACGAATATACTGTTTATATAAGTGATGATGCATCTAATGATAATACAATACAATATATCAAACAATTAAGAAAAAAATATAAAAGTAGTTTGGTTATTAATGAAAATAAGTCCAATCTTGGATATGGTGGTAATATTAAAAAATGTATTAAATATGCATATAAAAATAATTTTAATTATGCTGTCATGATACATGGGGATAATCAATATAATCCAAAATATATGAAAAAAATGTTTGATATTTTGATTAAAAATAAAAATTATTCTGCAGTAACCGGATCTAGAATGTTAAAAAAAAAAGATGCTTTAAAGGGTAATATGCCAATCTATAAATTTTTAGGTAATATATTCCTTACAAAAATATTTAATTTATTTTATCAAACAAAATTTAGTGATTGTCATACTGGCTACTGGGCTTACAATTTAGATAAAATTGAATTATCTTTATTCAATAAGGTGGATAACAGATTTTGTTTTGATATTGACATGAGATTACTTCTCACACAAAATAATCTAAAAATTAAAGAGATCCCAATTAAAACATTTTATGGAAATGAAAGATCTTCAATTCATATTATTTATGCAATCAGGTTTTTTTTAAAGACTCTAAAATTTAAACTTATAGGTAAATTATGATTACTAAAATTTTTTGTGATATTGCTGAAATGAATTTAATTAAAAAATTCAATAAAAAAAAAATTGTTAAAGGATTTACTACAAATCCAAGTTTAATGCGTAAAGCTGGGGCAAAAGATTATAAATCTTACTCGAAAAAGATATTAAAAATATGTGATAAAAAACCAGTCTCATTAGAAGTTTTTGGTGACAGCTATGCTGAGATGAAAAGACAAGCACTTCAAATCAATTCATGGGGTAAAAATGTCTACGTCAAAATCCCTGTTGTAAATTCTAAAGGAAAATTTAGTGGCAAAATAATAAAAGAATTGAATTATAATAAAATAAAGCTCAATATCACAGCAGTTTACACTAGCGATCAAACAGAAAAAATTTTAAAATGTATTAATAAAAAAACAAAAGTTATAATCTCTATTTTTGCTGGCAGAGCGAGTGATACTGGTAAAGATCCATTACCTGTATTTAAAAAAAGTTTACTAAAATCTAAAAATTTTAAAAATGTTGAAATCTTATGGGCAAGTGTTAGAGAGCCTTATAATTATTTGCAAGCAAAACAATTAGGATGTCAAATAATCACAATACCACCTGCAATAATTGAAAAGATCGAGAAATTTGGAAGATCATATAAAGAGTTAACTTTGGAAACAGTCAAAGCTTTTTTAATAGATAGTAAAAAATCAAAGTTTAAAATTTAATAAATTGGTTGCGGGGGACGGATTTGAACCGCCGACCTTCAGGTTATGAGCCTGACGAGCTACCAGACTGCTCCACCCCGCGGTATCTAAATTCTATTTTTTAATTTATTTAATTTTTTTACTCTCTTGATATTTTCCTGTAAAATTCTTTTTTTCTTTTCAGATGGTTTCTCATAAGTATTTTTTAATTTTATTGTTTTAAAGAAGCCATCTCTCTGGAGTTTTCTTTTCAAAACCCTAAGAGCTTGTTCAATATTGTTGTCTTTTACTTCTATTTTAATAATAACCTCCAAAAAAAACGAGTTGTTATCACTTTTATTTTTTCATGTCTATTCATTTTATTCATTATTTTTGATTTCTTTCGATTTTATTTAATCTTATTTTTTTCTTTTTCTTTTTTTTCTCTCTTAATTCTTCTCTCAGCCTTAGCAACTGCATCTAAAAGGTCTTTTTGGGAAAATAAATTCAATGCAACAGGGTCTTTTGGATTAAGATTATTATAATTCCAATAACTTTTATTTCTTATAGATGTAACTGAGTTTTTTGTAATACCTACAAGCCTAGCAATTTGGGAGTCCTTAAGAACGTTGTGTTGTTTTATTAACCATAATGCTGAGTCTGGTTTATCTTGTCTTTTTGATAATGGAACATACTTCTTAATTTTTTTTTCTGTATTAGATATTTGAATGTCTAAATTTTTGATTTGCAGAGGTCTTTCTTTGTTCTCAGAAGAAAGTTCTATTTCTTCTCTAGAAAGTTGTCCTGAAATTATTGGATTATATGCCTTAATACCTTTTGCAACTTCTCCATCTGCTATACCTTGGACTTCTACCTCATGTAATTTACAAAAATCTGCTATTTGTTTGAATGTAAGTGTCGTGTTTTCTACAAGCCACATAGCAGTAGCCATTGGCATTAAAGGTGCTTTAGACATTTATGATTGCTTTTCTGATTTAAAATTTTGAAATTTTTTATTAAATTTGCTTATTCTTCCTTTATCCATTAACTTTTGTTTTCCACCTGTCCAAGCAGAATGAGATTTTGGATCAATCTCTAATTTTAAAACTTCTCCTTCTTTACCCCAAGTCGATTTTGTTTCAAATTGAGTTCCATCTGTCATTTCTACTTTGATTGTGTGATAGTTAGGATGAATATTTTTTTTCATGACGAGACTTATAGCAAAAGAAAATTTTAAAACAATTAAAAGTTAGCAATTTTTTCAAGCAATTTAGCGTTAATATCAGCACTTGAGGCAATAATTTTTAAATTTGTGTTTTTTGCGAGATCTATTTCATTCACCAAACCTCCAGCTTCTTTAACCAACAGAATTCCTGCTGCCACATCCCAAATATTTAAATTTTTTTGAAAATATCCGTCATATCTTCCAGAGGCAACATAAGCCATATCAAGAGCTGCACATCCAGACTTTCTGTAAGGAATATTTGGTTCGGTCTTTAATTTACCTCCAGTAACAAATAAACAATCATCGATTTCATTTTTTTTTGAAACTCTAATTCTTTGATTGTTAAAAAAAGCTCCATTATTTTTTTCAGCATAGAATATTTCATCCTTTATTGGATCAAAAATTAAACCAGAAATAATTTCATGACCTGACCTAAGTGCGATTGATATTGCAAAGTGGGGTATACCATGTAAAAAATTTACTGTTCCATCTATTGGATCGATGATCCATGTATTCTTTTTATCTTTGTTATTTTCAACACCATTTTCCTCGCTTATTATGGAAAAATTAGGCTTAGCTCTTTTTAATTCATCTATTATTATTTTTTCAGTTTTTAAATCTGCATTAGTTACAAAATCAATTGGACCTTTTTTAGAAACTTGTAATTTTTCAATTTCCCCAAAATCTCTAATTAAAATTTTAGAAGCTTTTTCGCTTGCTTTTATCATTACATTAAGATTGGCAGATATAGAATTCATAAAATTAAATTTTTTTTATATACTCTAAGTTCCTTGTATCAATCACGATTTCGTCATCAGCTTCAATAAAAGGTGGGACCAGGATATTCAAACCATTATCCAAAACTGCTGGCTTATATGAGGAAGAAACTGTTTGTCCTTTCAAAGCAGCATCAGTCGTTTCAATTTTACATGTTATTTGATTAGGTAGTTCTACAGAGATAGGTGTATTGTCATGAAAACTTACTGTAACCTCTAAGTTTTCAGTTAGCAATTTACCTTTTTCACCAATTATATTCTTTTTAATCTCTATCTGTTCAAATGATTTTGGATTCATAAAAAAATAATTATTTTCATCCTCGTACAAAAAATTATAATTTATTTCTTCCAATGATGCTTTTTCAACAGTTTCGCTTGATCGAAACCTTTCATTTAATTTTGTGTTTTTACTCAAACTTTTCATCTCAACTTGTGCAAATGCACCACCTTTACCAGGCTTTACATGTTGAGTTTTGAGCACTTGCCATAAATCATTTTTATATTCTAATAGCATGCCTACTCTTATTTCACCTGCATTAATTTTCATCTTAATTTTTTAATTGCTTCCTCTGGTTTTAATTTATTATTCCAAATGTAGCCTGAGATAGCTAAAAAGTTAGCTTTATTCAATAGGAGTTTTTTATAATTTTTCGAATTAATTCCTCCGATCGCAACAATTGGAGTTTTTGTTATCTTTCTAATCTTTTTTAATAAACTTAATTTAGCTTTGAAATTACTTTTTTTTGTTTTTGAGGGATAAAATGCACCAAAAGCTAAATAGTCAGCTTTATTGTTTATAGCTATTTTCGCTAATTTTATTGAATTATGGCAGGTAACACCAATTATTTTCTCTTTAATGATTTTTTTTGCCTGTACTAAACTCATATCATTTTGACCCAAATGGCATCCATCTGCATTTAATCTTTTTGCAAGCAAAACATCATCATTAATAAGAAATTTAACATTAAATTTTTTGCAAATTTTTTTAATCTTTTCACCAATCATCAATTTATTTTTAAAACTTCCCTTTTTAAGCCTTAATTGAAAAAAACTAACTTTTCTTTGTTTAAAAACTTTAAGCAAATCTTGGTAGAACGACTTATTAATTTTAGTTGGAGAAATAAGATAAATAAATTTTTTTTTATTAACTTTCAAGTTCTTTAGACCATTTACCCTGAGCAGCTAAACTATTCATTTTTGCTCTCTGGTTAAAAATTTTTTGAGTTCCTTCAATATTTTTTTGAGTATCCTGGGACCAAAATTTTAAAGCGCTTTGTTGAAGAGCACGCCCAAAAGAGTAACTCATTATAAATTTAGTATCATTATATTTACTAATTAAATTTAGATTTTCCGTTGCCTCTATCTCAGATTGACCACCAGATAAAAATGCAATTCCTGGCACTTCTGACGGGACTGATTCTTTCAAACATTTAAGTGTTAATTTTGCAACCTCTTCTTTTGATATTTTTTCTTTAGAATTACTACCTGCTAAAATCATATTAGGCTTTAATATCAACCCCTTCAAATCAACTTTGTGCAAAATCAGCTCCTCAAAACATCTTTTTATTACCTCAGAAGTTTTTTTGTAACATTCTTTTGATGAATGATCGCCATCCATTAAAACTTCAGGCTCAACTATTGGGACCATATCACATTCCTGAACCAATGCAGAATACCTAGCTAATGCATGCGCATTAGATTGAATTGAAAGTTTACTTGGATGATCTTTTGATATGTTGTAAACACCTCTCCATTTTGTAAACTTGGCTCCTAATTTATAGTATTCTTTTAGTCTTTCTCTTAATCCGTCCAAACCCTCAGTAATTTTTTCATTTGGTGAACCTGCTAAAACTTTTGCTCCAGTATCGACTTTTATACCTGGGGCACTGCCCATAGCAGAAATTAATTCTGGGATTTTATTTTTTTTTGAGGTTATTTGTTTTATTGTTTCATCGTATAGAATTACCCCTCCAATATATTCAGTCATTCCAGAGGCACTAAACAATGTTTCTCTAAATAATAAACGGTTTTCAGCTGTTGATTGAACTTTAACTGACTCTAATCGCTTAGTCATAGTTGAAGTACTCTCGTCAGCTGCAAGAATACCTTTTCCATTATTAAGTATTTTTAAAGCAATTTTATTTAATTCTGACATATTAGCTCAAAGCTTTTATACCAGGTAACTCTTTTCCTTCAAGGTATTCCAAGAACGCTCCACCAGCAGTTGAAACAAAATTAAAACTATCTATTAATTTAATTTTATTGATAAGAGCTATTGTATCTCCTCCTCCCACAACAGAGTAAATTGAGTTTTTTTTATTTTTTTTTGCAATAGCTCGAGCAATTTCATAGCTGCCATTAGCGAAATTTGGATTTTCGAAATAACCTGCTGGTCCATTCCAAAGAACAGTTTCACTATTTTCAATAATACTTTTTATCTTATCTAAGGTTTTAGGACCAATATCCAAAATGATATCATTATCTTGAATATTAATAAGTTCTTTGATTTGAGGTTCATCATCTAAATTTTTTCCAATTAACACATCATCTGGAAAAATAATTTTACAAGAATGACTTTTTAAAGTTTCAAAAATTTCTTTAATCATTAGATCACAATTTTCCTCTTTAATTGACTTACCTATGTGGTTTCCTTTGTATTTAATAATGTTGTTAGCCATTCCACCAACAATGATAAGATTATCAAATTTAGATATTAAATTTTTGATTATTCCAATTTTTGTTGAAATTTTTGATCCCCCAATAATACAAGTGATCGGTTTTTTGATTTCTGAGGTAACTTTTTTTAAAGCACTAATTTCAGTTTCCAACTGTAAGCCTGCAAAAGATGGAAGAAATTCAGTAATTTTGCTGATAGAGGCGTGTGCTCTATGAGAGCAAGAAAAAGCGTCGTTTACATACAAATCAGCAAGTTTAGCTAAATGTTGTGCGAAATTACTGTCATTTTTTTCCTCCTCTTCATAAAATCTAATATTCTCTAAAAAAACTATTTGATCGTTAGGGTCTTCAAACAAATCTTCTTTTTCTAATTTAAAAATATCTTTTTTTACTAATCTTATTTTTCTATTCATTTTTTTTTCAATATTTTCACAAATTGGTTTTAGTGAGAGATCTGTAATTACTTTTCCCTTTGGTCGTCCTACATGAGAAATTATTATAATTTTTGATTGTTCCTTAATTAAAAAATTTATGATTGGAATAACCTTATTTATTCTTGTTTCGTCAGTAATTGACCCATTTTTTAATGGGACATTCAAATCTAATCTTAACAAAACTTTTTTCTTATTAAGATTTTTTTGATCTTTTATACTATTCATTAAGAAATTTTATGAAGGTATTCAGCTATATCACACATCCTATTTGAAAAACCCCATTCATTATCATACCACGCTGAGATTTTTCCCATATTTTTGCCAATCACATTTGTTAAACTCGCATCAATAATTGATGAGGCAGGATTATGATTAAAATCAATCGAAACAAGTTTTTCTTTTGTGATTTCAATAACTTTATTCTTTTTACTAAAATCCTCAAATACTGAATTTATTTTTTCAATACTCAATTCTTTTTTTGTACAAAAGACAAGTTCAATTAATGAAACATTTGGGATTGGCACTCTCATTGCTACACCTTCTAATTTTCCTTTAAGGGAGGGAATTATTTCACCTATAGCTTTTGAAGCACCAGTAGAAGTTGGTACGATTGATTGACTAGCAGATCTAGCTCTTCTAGGGTCTTTATGTGAATTATCTAAAATTCTTTGATCGCTCGTAAATGCATGTATGGTTGTCATAAAACCTTTCTCTATTTCAAAATTTTCATTTAAAATATGGGTAACTGGAGCCAGGCAATTCGTTGTGCAAGATGCAGCAGAAATAATTTTATCTTCTTTTTTTAATTCGGATTCATTTACCCCAAAGACAATAGTTTTATCTGCATTTTTACACGGAGCTGAGACAACCACTTTTTTTGCTCCATTATTAAGATGTGGTTGCAATTTATCTTTAGAATTAAATTTTCCAGTACACTCAAATACATAATCAACACCATATTTTTTCCAATTAATTTTATTTAAATCTGTTTCTTGACTAAATGAAATTTTGTTTTTATCTACAATAAGATTATTTCCATCATAGCTTATATCAGCTTTAAATTTTCCATGAATTGAGTCATATTTTAAAAGAGTTGAACAAGTCTCAGAATTTGTTCTATTATTAATATGCATAATTTCTAACTTTTTATTTCCTTCATAAATAGAGCGAAGAATCATTCTTCCTATTCTCCCCATTCCATTAATACCAATTTTTATTTTCATAATTTTTCTTTGATTTTTTTTACAATACTTTCGGAATTTAATTTAAAATGGTTATAAATTTTTTTATATGGTGCACTTTTTCCAAAGTCATTAATTCCAAAATTTAATCCATGTGTACCAGTGTATTTTTTCCAAAAATTCGTTTCAGAAGCCTCTATAGATACTACTAGTTTTGTCTCACCTAATATTTTTTTTTTATATTCTTCACTTTGATGATCAAATATTTTTTGACAAGGCATTGATATGATTTTGGAATAAATACCATCTGTGGCTAATTTATGACCCACATCCTTTGCTAAACTAGTTTCAGACCCAGTTGCTAAAATTGTTAAACTTATATTATCCCCAGTTCTCAAAACTTCATAAGCACCCAAAGACGATTTATTTTTGAGAGAATTTTTAAGTCTAATAGGATTGACATTCTGTCTGGTTAGTGAAATTACACTTGGGGTATTTTTACTTTCGAGAGCTAATTGCCAGCACTCAAAAGTTTCAATGGTATCTGAGGGTCTAAAAACGTTTAAATTCGGAATAGATCTTAAACTTGTTAATTGTTCAATTGGCTGATGAGTTGGACCATCTTCACCTAAGCCAATAGAGTCATGTGTAAATACATATATAACTTTTAGTTTCATCATTGCAGCTAATCTAATAGATGGTTTGCAGTAGTCACTAAATATTAAAAATGTTCCACCGTATGGAATTAGGCTACTGTGAAGAGCTATTCCATTCATTATTCCACACATCGCGTGTTCTCTAACTCCATAATGAATATAATTTCCAGAAAAATTACCTGGTTCAATTATTTTATGATCTTTAGTTTTAGTATTATTTGATCCAGCTAAATCAGCCGAGCCTCCAATTAAATAAGGAAATTTTGCTATAACGTTTAAAAAAATCTCAGAGGATTTCCTAGTAGCAATTGGTTTTGTATTTTTAAAATATTCAACTTTTGCTTTTTCAATTAATCTTTTAAATGAATTAATATTTGAAATATTTACTATGTTTTTCCTGGCCCTTTGTGAGGCTGTTTTACCAATTCTTCTCCATTCACTTAATAATTCAACAGGGATTTTGAAAGGTTCATATTTCCATTTTAATTTCTTTCTTACAAGTTTTATTTCCTCATCACCTAATGGACTACCATGCGATGAAGCCTTACCCCCTTTGTTCGGAGAACCATAACCAATTGTGGTTTTACATGAAATCGCGATAGGTTTTTTTGATTTTTGTGCCTTTTTTAAAGCTTTAGAAATTTCTTTAAAATCATGACCATTAATTTTTAAGTAGTCCCAACCATAGCTTCTAAATCTTTTTTCATGATCGTCTGAGACAGCTAAGCTTGTGGGGCCATCGATTGAGATAGAATTATTATCAAATAATAAAATAAGATTTTTCAATTTCAAATGTCCAGCTAAGCTCAATGCCTCGTGACTAATACCTTCCATTAAGCATCCATCGCCAGCTAGAACATAAGTTTTATGATTAATTTTTTTTTTTCCTAATTTTTTTTTTAAAATTTCCTCTGATATTGCAAATCCAACTGCATTTGAGATTCCCTGTCCCAATGGACCTGTAGTAGTTTCGATGCCAGTATTTGGATGATATTCAGGATGTCCCGCGCATATGGACTCCAATTGTCTAAAGCTTTTAATATCATTTAAAGAAACACTTTTGTAACCAGTCAAATAAAGAAGCGAGTAAAGTAACATTGATCCATGGCCAGCAGAAAGAACAAATCTATCTCTATTAATCCAGCTAGGATTTTTTGGATCAAATTTTAAAAAATCTTTAAAAAGTACTGTAGCGACATCAGCCATTCCCATGGGCATTCCAGGATGTCCCGAGTTTGCTTTTTGAACAGCATCAATTGAGAGAAATCTTATACAATTAGCTAATTCTTTATAAAGTTTATTCAAAATTATCCTGTCTAGACTTAGAAGATTCTATTTAATAATATAAATATATATATATGAATTCTATTCTTGAAAAAGAAAAAAAACTAAAATTAGCTTTGACTAAACTAAAAAGTTTGAATTTAGAAAATCCAGATATAAAAAAAAATATTGAAATTCTTGGTGAACAAAAAAATCAATTAGAAATTGAAAAATTTGAAATAGAGAAAAAATATAAAACTTTGGCAGATGAACATGATAATTTAACAAGAAAATTGCAGGAATTGGAAAACAAAGAAAAAATTGAGGAAAAAAAAAGATTGGAATTTTCAGAAAAAATAGATGAATTAAATCAAGAAACTAATACTTTAATTGATGAAATTGATAAATGGCAAACGTAACTATAAAATTCAATGGTAAAGAGTTTTTGTTATCATGTGATGATGGACAAGAAGAACATCTTGAGGAGTTGTTAATTCAAATCAATCAAAAATTTAATGATTTAAAAAATGATTTAGGGAATATCGGTGAAAATAAACTTTTATTGATTACTTCAGTAAAAGTAATGGATGAATATTATGAAACCAAAAAAAAGGTTGAGCAAAAAAAAACAGAATTAAGAGAACTTTCAAATAAATTTAGAGAGTTAAAATCACTAGTTTATGAATACAAAGACAGAAAAGAAGAAGAAATTAAAAATTTAAATAAAAATCATGTAGAATTAAAAAATGAAATTGAACTAAATCAAAAACATTATGAAAAGTTAATTGATGTTGCTGCTGATGAGATTTCAAATTTTGTTGAAAAAGCAAATATAGATAAAATATCTTAATAGAATTTTGTGAACAAATCTCAAATTAGAAAAAAAATACTAAAGATAAGAAAACAAAAGAAGATCAAAAAATTTATTTTTAATTTTGATTTAATTTTGGATATTTTAAAAAAAAAAAAGGTTTCAGGTAGAGTTCTTGGTGGTTATTATCCTTATAATTATGAAATAGATATTTTACAAATTTTAGAAAAGTTTGAGCAAAAAAAATTCATTATAACATTACCAAAAATAAAGAAAAACTCACAAATGGACTTTTTTCAATGGTCAAAAAATGATCCTTTATCAATTAATAAATTTGGGATACCAGAACCAATTTCTAAAGTAGTAAAATACCCAGATGTTTTATTAGTACCTCTTTTAGCTTTTGACAAAAATTTCAATAGGATTGGTTATGGTGGAGGGTTCTACGATCGGTATATTAAGAAAATGAGAAAACGGAAAAAGGTTTTAACAATTGGATTTGCTTACTCTTTTCAAAAATTTAAAAAAGTACCGACTAATAATTATGATATTAAGTTAGATTTTATTATAACAAATAAATAATTTTATGAAAATTTTATTTTTAGGCGATGTTGTTGGATCATCTGGATGCAGAAAGATAATTAATGATTTATCAAGTCAGATTAAAAAAAATAAAATCGATTTTGTAATCATAAATGGTGAGAACGCTGATGATACTGGTGTTGGTTTAACAAAAAAAATTTGTAAAGATTTTTTTGATAATGGAGTAAATGTCATTACAACCGGAAACCATGTCTGGGATCAAAAAGACATAATGAACTTTATTGACAAGGAAAACAGATTGTTAAGGCCAAAAAATTTATTTGAACCTTCTCCTGGGAAAGGATTTGAGATTTATAAAACAAAAAAAAATTACAGGGTAGGAGTTTTAAATTTGATGGGAAATGTTTTTATGAAGAAGTGTGATGATGTTTTCAAAATATCAAAAGAATTTTTAAAAAAATATGATTTGAAAAAAGATTATGACTTTCTAATTGTTGATTTTCATGGAGAAATAACAAGTGAAAAAAATGCTATTGGTCATTATTTTGATGGAAAAGCAACACTCGTTATTGGAACTCACACTCACATACCTACTAATGATGCAAGAGTTTTAAAAAATGGCACTGCTTATCAGACAGATGCAGGAATGTGTGGAGATTACGACTCAGTTATAGGTATGAATAAAGATAATTCTCTTAATAGATTCATGAAAAAAGATTCTATAAAACATTTTCCAGCCGTTGGAGAAGCTTCTTTGAGTGGAGTCATAGTAAATTGTAATTTAGAAACAGGCTTAGCAGATAGTGTTGAAAGTTATATATTTGGAGGTCTTTTAAAAAATACTTAATTTTTTATGGCAGGACATTCTCATTGGGCAGGTATAAAACATAAAAAAGGTAAAGCTGATAAAGAAAGATCAAAAATTTTTTCCAAACTATCTAAAGAGATTACAGTTGCGGCTAAGTTAGGAGATAAAGATCCAGCTATGAACCCAAGATTACGTTCTGCTATTCAAGCTGCAAGGTCAGCAAATATGCCAAAAGATAATATTACCAGAGCTATCGATAAGTCTTTAACGAGTGATCAGTCAAATTTTGAAAATTTGAGATATGAAGGCTTTGGACCTGAAAAAGTTGCTGTAATAATTGAAACTTTAACTGATAATAAAAACCGAACCGCTTCCAATATAAGAACAATTTTTCAAAAATCAGGGGGAAGCCTCGGAACTCAAGGCTCAGCATCACATAACTTCAGTCAATTAGGTGTAATTAAAATTGATAAAAATGAAATTTCAGATGAAGATATATTAGAACTCGCTATTGATGCAGGTGCAAATGAGTGCAAATCGGACAAAGAATTTCACGAGATACAGTGTTCAAAAAATGATATTTACAATGTTAAAAAAGAGCTAGAGAAAAAAATAGGTAATTTTATTTCAACAGGAATAGAGTGGGTGCCTTTAAATGCTGTTAAAATTCCAAAAGAGAGAAAAGAGGAATTGATTAATTTTTTTGAGACATTAGAAGAGGATGATGATGTGCAGAATATTTATTCAAATGTTAAATTTTCAAACTAGATATAAAATATGCTTATAATTGGTATAGATCCAGGTATTTCAGGCTCGATTTGTTTTTTTGAAGATGGGAAAATTCTTGAAGTAATTGAAATGCCAGTCATGAATGAAGGTAAAAAAAATAAAAAACAGGTTAATGGTGCTCAAATTTATAACGAATTTTTAAAAAGAATTAATAGAAAAGATGATGAAATTAGAGTTGTGATAGAACAAGTTTCTGCTATGCCGGGGCAAGGCGTAACAAGTATGTTTAATTTTGGTCAATCTTTTGGGATTTTAAAAGGAATATGTTCCGCAATGCAATTACCAATGTTTTTTGTTAGACCAGCTAAATGGAAAAAATATTTTAATTTAATTAATTCTCAAAAAGATGCTAGTAGGACAAGAGCAATCGAAATATTTCCTTATTTTTCAACACAACTCTCAAAAAAAAAAGACTCTAACAAAGCTGATGCTATTTTGATTGCGAGTTTTTACTATGAAACTTACCAAAAAGATGATTAATCCTAGATTTTTAAAGTCAAATTCATGACACATTTAAGTGTGAGAAGACCCTATGGAAGCTGATATTTCATCACAAGCGGTTGGACTTGCATCAAGTGCTGACTTTTCACTTATGAACTTGTTTATAAGAGCGGATATAATTGTTAAATCAGTCATTATTATTCTTATTGCATGTTCAGTTTATTCATGGGCGGTAATCATTGAAAAATTTAAATTATTTAAAAAAATAAATCAAAGTTCAGAAGAATTTGAAACTAAATTTTGGAACTCGAAATCTGCAGAGTCTTTTTACAATAATCTTCCAGGAAATATTAATGATCCAATGACCCTTATTTTTAAAGATGCTATGCAAAATCTTCTTAAAAGAAGATCCAAGACAGATTTGAATGCTAGAATGACTTCAATGTTAGAGACTGGGATAGAGAGACAGATGTCTAAAATTACAAAAGGTTTTACGTTTTTAGCAACTGTTGGATCAACAGCACCTTTTATAGGATTATTTGGAACTGTTTGGGGTATAATGAATTCTTTTCAATCTATTGCAATTTCAAGAAATACTAGTTTAGCAATTGTAGCTCCTGGAATTGCAGAAGCTCTTTTCGCTACAGCATTAGGTTTATTGGCAGCTATTCCTGCAGTAATCGCTTACAATAAATTTAACAATGATTCTTTAAAATATTCACAAAAGTTAGAAAACTTCTCTAAAAGATTTTTAACAATTATTTAGAATGGCATTCAAATTTAATCGTTCGTCTAAGGAACCAATGAGCGAGATAAATGTGACACCATTTGTAGATGTGATGTTAGTCTTATTAATTATCTTTATGGTGACAGCACCTTTGTTAACTGTAGGAGTTCAGGTAGACTTACCGGAAAGTTCAGCTGACTCACTTCCAGAGGAGCAAGAACCTCTAACATTAACTATAAACTCAAAAGGTGAAATTTTTATACAAGAGTCAAAAGTTGAGTATGAAAAAATCATTGCAAAAGTTTTAGCAGTCTCAAAAAATCGGACTGATACAAGAATTTATGTGAGAGGGGATAAAACTATAAATTACGGTAGAGTTCTTGAAATTATGGGTTTACTTTCAGGTTCAGGATTTACAAAAGTAGCTTTAATTTCGGAACCTTACAAAGAAAGGTAATTTTTTGTGAATAGGAGTATTGCAATTTCCTCTGTTCTACACCTATTGGTTATTTTTTTAACAGCAATGAGTCTTCCTTTTTTAGCAAAAAAACCAATAGATCTTCCGCCTATTGTATCAGTAGAATTAATTCAAATAACTGAAAAAACAAATATTCCCTTTGCGCCCAAGGCAAAAAAAATAATTGAAAAAGTAAAAGAAAAAGAGAAAAAGCTTGTATCAGAACAAGCTCCTCCTAAAAAAGTTAAGAAAATTAAACCTGATGCTGTTCCAATGCCAGAAGATAAAGTAAAAAAAGTGGAAAAAATAAAAGAGGATAAACAAAATCCTGAAAAAATTGATAATGAAGTTAAGCAAGTATCAGAATTTGAAAAAGAGGAGTTATTTGATCCTAATAATATAGCAGCTTTAATCGACAAATCTAAAGAAAGTAAAGCAGAAACCTTAAAGAAAAATCCAGATTTAAGCCAAGATCAAAATAAAAATTTTGAGAATACAGGGTTATCTTTAAGTGAGGAAGATGCTCTTAAAGCACAAATTTTTGGTTGTTGGAGTATCCCACTTGGATTACCATATAATGAAAACTTACTTGTTAGAATAAAACTTGAATTAAAACCTGATGGATCAGTAATTAAGTCGGAAATTTTAGATCATGCAAGAATGAATAAACCAGGGCAAGGCTTTTATAAAGTATTAGCAGAAAGTGCTTTAAGAGCTATTAAATTGTGTCAGCCTTTAAGAGTTCCTAGCACTGGTTACGAAAGATGGAAGGAATTACAGTTAAATTTTGATGCAAGAGAAATGTTAGAAGGTTAATATATCTTATAAAAAAATGAAAAATTTTTTAGTAACTTTAATTATAATCTTAATACCAATTAAATCTTTTGGTTTAATAGAGGTTGATATAACTAGAGGTAATCTAAACCCATTACCAGTAGCAGTTTCTCCACTATCTATTGACGAGGAATCAAGGAAAAATTTTGAGAGTATCCTTAAAAAGAAAAATATCGGTTCAGAAATATCTTTAATTGTAGAAAATAATTTAAAAGTTTCAGGATTATTTAATCCATTAAATAAAGATGCATTTTTACAAGAACCAGACATTGCAAATTTAAAGCCTAGATTTGAAGATTGGAATTTAATTAAAGCACAGGCTTTGATTACTGGAAAGGTTAGTTATGTGGAAGAAAAATTAAGAGTAGAGTTTAGATTGTGGGACGTGCTTGCAGGTAAAGAAATGATGGCGCTGGCTTTTACAACTGTTCCAAATAATTGGAGACGCGTTGGTCATATCATAACAGATAAAGTTTATGAGAGACTAACGGGTGAAAGAGGTTATTTTGATACTAGAATAATTTATGTTGCAGAGGAAGGACCTAAAACTCAAAGAGTAAAAAAATTAGCTATCATGGATCAAGACGGTGCTAATAATAAATTTTTAACATTAGGAAACGAACTTGTTTTAACTCCAAGATTTAATCCAACAAGTCAAATGGTAACTTATCTTTCATACTTTAGAAATTTACCAAGGGTTTATTTACTGGATATTGAGACAGGAACACAAGAAGTTGTAGGAGATTTTCCTGGAATGACTTTTGCACCTAGATTTTCTCCTGATGGAAAAAAAATAATTATGAGTTTTGCAAAAGATGGCAACTCTGAAATTTACACGATGGATTTAGAAAATAGAATAGTGGAAAAAATTACAAATCATCCATCTATAGATACATCACCTTCTTATTCTCCAGATGGAAAATTTATTTCTTTTAACTCTGACAGAAGTGGTTATCAACAAATTTACGTAATGAAGAGTGATGGAAGTAATGTAAAAAGAATATCTTTTGGTAAAGGAATTTATGGTACTCCAGTTTGGTCTCCACGAGGAGATCTAATTGCATTTACAAAATTACATAAAGGAAAATTTTATATTGGTGTAATGAGAACTGATGGAAGTGGAGAAAGATTATTAACAGAAAACTTTTATCAAGAAGCTCCATCCTGGTCTCCTAATGGGAGAGTATTGATTTTTTATAGGGAGACGAAAACAGACTCTAAAGGAAAGGGTTTTTCTGCAAAATTATGGTCTATAGATTTAACCGGCTATAATGAGAGACAAGTTCCTACTCCAACTGACGGATCAGACCCATCATGGTCATCTTTATTAAGTAATTAATAATTAATTCGCTTGATTTTTAGCCTTGAAAGATCTAATTAGTTGTGAAAAACTAAGATTAAGTTAATGAAATATTGATTAAGGAGTAATAATGAAATTAAGCAAAATTCTAAAAAATGGATTTTTAATAGTAGTTGCGTGTTTAGCACTTTCCGCATGTGCTACATCAAAAAAAACTACGGGACAAATGCAAGGCGATGTTTATACTGGAACAGATACAGTTGAATACTTAGCGTCAGGGGTTCCTGATAGAGTATTTTTTGCAACTAACGAGTCAGTACTAACTACAGCTTCAAGAGAAACTCTGAGAAAACAAGCTGCATGGTTAAGAAAAAATTCTAAAATTACAATTGTTTTAGAAGGACATGCTGACGAAAGAGGAACAAGAGAATACAATTTAGCATTAGGTGAAAGAAGAGCTAATGCTGCAAAAGATTATTTAATGACTTACGGAATATCTTCAGACAGAATTTCAGTTTTAAGTTATGGTAAAGAACGACCAGTGGACTCAGGTTCTAATCCATTAGCTTGGTCAAAAAATAGAAGATCTGTTACAGTTAAAGCAAATTAAGTACTTAATTAATATTTTAAGACCTCTTAAATTATAATAATTTAAGAGGTCTTTTTTTTGCCATTATTTTAGACTTAACCTAATTAAATGAGGTGCGTTAAAGTATTATTTGCATACAAATTTTTTTTGTTATTCAATTTTTTAATTTGTTATCCCTCTTTCGCTGACAACCATAATATTTACGATACCCTTGAGCTAATCAAAAAGGATTTAAAAACTTTAGAAAAAGCTGTTTATTCAAATTCAAATGAATTCAATAATACGAACTCAATTTCATCAAGTATTGATAGTAACTCTGAGGATGTACTTACAAGACATTTGTTGAAATTATCTGAAATTGAAAATCAATTTCAGGAACTTACTAATAAATTTGAAGAAATAAATTTTAAGCTAGATAAATTATCTAATAGACTTTCAAAGGTCCAATCAGATAATCAATTAAGATTTCAAGATTTAGAAACTGCTCTATCAAACGGTGAAACTATAAATTTGACTTCAAAAAAAGATTCAGAAATTTTACCAGGCTCATCTCAACCACAAGACTTAGGGTCAATATCTTATAAAGATAATTCCACAAACGATACGACACAAAAAATACAATCAGTCGAAACTACTTCAACTATTGTTACTGAGACATTTCAAGCAGAAGAAAAAATTTTACCAGATGTTTCAGCGTCTGAACAGTATGAGTTTGCAACAAGTTTTTTAAAAGTTGGAGATTATCCTACAGCTGAAAGAGCATTTAGAGAATTTGTAATTTCAAATCCTGATCACAAATTAGCAGGTAACGCACAATATTGGTATGCTGAAACATTTAGAATAAGACAATTATATACTGATGCTGCTTCAGCTTATTTAGAAGGTTATCAAAAATACCCAAAAGGAGAAAAAGCGCCTATTAATTTACTAAAGCTAGGTGTATCAATGATACAGATTGGAGAAAAAGATCAAGGCTGTAAAATGATAAGTGGTGTTGAAAAACAATACCCAGACGCAAATCAGTCTGTTATTCAAAAAGCAAAGTATGAGTCTCAAAAATTTGAGTGTAAGAAAAAAAATTCCTAAAATCTATAAATCAAAACTTTTAAATCAGAAAGTAAATAAAATTTTCAAAAAATTTGAAAAGTCATTCAATATAGATACTAATTTTATAGTTGCGGTATCTGGTGGGGCAGATAGTTTGGCTTTAGCTTTTTTAACAAAAGTATATTCTTTAAAAAAAAGCTTAAATCCAAAGTATTTTATTGTAGATCATAAGCTTAGAAAAGAGTCTACTTATGAGGCTCAAAAAATAAAAAGAATTCTTAAATCTTTAAGAATTAATTCTCAAGTTCTTACTTGGAAGGGAAAAAAGCCTGTGAGTAATATTCAATCCGTAGCCAGAAGTAAAAGGTATGAGCTTTTATTCTTTAAATGCAAAAAACTTAAAATTAGCAATTTAGTCCTAGGTCATCATATAGATGATTTAATTGAAAACTTTTTTTTAAGAATGGCTAGAGGAAGCGGCTTAAAAGGGCTCGTATCCCTTGGGACAAATACTCAAATCAAAAATATAAATTTGATTAGACCCTTGATAAAATTTGACAAAAAAGATCTGATATTTTTATCTAAATTAATATTTAATTTTTACGTGGATGATCCCACCAATGATGATATTAAATTCAATAGAGTTAAGGTAAGAAACTTAATTAAGGAATTTGAGAATTTCGGCCTTGATAAAAAAAAATTTCAATTAACAATAGAAAATTTAAAAAAGTCGGACCAATCAATAAAGTTTTATGTTGAGAAGAATAAGATAGAGAACTCGATTTTTAACTATAAAAAAGGTGAACTAATATTAAAAGAAAACTTTTTCAACAACTCACATGAGGTCATTTTTAGGTCTTTATCTGACTTAATTCATTTAGTTGGAAAAAAGCCAAATTTTGTAAGAGGTAAAAAAATAGAGAAAATTTTGAATAAAATCAAAGAGAGGAAACTAAGAAATGAAACATTAGGAGGATGCGTCATTAAGATGGTAAATCACACTGTGATTTTGACAAAAGAAGGGTAAAAATAGACTTGTTTAATTTATAATAATTCTTATCTTATAATCATGAATGTTAAAAACTTAGCAATGTGGGCAATAATCGTTTTTTTAACGATTGGTCTTTATAATATGTTTAAAAATCCTCAATCAAATATTAGAAGTTCTAATGAAGTAATTTTCTCGGAATTTTTAGAGTCTGTAGAACAAGGTGAAGTATTAAAAGTTGAGATCCAAGGAAACAACATAAATGGTGTATATGCAAATGGGAAAAATTTTAAAACTTATTCACCAAATGATCCTAACTTAATAGAAAAACTTTCAGAGAAGGGTGTAAGTATATCTGCGGCACCTATAGAGGAAAAGATGCCCTCATTATTTGGTGTCCTACTCTCATGGTTCCCAATGTTATTATTAATAGCAGTTTGGATTTTCTTTATGAGACAAATGCAAGGTGGAAAAGGTGGAGCTATGGGTTTTGGAAGATCTAAAGCAAAAATGATGAATGAATTAAAAGGGAAGGTAACTTTTAATGATGTTGCAGGAGTAGAAGAAGCTAAAGAGGAAGTTGAAGAAATTGTTGAGTTTTTAAAAGATCCTAGGAAATTTAGTAGATTAGGTGGAAAAATACCAAGAGGTGCACTTCTTGTTGGTCCTCCAGGGACAGGTAAAACTTTATTAGCTAGAGCGATCGCTGGTGAAGCAGGTGTTCCTTTCTTTACAATCTCTGGATCAGATTTTGTAGAAATGTTTGTTGGTGTAGGAGCATCAAGAGTAAGAGACATGTTCGAGCAAGGAAAAAAAAATTCGCCCTGTATAATTTTTATAGATGAAATTGATGCTGTTGGAAGAAGTCGAGGTGCAGGTCTAGGAGGAGGAAATGATGAGAGGGAACAAACCCTTAATCAGCTTCTTGTTGAGATGGATGGTTTTGATACAAACGAAGGGGTTATTATAATCGCAGCAACAAACAGACCCGATGTTCTTGATCCTGCATTATTAAGACCTGGTAGATTTGATAGACAAGTTGTAGTTTCTAATCCAGATATAATTGGAAGAGAAAAAATTTTAAAAGTTCATGTTAAAAAAATTAAGATGGCTCCTGATGTAAATTTGAGAACTATAGCAAGAGGAACTCCTGGATTTTCTGGTGCTGATTTAGCTAATTTAGTGAATGAGTCTGCATTATTAGCGGCAAGAAAAAATAAAAGAAT
>CACCFV010000007.1 GCA_902544985.1 uncultured Pelagibacteraceae bacterium
TTAAGTTTTAACCTTGATTTTAAAGAACCTAAAATCTTCCCTCTTCCACAACCAATATCTAAAATTTTAAAATTTGAATTAATTTTGGTATTTTTGATTAAAAAATTATTAAAAGAATTAATATAATTTTGTGAAGATAACCAGGTTTTATTGTCCCAATTTTTAATGACAACTGATGCCATATTTTTTTAATCTCCAATAATTATATGGCCATGGTGTTAAAAAACCTACAATAAGCATTAAAGGTACAACCCACCAGGTTAATATTGCTCCACCAGTTAAAAAGTAATCAGTTAAATTCATTGTGGTTTCCATACTTATCATTGAAATAAAACTCATCCCTAATGCTGTTTTTAAAGCTTTGTTAAATTCTAAATTTTGACGGATTAAAATAATTGTTTCTAAAATTATACTTGTAATCAACCCATTGATAATTGCTAATATCATAATGGCTAAAACCGGGAATGGTATTTTAGTCAATTGAAAAAATAAAATTGTTCCAAAATCTCCAATCGAACACCCAAGTAAACACCAAGCAGTATTTTTAGCACTTTGTTTCCATGTGTGTGAACAAGACCAATCAAATGTAGTGGTTTCCATTCTTATATGATAATGTTTAGTTATGATTTTTAAACAACTATTTGATCAAAAATCTAGCACATACACATACTTAATTGCCTCATCTAAAGGAAGAGAAGCTTTGATAATTGATCCAGTTTTAGAAAACGTAAGTGATTACATAATTTTATTAAAAGAATTAGATTTAAGATTAGTAAAAGTAATTGACACACATATACACGCTGATCATGTGACAGGTGCTTCAAAATTAAAAGACATTACGAAATGCTCCACAATAATGGGCGATCATACTCCAGCTGATGCTGTTGAAATTAAAGTAAAAGATGATGAATATATAAATTTAGAAAATTTAAAAATTAAAGCAATGTATACCCCGGGTCATACTTCAGATAGTTATAGTTTTTTGATGGATAATTATCTTTTTTCTGGTGACACATTGCTGATAAATGGAACAGGTCGAACTGATTTTCAAAATGGAGATTCGAAAGATGCATATAACTCAATTTTTAATAAACTATTAAAACTTCCTGATGAAACTTTTTTATATCCTGCTCACGATTATAAAGGAGAAAAAGTGAGTACTATTGGTAAAGAAAAAAAACAAAATCCAAGATTACAGGTTAGTAGCGTAGATGAATATGTTGAGCTAATGAACAATCTAAAACTAAAAAAACCCACTGAAATTGATTTTAATGTTGCAAAAAATATTAATTTAGGTGCTTAATTTAAATTGAGGCTTTTAATGCTTCGTAAATTAAATCTTCGGTTGTTTCACCAATACTTCTATAAACTTCTTGATTACCTTTAAAAATTATTAATGTTGTTTGATATTGTACATCAAAAAAATTAGAGATTTCCTTTTTAGTCACATCGAATGAAAAATATTCAATATTATCAAATTTAATGTCTAATAATTCACCTTTATTTTTTGCATTCTGAAGGATTTTCATTTGACCAGCACATGATGGGCAATATTTTATCCAAGAACTGATTACTACAATTTTTCCATCTGATTGAGCTTTATCAAACAACTCTTTCTTAAAAGTTGTTTCTTTTTCCATTGCATTTGCGCTTAATGAAAATAAAAAGAAAATTGATATTAATAATTTTTTCATAATTTTTTATAGCATAAAAATTAAAAACCAATAAGAAGCTAACCCTGAGATAATTGTCGCAATAATATTTTGACTTATTATTCCAATTAACATTGCAATTATTGCTGCCATTATTTTTGGATTGTTTTCTAATTGGAAATCTCCAGAGTTATCCAAAAAAATAGCAGGAAATATAATTGCAGGAAAAATTGCTGAGGGTACAAAAGAGAGAATTTCCCTTATTCTATCATTGAACATTTCTTTCTTTAATAATGCTATCATTGAAAACCTTGTCAAAAAAGTTATCAAACCACAGTATATAATTAATAGCCAATTACTCATTAGTTTTGACCAACTTAGTTAAAATTGCTGCAGTAACTAAAGCAGTTACTCCGGCAACAATTACATATGCTTTATAAGGAACATAATTAAATCCAAACGTTGCCACTAATCCTGAGATAATTATCACAATCACATTTATTAATTTTCTAAAATCATTAACCAGTAATGCTAAAAAAGTTAACGGTACTGCAAAACTTAAACCTAGTTTTTCAGGAATAAAAGCTCCTAAAACAATTCCTAAAAAAGTGGTTGTCTGCCAAATAACCCAACAAGTAATACCACCACCAAATAAATGAAAATATTTATCTTTATCTTTATTTTTTTTAAAATACTCATTTGATCTTGCAAAAGCTTGATCAACTAAAAAATATGAGATTACAATTTTCCAAACAAGTTTTAAATCTGATAAATGCTCAGAAACAACAGCTCCATACAAAAGATGTCTTGAGTTCACTGCTCCAACTGAACTTATTATAACTAAAGATGAAGCGCCTCCTGAAAATAATTGGAGTAAAACAATTTGCGAAGCACCACCAAAGACTATTAATGACATTCCCATTGTTTCTATTGGGCTAAATCCAATATCGATTGAAAGAACCCCAAATATTAAACCAAATGGAACAACTGGAATCATCAGTGGGCTAACATCAAAAATACCCTTTAAAAAAACTCTAAATTTATTATTCATTTTAGAGAGTTTTTATTAGAAGCAAACAATATGATCAATATGAATTGGTCTTTTTATGCCAAATTTTTCATTCTCGTCGTGTTGATGAATATGATGAGAGTGAACAAAAACTGGAATTAATAAATTACTTGGCGTTTTAAGAGTGTAGATAAAATTTGTGCCCCTAAACTTTCTATCTATAACTTCAAACTTTAAATTACTTTGGTCATCATGATGCAAGTCCTCTGGTTGAACCAAAAGTTTTACTTTTGATCCTATTGGAAAAGGTTTATTAAAATTACCCGTAATTGTTCCAAGATCTTTATTTTCTAAACTTTTAGGACTTGTAACCTCTGCAGGAATTAGGATGCCTCTATTTAAAAAATTAACTACTTCTATTGAGTTGGGTAAATGATAAACATTATATGGATCGTCAAATTGTTTGAGTTCCTGATTTAAAATAATTCCGCATTTTGATCCTAAATAAAATGCTTCATAAGAGTCATGAGTTACAATGATTGTAGTAATTTTTGAACTTTTTAATATTTTTTTCAATTTTTCCTGTATTTCTTCTTTAAAACTTTGATCAACATTTGATAGTGGTTCATCTAATAATAGTAGGTCTGGATTAGTGATTAAAGATCTCGCAAGTGAAGCTCTTTGAGCTTCTCCAGCACTAATTTCATGTGGAAATTTATTTAAAATTAAAGAGATATCGAGTAGATCGATAATTTCTTGAAAGTTTACATTTTTATCTTTTTTATCTTTATTTCTATCGGCACCTAATAATATATTTTTTTCTACAGTATAATGTGGGAATAAACTGTTTTCTTGAAAAGCAAGTGATATATTTCTATTTTCAGGCTCAACATTTTTTTGATTTGAAGATAATACATTTCCTTTTAGCTCTATTGCTCCCGTTTCAATTTTTTCTAAGCCAGCAATTGTTCTTAAAATTGTAGTTTTACCAATTCCTGATGGACCTAGAAGACATATAATATCTCCCTCATTTTCAATTGCAAAAGACACATTGGCTACTTTTGTTTTGCCTCCAACTTTAAAGTCAACATTTTTTACTTCAAAAAAATTTTTACTCATTGTTTTCTCTTAAAATATATTTTGAGCTAATTATAATGAATAAAGATGCAATTGATATCAAAAATAAAGAAGGTACAGCAGCTGCCTCTAGTAAATCCTCTGAAGCAGAAATATATGCTGTAGTTGCAAAAGTTTCAAAATTAAAAGGTCTTAAGATTAATGTTATAGGTAGTTCCCTAATTATCTCTAATGAAATTAAAATAATTATAAATAATAAGGAATTTCTTAAGAAAGGAATGTGAATATTCATAAAGGTCTTTCTTTTTGAGTAACCAAGTAAGTATGCACTTTCATCAACAGATATATTTATTTTTTCATATCCTGATTTTATTCCATTAAATGCTAAAGAGTAAAATCTTACGAAATAAACTAATACTAATCCTAAAATAGAACCAATAAAAACTTTCTTGATAGAGTTAAATCCCAAAGATTTAATTATGCTATTATCAAACCATGCAATAAAACTTATAAATGCAATAGCTAAAATAACTCCTGGAATTGCATATCCTGAAATAGATAAAGTTGATAAAACATTTAAGACTTTATTTTTAGAAACTCTATTTCCATAATTAGATATTAATGAGAATAAAATTAAAACAAAGCTAGACAATATTACAATGTAAAGAGTATTTGTTAAAAGTTCAAAAATTTCTAAATCAAATAAATTTTCTGGAAATTTAATTGTCCAATACATCATTTGGAGTAACGGAAATAAAAAACTAAAAAAGAATATTAAAAAACAATATGAAAATGCATATAAAGATTTATTTCCAATAAGTTTAATCTTTACTTTTTGTTTAAATCCTCCTCGAGAAATAAAATGATACCGTGCGTTTTTTCTAGAAAAATTCTCCAAAATAAATAATGCAAAAATGAATAGTAACAAGAAAAAGGATATTCTATTCGCAAAGGCTAAATCATCAAAAGCTATCCAGGAATTATAGATTCCAGTTGTAAGAGTATTGATTGAAAAAAAATCAACTGCACCAAATTCTGCTAAAGTTTCCATCGCAACTAAAGATAGTCCAGCAACAATTGCGGGCCGAGCTGCTGGAAGTACTATCTTGTAAAAAGATTCAAATTTTGAAAAACCTAGGTTTTTTCCTAGATCAATAAGACTTTGAGATTGGTATAAAAATGAGGCTCTGGCTAAAATATAAACATATGCAAACAAAGAGAAAGAGATAGATAATATTGCGCCTAACATGCCGTCAAATTTAGGAATGTGTTGGTTATAATTTCCTTCTCCAAAAAGATTTTTTAAGACTGTATATGCGGTGCCATAATTTTCAAAAAAAGCAGTTAGTGAATATGCATAAATATAAGGCGGTACTGCAAAAGATAAAATTAATGCCCATTTAAAAAAATTAGAAAATGGAAAATCAAAAAAAGATACCAAATAAGCTGAGCTAGTACCTATAATAAATGTCAAAACAAGAACACATATTAATAATACTGATGAATTAAAAATGTACTCGATTAAAAATGTATTTTTTAAAAGTTCATAATAATTTGAAGTTTCTTCAAAGAAACTTGTAAATACAGTAATTATTGGAATTATAACAAATATTGAAACCAATAATGAGAAAAAAAACCATATGTTAAAAAATTTATACATTTGAATTTTATATTATATTAATTTTTTTTGGAAAAGTAATTAGTGTTTATTAAGTGTTTCTAATTTAGTGTCCACCATAAATCTCCATTTACGATGGACACCGGAAAGAAAAATTAAAAATCGAAAACTTTAAGGAGATGCGGAACTTCCTTAGGTTCGATTTCCTCTAGTTTTCTTTTATTTATTCTTTGATCGATTTTTTTACACTCCATAATACATGGGGAACATGCGTTGGAAGATTTATTTAAATCAATCTCTGAAATAAATTTTTTTTCTTGTTTCATTGTTACTTCCAACCAGCGGCAGTCATTACTTCTACTGCATCAGCCTGATTTTTTCCATAAGAAGCTAACTTAGTTTTCATATCTTGTTTAAAATCTAATCCTAAGTTATTTACTACTAATGGACTTGGTGAAACACCGTTAATCATCGGAAACTCAAAAGTGTTGTTAGTAAAATGCTCTTGAGATTGAGGAGTCAGTAAAAACTCTACAAGTTTGACAGCATTAGCTTTATTAGGAGCACCTTTGACTAAAGCTGCACAGCTAACATTCATGTGTGTTCCTCTATCATTTTGATTAGGGAAGAAAGCTTTAACTTTCTTAGCTGCCTCTTGTTGCTCTGCACCTTTTTTACCAGACAACATAAGTGCTAGATAATAAGTATTAGCTACAGCAATATCCGCTTCTCCTGCTGCGACTGCCATAATTTGAGCTCTATCATTACCTGTAGGTGTTCTTGCCATATTTGCAACAACTCCTTCAGCCCATTCAGCTGTAGCTTTTTTTCCATTATTTTTAATTAATGATGCTACTAAAGATTTATTATAAATATTGCTAGATTTTCTAATTACTAATCTACCTTTCCACTTAGGATCAGCTAAACCTTCATAAGTCATTCCAGATAATTCTGCACCTGTAACTCTCTCCGGCGAATAATAAATTATTCTAGCTCTCTTAGCTATTCCAACCCATTTATTAGTTCTAAAAGTTTTTGGTACAGCATCTTTGATTACTGCTGATGTTAAGCCACTTTGAAGTGCACCTTTTGCATCCATTGCTCCACATCTTCCAGCATCAGCTGTAATATATAAGTCAGCAGAAGAATCAGCACCCTCACTTAGAATTCTTTTTTCTAAAGCACCTGATTTTCCGTTTATCAAATTGACTTTGACTCCAGTCATATTTGTAAACTTAGAATAAAGCTCACCATCTGCTTTATAATGTCTTGCATTAAAAACATTTACCTCATTTGACATCACAACTGATGAGGCAAATAAAGATGCTATCAATGCAAAAATTGATATTTTTCTCATTATTTCTCCATTCTTCCGCATGATTTAATTGAGAATGAGAACTATTCTCATTGAGAATGATTATCAATCGCAAAGATGTCGCAGGCTAGCTAAGACTTCCAGTCGCCTATTTTGCTGAATAAAAAGTTCCTAAAAGCCTGAACTCTGGCTGTGTTTTTTAAAGATTGTGGATAAACGAAGTGTGCCTCTGTAATTGGTCCCTCAGATTTAGGTAAAACTTTAA
This sequence comes from uncultured Pelagibacteraceae bacterium, assembly GCA_902544985.1. GTDB lineage: Bacteria > Pseudomonadota > Alphaproteobacteria > Pelagibacterales > Pelagibacteraceae > Pelagibacter. The sequence continues at coordinate 6,937 of CACCFV010000007.1, forward strand.
TAATATTGGTCGAATTACTTACTAAATATTCAGGGAGTGCTGCTAAACCTACTCCAGACTCCACTGCTAGCAAAAGTCCCATAACACTGTTTACCTTCATTATAGGTTTTCTTTTTTTTCCGTCATGCATGCCTAACTTTAATGCCCACTCTGGATTATAAACTGGGGAAGGTGCTCCTTTTCCAAATGATATGAATTTGTGTTTATTTAAGTCACTCACAGTTTTTGGCATGCCATATTTTTCTAAATATTTGTTAGACCCATAAATATAATATTTTAGATCTATAAGCTTTTTTTGAATATAATTTAATTGTTTAGGTCTTCTCATAAAAATACCAATATCTGCTTGTCTTGTACTTAAGTCCAACTCCTTATCCTCAAAAATCAACTCAATTTCAACCTCGGGATTTAACCGCATAAATTCCTCAATTCTAGGTGTCAACCAATGAGTTCCAAAACTTCTAACTGTTGTAATTGTCAATTTTCCTGTTGGTTTATTTTTTTGATCTCCTAGTGAAGTTTCCACTTCTTTGAGTTTACTTATAACTTCGTGTGCAGTCTTAAATACATACTCTCCATTTTCGGTGAGCGTAAGACCTCTTGCGTGTCTCTCAAATAATTGAACTTTTAAGTCTTGTTCCAAAGATTGAATTTGTCTACTTATCGCAGATTGACTAAGATTTAGATTTATTGTTGCGTTAGTAAAACTTCCTGCTTCTGCAACTGCATGAAAAATTTTAAGTTTATCCCAGTCCATTATTTATTTAAATCAACTAAAACTCTTCCAGAAATTTCACCCTTTAATATTTTAGGATAAGTTTTAATTAACTCCTCCAAGCTAACAGTTTGAATAGATTTTTCCATTAAGTTAAAATCAATTAATTTAGCTGCTTCTCCCCAAATAAATTCTCTTCTTTTGATACTACAATTAGCTGAGTCCATTCCCCAAAGTTTTATTCCACGTAACATAAAAGGAATAACATTTGTATTAAGTTCATTTGTGCTTGTGTTACCACACACTGCAATAATTCCATTTGAATTAGTTTGAACAATCGCATTAGCTAAAATTTTACCTCCAACTGTATCGACTACACCATCCCATAAACCTTTATCTATAAGTTTTGGATCTTTATCAAATTCACCGCGATTTATAACATTTTTAGCACCTAATGATTTTAAGTAATCAGCTTTAGAATCTTTACCTGAGACCGCAGTAACATTGTATCCCATCTTATTTAATATCATAACCGCAATACTTCCGACTCCACCAGTTGCACCTGTAACTAAGACATCATTTACTTTTGCACCAAGCAATATTTCCTCTCGAGCTTTTATCGCAAATGCTGCCATTAGAGATGTAAAACCTGCAGTGCCTAAGATCATTGCCTGTTTAGTTGTTAAATCACTTGGTTTCTTTACTAAGAAATCACCATTAACTTTTGCTATTTGAGAATATCCACCATAAAAAATTTCACCAACTCTAAAACCAGTTAAAATTACCTCGTCACCTGATTTAAATTTTGAATTTTCACTTTCTAAAACAGTTCCTGAAAAATCAATCCCAGGAATATGGGGGAACTCTTTTACTAACCTACCACCATTTTTTAAAATCATTCCATCTTTAAAATTAAGATCTGAATAATCAACTTTGATTGTTACGTCACCATGTTTTAAAAAACTTTTGTCTAATGATTTTACTTCTCTTGTAAAGTTGTCACCTTCTTGATTTAAAACTAATGCTTTAAATTGGTTTGACACTTTTAATCTTTTGAATTGCTTATTAACCTTAAATATCTGTTTTGATAGCTTAAATCTTCTTTGAATTGACCTAAATAATAATTTGTGACTGTTGTAGCTTGTTCCTTTTTAATCCCTCTCATAGTCATACATTGATGAGTTGAGTCTATTGTAACTGCTACTCCTTTGGCGTCTAAAGATTGCATTAGTGTATTCGCAATCTGCATAGTTAATCTTTCCTGAGTTTGTAATCTTTTAGAAAAAACTTCGACCACTCTTGCTAATTTACTTAATCCAACAACTCTCTCATTAGGTATGTAAGCTACGTGAGCTTTACCAATTATTGGTGCCATATGATGTTCGCAATGACTTTGAACTGAGATATTTTTTTGAATAACCATGTCATCATACCCATCCACATCACCAAAGGTTTTATCTAAAACTTGAATAGGATCTTCCTTATAACCTTTAAAATACTCTTTAAATGCTTTAACAACTCTTTTCGGAGTTTCTAATAATCCCTCTCGATTAGGATCCTCACCCATCCACGACAAAATTGTTTTAAAAGCTTCTTCTGCTTCTTTGTCAGAGATCTTCTTTGAATTTTGATTATTATCAATGTCTTTAACTAACTTCATGGTGGGGTTTATACATATAAATGCGCATTTTTAAAATATTTAATATATCTTTATATGTGCTACATAATCACCGAATATGTTCAAAAAAAGAGAAAATGTAGTGGAAATTGAAGAGGGAAATCTTCTATCACCTAAATTTGATAATGATGGTTTAATACCTGTCATTACAATGTGCTCTCAAACAAAAGAAATTTTAATGCATGGTTATATGAACGTTGAGGCATTAAAAAAAACAATTGAAACAAAAGAAGCTCACTACTATAGCAGATCAAGAAAAGCTATCTGGCATAAAGGCAAAACCAGTGGTTTCATTCAAAAAGTAACTGAAATCAAAATTGATGATGACCAAGACTCGGTTTGGCTTTCTGTTGATATTGGAGACGGAGCTAGTTGTCACGTAGGTTATAGATCTTGTTTTTATAGATCTATACCACTTGGACCAATTGAAAATGGTAGAGAAGTTCAGATGAAATTCACTGAAAAAGAAAAAAAATTTGACCCAGAAAAAGTTTATAAAGGTCAACCCAATCCAACAAAAATTTAATAAATTATGAGAGTCTTAAAACCTTTTGGTCCCAAAATTGCTGTAACTAAAATTCCTGTAAAAATTATAAATTTAATTAATAAAGAAGTTGATTTGATTGTAAATAACAAATCAAGATTAAAAAAAAGTGACTACTCAAAAAAACTTGTTGGTCAAGTTAAACAAGAAATAAGATTGTCAACCACATTTGTGAACAAATATCTTTTTAAATTCATAAAAATGAATGTAAAAAAATATATAAAAAAAAGCACCAATAAGAATTTAAAAAAAATAAACTTAAAAAGTTTTTGGATAGTCAGACAATATAAAAATGAGTATAACCCGGTTCATTTTCATAGCGGTAACATCTCAGGTGTTGGTTATTTAAAAATTCCCAAAAATATTACCAAAGGTACAAAAAGACTTAAAACAAATGGAACAATAGATTTTATACATGGATCAAAATCTTTCTTAAGTAATAGTTTGTATAACCATAATCCAAAAGTTGGGGATATGATTATATTTCCAAATTACTTAATGCATACTGCTTACCCTTTTAAAAGAGAAGGAGAAAGAAGATCTTTTTCATTTAATTTAGATATAGATAAAAAAACATTTGATGTTTTCAATGGATAAGATTCAAAAAAATGTTCTTGGAGAAAAATTAGAGGAATGTTCTCTTGATCCTTTAACTGGTTGGTATAGAGATGGTTGTTGTAATACTGATGAAAATGATCACGGGTTACATACTGTTTGTGCAAAAGTTACAACAGAGTTTTTGGAATGGTGTAAAGAAGCTGGAAATGATTTAATCACACCTCATCCAGAGTTTGGGTTTCCAGGTTTAAAAGATGGAGACGGCTGGTGTGTTTGCGCAACTTGGTATGCAAGAGCAGTAGAGGCTGGAAAAGGTTGTCCAATTTTTTTGAAACGAACACACGAAAATACATTGAAAGTTTTACCAATCGAAACACTTAAAAAATTTGCTATAGATCTTTCATAAGATAAATTTGGATTATGGGTGAAAATATTTTATCAGTCATATATCTTTTATTAGTAATTGCACTGGTCTTCCCAGGTTTTTATTATGCAAATAAAAATAAAAAAGTTTTTTTGAAAAATCTTATTATTTGGCTAAGTATTATTGGTATAGTAATAATTTTTGCTAATTTTCTAAGATAGCTAATTACATATTTCCATACTTTGGTCCACCACCTCCTTCTGGAGTGACCCAAACTATATTTTGAGAAGGTTCTTTAATATCACAAGTTTTACAATGAATACAGTTCTGAGCGTTAATAACAAATTTGTTTATATCATTTTCTTTTTGAACCTCATAAACTCCAGCTGGACAATATCTTTGTGCTGGTTCGTCATATTTCTCAAGAGTATATTTTATTGGTAGATCTTTATCTTTTAGTTGTAAATGCACTGGCTGATTATCCTCGTGATTAGTTCCAGTCAAATAAACTGAGCTTGTTTTATCAAAAGTAATCACATTGTCAGGTTTAGGATAATCAATTTTCGGCATTTTATCTGCAGGTTTTAAGGTTTCATGATCGGAATGCTTATGTCTTAATGTAAATGGAAGTTTTCCTCTAAATAAAATTTGATCAATTCCTGTAAAAATTATACCTAAAATTAAACCCCAACTAAAACTAGGTTTTACATTTCTTGCTTGATACAGTTCTTTATATAACCAGCTTTTTTTAAATAATTCCTCATATAATGATAAATCTTTTTTAAACTGAATATGTTCATTGATAGCCTCTGCAGCTAAAATTCCACTTTTCATAGCAGTGTGAGATCCTTTTATTTTTGGCATGTTTAAAGTTCCCGCGTCACATCCAATAAGTAATGCACCTGGCATAAACATTTTTGGTAAACTTTGAATACCCCCTTCAATTAAAGCTCTAGCGCCATAAGAAATTCTTTTTCCACCTTCTATAATTTTTTTTATTGATGGATGTGTTTTAAATCTTTGAAACTCATCAAAAGGAGAAAGATGAGGATTTTGATAATCTAAGCCTATTACATATCCTAAAAAAACTTGTTTGTTTTCAGCATGATAAATAAAACTCCCACCATAAGTGTTATTATCTAAAGGCCATCCAGCAGTATGCATCACCAATCCCTCTTCATGATTTTTTTCATCTATTTCCCAGATTTCTTTAAATCCAATTCCATATTGTTGAGGATCTTTGTCTTTATTTAGATTAAATTTTTTAATCAATTGTTTTCCTAAATGACCGCGACAACCTTCAGCAAAAACTGTAACCTTGCCTATAAGTTCAATACCTGGTTCAAAACTATCTTTTTTATTTCCTTGTTTGTCTATACCCATGTCCTGAGTGGCTACACCTTTAACGGAGCCATCATCATTAAATAAAATCTCACTTGCAGGAAACCCTGGAAATATCTCTACACCAAGTATTTCTGCTTGCTCAGCAAGCCACCTACATAAATTTGCAAGACTTATAATATAATTTTTATGATTTTTTTGAACAGCAGGTAGCAACCACGTAGGCCAACTTAAAGATTTTGTTTTTCCTAAAAATAAAAATTTTTCCTTAGTGACTTTTGTTTTTATAGGTGGATTCAAATCTTTCCAATTTGGAATTAATTCGTCCAGTGCTCTAGTTTCAAAAACATTTCCACTTAATATATGTGCACCGATCTCAGATGCTTTCTCTAAAACACAAATATTTAAATTTGAATTTAATTGTTTTAATTTAATAGCAGTCGTTAATCCTGATGGTCCTCCACCAACAATTACAACATCGTATTCCATTGACTCTCTGGACATAACAATTTTTTACAGATTATATTATTTTTGTATAGTGTTTAATTTGTTCAGTTCCTCAATAAATTGGGGTACTGCTTCAAAAAGATCAGCTTCTAGACCATAGTCTGCAACACTAAAAATTGGAGCTTCACCATCCTTATTGATTGCGACAATCACCTTACTTTCTTTCATTCCAGCTAAGTGCTGAATTGCACCAGAAATACCAATAGCAATATATAAATCTGGAACTACAACTTTTCCAGTTTGACCCACTTGATGATCGTTGCTTATATATCCGGCATCCACAGCTGCTCTTGATGCTCCAATAGCGGCATTTAATTTGTCAGCAACAGAAGTAATTAATTTAAAATTATCTCCACTCTGCATTCCTCTTCCTCCAGAAACAACTACTCTTGCAGTTCCAAGCTCTGGTCTATCTGACTTAATTTCCTCTCTTTTTACAAATTTTGTATTACTAAACTCTTCACTAGGTTCAGCTTTTTCAATTGGCGCAGATCCGCCTGAACTCTCACATGGATCAAAAGAAGTTGGTCTAATTGTTATACATTTTTTTGGATCCTTGCTTTTTACTGTTGCAAATGCATTTCCTGCATAAATTGGTCTTAAAAATGTATCTGCAGAAATTACCTTAATAATATCACTGACTTGAGAAGTATCTAGAGAAGCTGCAATCCTTGGCATCAAATTTTTACCAAATGTATTAGCTGAACAAACAACATGAGAATAGTTTTCTGCCAATTTCACTATTACTGGTGCAAAATTTTCTGCCACAAAGTTTTCGTAATGAGCTGCTTCTACTTGAATTACTTTTTTGACCAAAGGTAACTCTGATAATTTTTTTGCTACATCTCCACAGTTATTACCAATAATTACAGCATGAAGATCGGTATTCATTTGAGAGGCCGCAGTTACAGCATTAAGTGTAAAAGGTTTGAGTTCTTTATTGTTATGTTCTGCAACTAATAAAACTGACATTATATTACTTTAGCCTCATTTTTTAATTTTTGCACTAGCTCAGCCACACTTTTTACTTTTATTCCAGCTTTTCTTTTTGGTGGTTCTTCAACCTTAATTTGCTCGATTCTTGGTGATGTATCTACTCCTAAATCTGACGCATTTATTTGCTCAATAGGTTTCTTTTTAGCCTTCATTATGTTAGGCAAAGACGCATATCTTGGTTCATTAAGTCTTAAATCACAAGTTACAATAGCAGGAATATTAATCTCTATTGTCTCTAATCCTTCATCAATCTCTCTCATAACTTCAAGTTTTTTATCCTTAATCTCTATCTTTGAAGCAAATGTTGCTTGAGGCCAATTTAGTAAAGCACTTAACATTTGACCTGTTTGATTACAATCATCATCAATTGCTTGTTTTCCCATAAAAACTAAATCTGGTTTTTCTTTTTCAACAATTTTTTGTAATAATTTAGAAACGGCTAAAGGTTCTAAAATTCCATCAGCTTTAATAAGAATGCCTCTATCAGCTCCAACCGCTAATGCTTTACGAACAGTTTCTTGAGCTTTCTCTTCTCCAACACTTACTGCAACTACTTCGGTCGCTTTTCCTGACTCTTTGATTTTTACTGCCTCCTCAATCGCATTATCATCTGGTGGATTGGTAGACATCTTAACATTTTCAGTTACTACACCAGTGTTATCCTCTTTAACTCTGACTTGAACATTGTAATCAATTACTCTTTTTACTGCGACTAAAATTTTCATTAGGCTCTCAAAAGTTTATTTTCAGCATCGTATGGACTTTCCTCTACTATTGTAGCCTCATACATTTTTCCTAGAATATCAACTTTAAGTTTTTCTCCAACATTTGCTAAATCAGGTTTCACCATGGCTAAGGCAATAGATTTATCTAATCTAAATCCGTATTCCCCTCCTGTTGCTCGCCCAACGACTTTGTCATCTTTATAAATTGGATTGTTACCTAAAACATCTGAGTCTGTTGTGTCATGAACCTCTAGTGTTACTAATTTATTATCAAAACCCTTTTCTCTCCATTTGTTTAGTGCATCAAGTCCTATGAAATTACCCTTGTTTGGATGAATAAATCTGTCTAGGCCAGACTCATAAGGTGAATACTCAATTGATAGTTCAGTTCCCACAAGTTTATAAGATTTTTCTACTCTTAAACTGTTCATCGCTCTGATGCCAAAAGGTTTAAGACCGAGATCCTTACCTGCTTCCATTAATTTATCAAAAATATGGTTTTGATATTCAATTGGGTGATGTAATTCCCAACCAAGTTCACCAACAAAATTTACTCTCATAGCATTTACTGGAGCATATCCAACATTAACATTTTTTGCAGTTAACCATTTAAAATTTTCATTTGAAAAATCATCAGTTGAAACTTTTTGCATAAGTTCTCTAGCTTTTGGGCCTGCTACAACAAGCACACCTGTACTATTTGTTAAGTCTTCAAATATAACCGAACCATCAGTTGGCATCCATTTTTGAATCCAATCATGGTCTAATCTCAAATTCGCTCCAGCTGAAACCAAATAATAACTATTTTCAGCTTCTTTCATAATTGTAAACTCAGAGTGAACACCACCTTTAGTATTTAGCGCATGACACAAATTAATTCTTCCGATTTTTTTTGGAAGTTTGTTAGCAACTAAGTAGTCTAAAAATTCCTCAGCCTTTGGACCTTTTATTCTACATTTTGCAAAAGCTGTCATATCTAAAAGTCCAACATTCTTTTTAACGTTCTCACATTCTTTCTTAATTGCATCAAACCATTTTGATCTTCTAAATGACCAATGATCTTTTTGTTCCATACCATCTGTTGCAAAAAAGTTTGGTCTTTCCCATCCAAATTTTTGTCCAAAGACAGCACCAAGATTTTTCATTCTTTCATAACAAGGAGATGTTCTTAAAGGTCTAGCAGCTGGTCTTTCTTCATCAGGATAATGAACAATAAAAACATGACTGTAAGCTTCTTCATTTTTTGCTTTGAGATAAGATTTTGTTGCATAATTTCCGTAACGTCTTGGTTCAACACCAAGCATATCAATCGTCGGTTCACCATCAATAATCCATTCTGCTAATTGCCAGCCCGCTCCACCTGCTGCAGTTATTCCAAAACTATGTCCCTCATTAATCCAAAAATTTTTAAGTCCCCAGGCTGGACCAACAATAGGATTACCATCTGGTGTGTAACATATTGCACCATTATAAACTTTTTTCACTCCAACTTCTCCAAATGCTGGAACTCTATGTATTGCTCCTTCGATATGCGGAGCAAGTCTATCTAAATCCTCTTGAAACAATTCATATTCAGAGTCTTTTGAAGGACCTTCGACATAACATGCTGGTGCACCATCTTCATAGGGACCTAATATTAATCCACCAGCCTCTTCTCTCATGTACCATCTACTATCACTATCTCTTAATACACCCATTTCTGGAAGACCTTCTTTTTTTCTTTTTTGTATCTCTGGATGTGGTTCAGTCACAATATATTGATGTTCAACAGGTATGACTGGAATATCTAATCCAACCATTTCACCAGTTTGTCTTGCAAAATTTCCTGAACATGAAATGACATGTTCACATTCAATTGATCCTTTGTCTGTTTCAACAATCCATCCCCCTTTAGTTTGTCTCATTGATAACACTGCTGTGTTTCTATAAATCTCAGCTCCTCTGTTCCTTGCCCCGGTAGCTAACGCTTGCGTTAAATCTGCGGGTTGAATGTATCCATCTTCAGGGTGTTGAATTGCTCCAACTAAATCATCAGTATGACAAAGCGGCCAAATTTCTTTAACTTGTTGAGGCGTCAAAAATTTTACATCAACACCAATTGTTTTAGCTACACCAGCATATTGATGATACTCATCCATTCTATCTTTGGTACTAGCTAAACGGATATTAGAAACAACACTGAAACCAACATTCTTACCAGTCTCTTCCTCTAACTTTTTATAAAGATTTACTGCATACTTGTGAAGTTGACCAACAGAATAGCTCATATTAAAAAGAGGTAGCAAACCTGCTGCATGCCAAGTTGAGCCTGAGGTTAATTCTTTTCTTTCAACTAAAACAACATCTGACCAACCTTTTTTTGCTAAATGATAAAGAGCGCTTACTCCAACAACTCCTCCACCGACTACGACGACTTTTGCTTTAGATTTCATTAAATGATTCCTACTAAATTTTTACTTATAACGAAACAAAATTGTATTATGGATAATCAAATTGAACTTCCTAGTGCTATTGGGCTAGAAACCATTGTGGTCAACCAACAATCCTTAAGGGGTCCTTCAGCAGTATATTTTTCCACTTGCCAGTTGAACTTATGATAAATCTTATCTTTATCTAAAATTATCACCTCAAATTGTGCCCATTTGTCACCACCTCCAACCTGTGTAATTGTATGGCTTAAGTGATTTAAGAGCATTTGATATGAGTTGCCTTTAATCATCATTTTGAAATTTGGTAGAGGGCCAGTATTTTTTTTGTTACTGGGATGTGCAAAATTCCAGGTTTGCTCAATCCCACTATCTTTATAATTTAAGTCGTTTTTTTGAAGACCACTTAATTGAATCTCAACAACTTTGGAAGGTTTTATATCACTATTAGGTTTCAGTAATTCAGCTTTAGTTATTGAAATTGAAAAAAAAAGAATAATAAAGACTTTAAATATTATCTCGAATTTTTTTAACATCTTTTTAAAAATTTAATTATTAATTAATTAAAGTATTTTTCGTACTCTATCTTCGTACATTTATTATCAATGTAAATGATGTCATTTGTCTCAACAATTTTTTTTGCTTCTTCGTTGCTAATGTCTAATTGCAACCATAATACCTTTGCATTTATTTTGACAGTTTCTTCTGCAATTGTGACAACTTCATTCGATGGCCTAAACACATCTACTATTTCTACTGGATTATCAATCTCTGAAATATTTCCAAAAACTTTTTCTCCTAATATTTTTTCACCTTTCATGGATGGATTGACTGGATAAACTTTAAAACCATTGTCTTGTAAATATTTCATAACAATAGATGATGTTTTTGTTAAATCTTTACTTGCACCTACTAGAGCAATATTTTTATATTTTTTTAAAATTTCTTTTATATTTTCCACTCTATTTACTTTTTACTCTTTATCTTTCCTTCACAAAACTTCTTAGCTTCTTCAATAGTCATTGGTTGATCTAACTTTTGACTACCTGCAATACAAGCATCGATAGATCTTTTAAAATTATGGTCTCTAAAGGTAAAAATAAAATATATACCAATTATTATTAAGATAATTGTTAGAATATTTTTTACTTTCACTTATTTCTCCACTTTGGTTTTCTTTTTTCTAAAAAAGCTGAAATACCTTCTTTTGCATCCATAGCCATCATATTGTATGTCATCATTTGACTGGTATACGAGTACGCTTTTCTTAGAGGCATTTCTAACTGCTTATAAAAAGCTTGTTTTCCAATTTTGATTGCTAAATTTGATTTTGATGCAATTTTTTTTGCAATTTTCATCGTCTCGCTATTTAATTTTGATTTTGAAAAATAATCATTAATTAAACCAATTTCCTTTGCGTAATTTGCTTTAATTGGTTCACCAGTAAGAAGCATCTTCATCATAGGTTTTCTATTAATCTTTCTGCTAACTGCAACCATAGGAGTACTACAAAACAATCCAATATTTACTCCTGGTGTTGCAAAAAGTGCATCTTTTGTGCTGTAAGCTAAATCACAACTAGCAACTAATTGACATCCTGCTGCATAAGCTGCACCGTGAACTTTTGCAATAACTGGTTTTTTACCCTCAACTATTTGAAGCATTAGCTTTGAACAAAGATTAAATAATTTTTTATATCTTTCTTTTTTCTTTAAGTCTTTTACTTCTTTTAAATTATGACCTGCACTAAAACCTTTTCCAGCACCCTCAAGAATAATAACTTTAACCTTTTTATCTTTGTCTAATTTTTTTAAAACATTAATTAAATCTTTCAAATTTTTGTAAGATAAAGAGTTGTATGTTTTTGGCTCATTAATAATAACTCTTGCTATATCTTTATTCTGATTGATGATTTTGATATTCATTAAAAACTATTTAAGCTTACCCTCTTCTCTCATCTTTGCTCTTATTTTAGTAGCTGAAATTTTTTGTATTTCCTCAGGTAAAACAATTTCTTCTATTTTGTAACCAACACCTCTTCCATAACAAATGTTTGTAATATTGGGAACTAACATAATTTTAAAACGTCCCTCGAATTCTGGATTAAGTTTATCTTCAATATTTTTTTTTACTGTTTCAAAATCAAATGGATTATCATCAACACCTTGTACGTCTCTGATTTGAATACAAACTTGTCCAGTTTTCTTAATTATTTCCTTAAATAAAGTATAGTGACCATCATGAAATGGTTGCCATCTTCCAAGCATTTGAGCAGTTGGTTTTTTATTATCCCACTTGTAAGTCATTATTTTAATTTCTCATATATCTTTGGAGCCCAATTTTTAGCATCTTGAGTTGTTACATGAAAGTCATACTTATCAGGTTTTACAAACATTTTATTTGTATCATCAAACCTACCCTCCTTAATTGTATCTACCCAAATAATAAAATCTGCTGGAAATAAACTTCTTGCCTCAGGAGTAGGACAAATAAAATCTGCTACAACATAATTTCCATCATTTTTCAATTTTATTGCAAAGTCAGCCATTCTTTTTGCTTGTCTTTTTCTTCCTTTCTCAGAAAAATCCCAATCATTCGCCTCTTTTCTAACTTCATCTGCGTTCAATCTTTTAGCGTTTAACATTGGACCAAGTTCGTTTGCTAACGTAGTTTTTCCAGATCCAGGTAGTCCCATTATTAAAATTATTTTCATTTGATATTAAATTGACACCTTTTTCAAAAAAGATAAAGATCTTATAATGAAATTTTCTCTTGAAATAGGCCCTCAGACAGATCTTGATACAGTACCTCAAGTAAAAGATGTTTATATCACAATGCTTCCAGGGGGTGACTATAGAGAAACAGCTCAACAGGCAGTTGAGTTAGTTAAAAGGGGTTTTAATCCTGTTCCTCATTTTCCTGCAAGGTCAATGCTGGATGAAAATCAACTAAAAGATTATGTCTCAAGGTGTAAAGATGGTGGGGTTAAACAAGTTTTAGTAATTGGTGGAGGGAGAGAACCAATGGGAAAATTTGATAGCTCGTTTCAACTTTTAGAGACTGGTTATTTTGAGAAGATGACAATAGGAATTGCTGGACACCCAGAGGGGAGTCCTGATATATCCGACTCAGATTTAGAAAAAGCTATGATAGATAAAAAGCCTTATGCTGATTACATCGTAACCCAATGGTTATTAGATCCACAGCCTATTATAGATTTTGTTTCTAAACAAAGTGTACCAGTGCATGTGGGAATTACTGGGCCTCTAAAAATATCTAGCTTAATAAAATTTGCTAATATTGTTGGTGCAAAAAATTCTCTAAATTTTCTTAAATCTAATTTTAGTAAGGCGTTAGATTTATTAAAACCTAAAGACCCTAATGATTTAATTGGGAAAGTTAAATCGCATACTGATTTCTTCCACATTTATACATTCGGCGGCTTGAAGGAAACAAACAAGTGGTTGAAGGAGAATGGTTATGTCTAAAGAATTTGACTATACTAAACTAAAACATGTTACTTCTGTTGATCAGTCAGATCGAAAAGTACCATACAATTTAAGACAAAGTGGGCCAACAAAAGTTGAAATGTTAATTTCGACAAGAGTAAGAAAATCTCCATATTGGCATTTATCAATGCAAGCGGGTTGTTGGAGAGCAACTGTTTATAATAGAATTTATCATCCTAGGGGATATGTGAAACCTGAGGATGGTGGTGCAATGGTTGAGTATGATGCAATTGTAAATCATGTAACTATGTGGAATGTTGCTGTTGAAAGACAGATCCAAGTAAAGGGTCCTGATGCAGAAAAATTTGTTGATTACGTGATAACTCGAGATGCAACAAAAATCTCTCCGATGCGAGCAAGATATGTAATTTTATGTAACGCTTACGGAGGAGTTTTAAATGATCCAATACTTTTAAGAATTGCAAAAGATGAATTTTGGTTTTCTTTATCAGACTCGGACATAGGAATGTATCTTCAAGGTGTTAATGCAGACGGTAAATTTAATTGCACCATCGAAGAAATTGATGCATGTCCAGTTCAAATTCAAGGGCCTAAATCAAAAGCGCTTATGAAAGATTTGCTAGGTGATCAGGTTGATTTAGAAAATATGCCTTTCTATGGTTTAGCTGAGGTTAAGATTGCCGGAAGAAGTTGTGTTATCTCTCAATCAGGTTTTTCAGGTGAAGCTGGATATGAAATATATTTAAGGGACGCAACTTTATATGCTGATGAGATGTGGAATGCTGTTCTTGAAGCCGGAAAAAAACACCAGCTAATGGTTATTGCCCCTGCTCACCACAGAAGAATTCAAGCTGGGATACTTTCTTGGGGTCAAGATATGGATCAACAACATAACCCTTTCCAGTGTAATTTAGGTTATCAAGTTTCTTTATCAGGAAAAGGAGAATGGAAAAAAACTTCTGATTACGTAGGAAAAAAAGCTCTTGAAAAAATGGGCGCTGAAATCAAAGCTGGAAAAAAACCATATAAGTTACAGTTGGTTGGTCTTGAGTTAGGAGGAAAACCAATTGATGATTATGCACCAGATTTTTGGTTGATATCTAATGCAGATGGTGGTGATCCAGTTGGTTTTGTAACATCACCGTGGTGGCATCCTGAAAAGAAAACTAATATTGCTATGGGATATGTTCCATTTGATGGAACTTTAAATGCCAATGGCTTTCCTAAAGGTAAAGTTGGAACTAAATTTAAAGTTCATTTACCAGAGAAATATTCAGATAAACCAGGAACACCTGTTGATGCCGTTATAGTTGATATTCCATTTAAGGAATCTTATAACGCTAACACAAGAGAAGTGGTATCAGGTTAATTATTTTTTTTAGGGGAGTTTGCGCTCCCCTTAAAATCATAAATGACAAAGAGTTTCATTATTGTAGTTTGCATTATCATTGCTATTGCATTATTACTATTTCCGTTAATTGTATCTTACAAAGAACAAAAAAATAAAAAAAAATAAATGTTTGCTGAATTTTTAAATATAATTTTTAAATCTATAAAATTAGATAAAACACTTTATAGTGATAATAAAAATTTTGGTGAAGCTGCGATATATTTTGCGGGTTTAATAATGATATTAGATGGTGTAGCTGGAGCTGTGGCTGCAAATACTGTGGTAAAAACAGCTATAGGTATGTCTGGTCTTACGGCAATTTTAACATGGTTCATTTGGGCAATTTTTATTTATGTGATTGGTGTAAAATTATTTCCGGATAAACAAACAAAAGTACCTTTTAAAAAAGTTCTGGTAGCGGTTGGTTTTGCTCATTCGCCAGGTTTACTAAGATTTTTTGCATTAACCCCCGAATTAATGATACCAATCATTTTTCTTACTCAATTCTGGATTTTTGCAAGTTTAATTATTTCAACAAAACAAATTTTAAATTTAAAATCTAATTTTAAAGCGTTTGGCATAATATTTTTATCATTTTTAATTATTGCTTTTTTATCAATATCTTTTGTTATGAGTAGAATGAATGCTTTACCAATAAATAGTATCTAAATTGGAAAGATTGTTTTCGAAACCCTGCATGATTTACAAATTTTAAATCCAGTCAAAATTAAATTTTGGGTAACACTTTCATCAGTTTTTTTACATTCATCACAGATATCATCTAATTCATCAGAGTTTGTGTTATGCTGATCTTTTATTTTATCATCTTCAATCATTATCAGTTAAACCCGCCCCTGCTGCCCCTTTTTTTAAACTTTCTGTTTCTTCAACAAAAGTTTTTTCTGATAATTGATATAAACTTTTCCAATCTTGCTCAGTAAAATTGTCATTATTTTCTAAAATTTTTACTTCTACGTTATTTGCAATATTTGGACAATTTTTATTTAATAAGTTTGTGGAAATATTAACATTAATATTTAATAGAAATTCATTTTTTTCAAACTTAAAAAAAATTTTTTTACCAATAACCTCTGAGCTTCTACTAAGAAATGGTAAAAATAGTAATGGGTATGCAATTTTGGAAAAATTAATAGTTTTTATTTTTTCAATTTTTTCAATTTGATCTAAAAAACTTACACCTAAAATAATTGGGCAGTAAGAAAATTCAGCACATTCATTATTTTGATTAATTAAATTAAGATCCTCAAACTTTTTTTCTTTTTTTTCATTTAAATATTGATTTAAATTTTTAACTCCCTCAAAGTTAAACATTTCTAGTAATCTTACACTTTTTCCAACTTCTTCGCTTATTCCCCAAGAATAACCCAATGCTCTACTCGCACGTTTTGAGGTTGTTTCAATTTCACTCAAGGATTTCATAAAATTTAATCAGCAATAAACCCAATGCTGATTATAATCTTTTAATTCATTTGGAAGTGGTGCTCCTTGAAACATGCAAATTCTTAACCATTTATCTGATCTAGGATCAAATTTTAACGCACCAAAAAAAGATAATTTTAATCTTAACATGTCAATTGGGACAACATTTGCACTAATTGTATTATCTTGTATCTCAGCATAAGGGAATTTTTCAATAATAAATGCGCGTCTTACAACGTGTCTTAAATCTGCATTATTCATTAAAAATCTATCAATAGTTAAATCATCTTTACATGAAATTAATTGATCATTTAGTTTTTTAATATCTCTAGCAATTGCAAGAGGTTGTTCTAATTCTGCACCTCCTTCCTCAAAACGATCTGCATACCTAGGCTCTTCCTTATTTTTAGAAATAAACCAAAAATTTCTTAAATTTGATTTGTCTTTGAAATCAATCTTAAGGATATCTGGATATCTTTGTTTTAAAATATTTTTGAGATCCAAAACTGTTCGTTCTGTGGGAATTCTAAAATACTTTTCCTCATCTGAGCTCATCTTTTTTATTAATGGCTCAACAATTTTATCAAAAGGTTCCATCATCATAGACACGATATACTCAATAGTTTCCTCACAAGTTTCTTTCTCTAACCATAAATATATTTGATTGAAAGGATATGGAGTTGTAAAATCTAGTTGATTTTCGATAAATTCTAAAAATTTTTTTACATTAAAAAGTAGTGAATTTATTTTTTTTATTTGAAATTCACTTTCAGAATTCCAACTGGTTATATTCTTTAAGGAACCTTTGACACATTTTTTGAATAAATCTGAGTCTTTTGAATTTACATTTTTAATTTCTCTAATTTCTTTTAATGCGATTTCTCTTGATAAGATCCAATTATTCAACAAGGTAGGATGATTTACAATAAAAGGTGCCATTCCTAATCCAGTTGAATTTCCAATGCCAAGGTTTCTACAAATTTTTGGATCTAAATGAACAGCTTTCTTTGGATTTTTATGCTTTGCTACATGATTAACTTGATCAAAAGTGAATTGCCTTACTAAATATACCAACATCATTTCTAATCTAAATGGTCCATTAATTTCTGCCCTATTTTTTATTCTAAATCTATCTGCTAAACCAAACTTTCCAGAACCATAAACAGCGGTAGTTCTATATAAGTATCCAACTTTTTCTAATAAATTTAAATCTGGCTGATTACCTTCACTTAACTTCTCAACTACGTGATTAAAAACTCTAACTGATTTATTTGCTCTAGATAAAGTTAGCTCTTTATATGAAAGTCTACCAACCTCTTGTCTTGGAACTTCATTCTTCAATCTTTGAATATCTTTATTTGAAGGAACTCCATCATGCAAAGTAAAGGCAGCATCCCATTTTGTTGCAATAACTCTATCTGATCTATCATTGTCATCTATCTTGTTAGCAAAACAAACTAATGAGTAAACTCTTTTATTTTTTTTAAAAGAATATATTGCTACTCCAAATCCACTAGAATCTAAATCGAATAAATCTCTTTTGTATTCCCAATCTTTGAATTCATACAAAAAACTTCTTAAAAATGATAATTTAGATTGATGAAAAGACCCTAGTCTAGACAATTTCATTATTATGTTTGGATCTCTTAATTCAACTTTCATGTTCTAAATATTTCTATAAAAATTATACCAATTGTTACCTAATATCCCATTAGTTTCTTCTTCTGAAAATCCAACTTTTCTTAATCCCTTTTCTATATTAAAAAAACCTCTAGCATCTTCAAACCAATCTGGTTGTTTAGGAAAGCCCGGTTTGTTTTTAGATCCCTCTCCATAATTTTTACTTTTAGACCAAGTGCCGTTTCTCATCCATTCCACAATCTTATCGGGCTGATTCAAACATAAATCAGATCCAATGCCAATATTTTTGATATTCATTATATCCGAAGTTCTGGCAATCATCTCACAGAAGCTATCTAAGGAACAATTATTATTATTTTTTAAATGATGAGGATATAATGAAAAACCCAACATCCCTCCACTATCACTTAAAACTTTTAATAAATCATTAGATTTATTTCTTTTAGCAGCATGCCAAAAGCTAGGGTTAGCATGTGTAATCGCAATAGGTTTTTCACTAATTTCAATTGCATCTAATGTACTTTTTTCAGCAGAGTGAGACATGTCTATAACTATTCCAACTCTGTTCATTTCTTTTATAACTTCACGCCCAAAATTAGTTACTCCACTATCAATTTTTTCATAACAGCCAGTTGCGAGAAGAGATTGGTTATTATAAGTTAATTGCATAAAACGACATCCAAGTTGATGTACTTTTTCAACTAAATATATGTCATCCTCAATTGGTGAACAGTTTTGAAAACCAAAGAAAATTGAGGTTTTTTTTTCTAATTTAGCTTTCTCAATATCCTTGAAGCTAGTACCGTGAAAAATTAAATCAGAGTTTTCTTCAAAAAGTTTTTGCCATTTCTTAATTTCATTGAGAAGTTCATTATAGTCTTCATGATAAACAATCGTTACGTGGACAGCATCCAACTCTGCTTGTCTGTTAATCTCAAAAACTTCTCTTGTCCAATTACAATATTGTAAATTATCAATCTTAAATTTCATGAGTTTGATTTTATCAAACCATATCAATATGTATTTGAAATTCTATTAATTTATTGAAATTTAAACAATTTTTTGAAATAAAGTTTGAATAAATAACTCATGAATAAAAAAAATCTAAAAGTTTCAATTGTTATGGGTAGTCAATCTGACTTTAAGACAATGAAATTAGCAAAACAAATATTAGAAAAGCTAAAAGTTCCTTTAGAAATAAAGATTATTTCTGCTCATAGAACACCAATGAGAATGTACAAATACGCATCTGATGCAGAAAAAAATAATATCGGTGTTATCATTGCAGGTGCTGGAGGATCAGCACATTTACCTGGGATGATAGCTGCACTTACTCAAGTACCAGTATTGGGTGTTCCGATTGAAAGTAAAAAACTTAAAGGTTTAGACAGCTTATTATCTATTGCTCAAATGCCAAAAGGTATCCCTGTGGGGACTTTAGCAATAGGAGATGATGGAGCAATAAATGCAGCGATACTTGCTGCATCAATTATTTCCAACAATAATCCTTTGGTAAGATCTAAACTTAAAAGTTGGAGAACATCTCAAACAAAATCAGTTAGAAAAAAACCAAAATAATTTAATGTCTGAAATTAAATTAGGAATACTTGGTGGCGGTCAATTAGGAAGTATGTTGTCTGTTGCTGCAAAAAAATTAAATATTAAAACTATAATTTACTCTGATGATCAAGATGCTCCTGCACAAAATTTTTGCGATGAATTTATATTTGGTGATTACAAAGATAAAAATAAGATTAATAATTTTGCAGGAAAAGTAAGTATAGTTACATATGAATTTGAAAACATTCCCTATGAAACTTTAAATGAAATTAATAAATTTAAAAATGTTAATCCAAAGCCATCGATAAATAGATTAATACAACATCGTTTAGCTGAAAAAGATTTTGTTAATAAATTGAATATCAGAACAACAAGGTATGTTGGTATAGAAAAAAAATCTGATTTAGAATCCCTTGGTGATTTTTTGCCAGGAATTTTAAAAACAACAACCATGGGTTATGATGGAAAGGGTCAATATCCCATCAAATCACTAAATGATTTGAATGGATTAAATATTGATTTTTCAAAAGAATATATTCTTGAAAAATTGGTTAAATTAAAAAAAGAAATTTCAGTAATAATTACAAGATTTGGTAATAACAGATATGAAATTTATGAGGCAATAGAAAATATACACGAAAATCAAATTTTAAAAAAATCCAAAATTCCTGCTGACATAAGTCAAAAAATTAAAGAACAATCTAGAGAATGGAGTAAACAAATTTCTGAAGAATTAAAATACATTGGCACACTTTGTGTCGAATTTTTCGTTGATCGAAATGATAATCTTTACGTGAATGAAATAGCACCAAGAGTTCATAATTCTGGACATTTAACTATTAATGCTTTTAATATCAGTCAATTTGAAAATCATGTAAGAGCAGTTTGTTCTTTAGATCAAATTCCTTTGAAGAAATTACATAATGCAGAGATGATTAACCTTATAGGTAATCAAATTACACCATACAGACAAAAAATAGATTTAAAGAAAAATGAATTTTTTTTTGATTATCTTAAAAAAGAAATTAAAGATAAAAGAAAAATGGGTCATTTAACAAAAATTTTATAATGTTTAAAACTATTGAGGGTAACTTTGAAAATTCAGATGTTAATGAACTCTTAAAAAAACATTTTGTAGAACTAAGGGCGGCTTCTCCAGAGGGAAGTGCGCATGTTTTAGATATCGAAGGTTTAAAAGTATCATCTATTAAGTTTTGGAGCTTATGGGATAATGAAAAATTGATAGGTTGTGGTGCTCTTAAAATTTTAGAAAAAGATCATGGTGAATTTAAATCAATAAGATTACATGATGATTTTAGAAATAAAGGGAATGGAATAAAACTTATTGATCATTTGTTTGATGAGGCTAAAAAATTGAATATTAAACGAATTAGCATAGAAACTGGAGCAGGAATATTCTTTAAACCAGCAAGAAAATTATTTGATTTATGCGGATTTAAGCCCTGTAAACCGTTTGCACATTATAAAGAGGATAAAAATTCTATTTATTTATCAAAGTTAATAAACAACACTTAAAAATTAAATTTTAAGTATTGATCTATTTTGTTGACAAAACTAATTAAATTATAAAGAAAGTCATCATTACTTAAATTTAAGTAATAAATTAACAAACAAAAAGTAAGAAGAAAAATATGAGTCTACAAGGAAAAGTAAAGTGGTTCAATCCAACCAAAGGTTTTGGTTTTATTGAAAGAGATGATAAAGAAAAAGATGTGTTTGTACATGTTTCAGCTGTAAGAGATGCTGGTATGAACGGTTTAGATGAGGGTCAAGCTTTGACTTTCGATGTTGAAGATGGTCCTAAAGGTCCTTCAGCAGTTAACTTAAAAACTGCATAATTTTCATTACATAGATTATTGGCTATAAGATTTACAATTTGATAATATTTGTATATTTGTAGCCAATAAGAAAAATTTTAAATCAATAAATAAAAATATAATGATTGGAATTTTAGGTGGCATGGGCACACAAGCTGGCCTAGACTTTTGTAACAAACTTGCAATCCTTTATCGAGGAAAAATTGATCAAGAATATCCTTTATTTCTTCTTTTCAACAAATCAAATATTCCTGGAAGACCAGAGTCCATAGGTGTACAAACTAGGAATTTATCAAATCGAAAAAAAAATAAAAAAATTGAAAAAAAATACTCATTGGTATTAAAAAGTTTATTACATGGATGTAATACACTTAAAAAAAGTAAATGTAAGTTTATTGTTATTCCGTGTAATACAGCACACTATTGGTATGATGATTTAAGAAAAAAAATAAAATTACCAATTATAAACATGCCCAAAGAGGTATTTATTCACACAAAAAAAACATGTAAGAAAAATTCATCAATTGGACTATTAGCAACTGAGGGTACTTTAAACACTGGTGTTTACAATAAATTTTTTGACAAAAATTATAATCTTATTTTTCCAAATATTTCTTTACAAAAAAATTCTGTAAATAAAGCAATAAAATTTGTCAAAATGGGAAATGTAAAAGCTGCCAGCAAAATTATTAAACCAGCCATAAATTATTTGATTAAAAAAAAATGTAAAAAGATAATTTTAGGTTGTACTGAATTACCGATAGCCATATTCGCATTCAAATCTTTTAAAAAAGTAAAGACTTCAAAAATTTTTTTAGATCCAAATTTGATATTGGCCAATGCGGCAATGAAAAAATATCGTAAATAATGAAATCTAAAGACAAACCATATATTTTATATGTAGCAGAAAAAATATATTTAGAGGTTTCAGAAATTAAAAAAAAAAATAGTGGTTTTTCTAATATAGATGCCATAGATGGTTTTATTGGATCGGATACTTATAAAGAAGTAAGTAGTGGGAAATTTCATGACGATTGGTTTGAAGAATTAAAGAAAAAAAAAGAAAAAATTCCTGAAGAGACAATGAAGTTACTAAAAATACAAAGAGAAATGATGATTAAACAATTAATCCAGTACCCAGAACTCTATTATACTAAAAGTCATTTTCCTTTAGAAATTTCTCAACGTGCATTTGATCACTTATGGAGAATGTGTGAAAGTTATGAGTTATGGTGCAAAGAAACAAACCAAAAAAAATTGATCCTTTTAAATCTTACTGATTAATTTTTTGTTGTTTCAGTTTTTTATGCGTAAATTTAACTCTTTTTTCAACTAAAAGTTTAAAATCTTTAATTATCTTTGACTCGTTGTTTTGGTCAACCAATTTTTGATGAACTACTTTTACTCTCTTTTCTACTAAATTTTTAAAATCTTTATTAATTCGCATTTGTTGATTATTTTTTGACACTTCTTCTGTAATATAACTTAAAGAGCTTTTGCCTGTTTTTTTTTTGAATTCATTATCGAAGACTAGTTGCGCAGTAGCTTTAACCAAATTTCCTGATGTAACTGCTGTAATTGCAGGACCAACCATGGCTGGTAAAGGAACAAAACCCGTCAAAAATAAAAATGACGTAAAAAATAAACTAAGTTTTAAAAATCTCAAAATCATAAGTTTAAATTATTTGATTTGGTAAGAGGCTACAATTAATAAATTGTCCAAAATAAGTTTTATTTCTTATAGAATGTTGTAGTAATTCATCACATTTTACTACATTTTTTAACATGATCAAAATTTTTCCTTTTATTTTTATCATTCTTTGGTCATCTGCATTTATAACAACCAAACCAATCATTGATAATAGCGATCCATTTGCTGCTTTAACTTTTCGATTTTTTTTTGTAGCAGTTGGATTCTTGTTATTTTCAATTTATTCTAAAAATTCAATTATAATAAAAAGAAAAAACTTAATTGAATCAGTTCTAAGTGGTGTTCTTTTCCATGGTTTATATCTAGGAGGAGTTTTTTACTCAATTTCTATTGGTATGCCTACAAGTATTGCTGCATTAATTGTAACTCTTCAACCAATCTTAACAAATATTCTTAGTGGACCAATCTTAAATGAAAAGGTTACTTTTAAACAATGGATTGGTGTTTTGCTTGGATTTTTTGGTGCAACACTAGTTTTAGGATTAGATCTAGGATCGAAGATTCCATTGCTTGGGCTAGTTGCAACAATAATAGCATTAATTTCAATAACAGCATCAACAATTTGGCAAAAAAAATTAAGTTATAATTTGCCTTTGTCCGTAAGTAATTTTTATCAAGCTATAGGAGGCTGTTTTTTTCATATCCTCGTAGTCATATTTTTTACAAAACCATATATAGCCTTCACAAAAACATTTTTTCTAGCAATGGGTCACCAAATACTTCTTGTGTCTTTTGGTGCTTTTACAATTTTAATGTTTTTAATCAAAAAAAATTCCGCAAGTAAGACAGTCTCAATTTTTTTTCTTATCCCTACAACATCTGCTTTGATGGCTTGGTTTTTTTTAGGGGAAACCTTAACAGTAATTGATCTCTTAGGTTTTTTGATAACGTCAATAGGAGTTTATATAGCTACTAGAGATTAATCTAAGCTATTTATTTTCGTATCCAAACTCTAATGATGCATCAGTAATAGAATGGTATAAAGACTCCCCAAAACTCCTTAATGTGAATAACCTTACTTTGGATGGCTTGTCATTAAGTAAGTCTACTGTAAAAGCAATATTATTATAAAGAGAATTTATTGAATTATTTTTTTTTAAAATATCAAAATTAAATGGTGATCCTTTTTTTAAAACTTCTAATACATAATTTCCCTCTATTTCAATTACAGCTCTTGAATGAGATAAATCAGTAACTGCAAAATCAGTTTCTTTACATGTTAAAGAAATATTTTTAATTAAATCTTTTTTTGAGGATACTAACAGCCAATTTTTTGGGCCATTCCATAAGATTCTTGTATTTTCATTGAAAGCCACATTCAACGAAGAGTCTTTTAGTTTTAAACCGTCAATATCAATACTTTCAATTTGAATATTAGAATTTTTGAACTGTACTATTTGAACAATTAATAAATTTTTTTTTTCTGAAATTTTTAACAAGTCATCGCCTTTTTTGTCCTCAAAGTCTCCAAATTGTCCTTGATGATGAACATTGGCTAGCGCAGAAATTAAACTCATGATCTCACTCGCTCACCTTTTGGGTCAACATAATGTGAAGACACTATCTCAACTGGAATTACTTTATTTTTAAGAGGTGACATTACGAATAGCTTTTCTCCTATCATATTCTTACCATCTTTTAAAATTGCTAAAGAAAATGGATTATCGTGTTCAACACTCCAACATGAAGCTGAAATATAACCTAATTTTGGATTTGGAAGTGGTGCATTTGAATCTTTAACTAAATGAGATCCTTCCGGAATACTTGTTTTTTTATCTAATGGGACAACACCAACAATTTTTTGTCTATCTTCAGCTGCAAAAGCTTTTCTTGATAAAGATCTTTTTCCAATAAAATCTTTCTTTTTGCTAAGAAGTCCCTCAAGAGAATTGTCATAAGGAATAGTTCTTCCATCAAGCTCTGAACCTGCGACATGTCCCATCTCAATTCTTAATGTTGAAAGTGCTTCCGTTCCATATGGTTGAATTCCAAACTCTTCACCAACTTCTATTATTTTTTCCCACATAAAATATCCATAATCTGACTCAACATTTACTTCGTATGCAAGTTCACCAGAGAATGAAATTCTAAAAATTTTAGCTTTTACTCCAAACAAATCACCTTCCATATAACCCATAAAAGGAAGTCCTTCATTCGTAACATCAGACTTTGGAAAAAGTTTTTTTAATACTTCTCTTGATTTTGGTCCAGCAATTGCTGCTCCCGCCCATTGTTCAGTAGTTGAAACTACATTAACATTTAACTCTGGCCAAACAAGTTGTAAGTAATATTCTAGATGTGATAGAACATTAGCAGCTTGAGCAGTTGTTGTAGTCATATGGTAATGATTTTCTGATATTCTTGTTGTTGTTCCATCATCCATAACAATTCCATCTTCTCTCAACATCACACCATATCGTGCTTTGCCGACCGGTAATTTTAACCATGCATTTGTATAAACTCTATTTAGAAGCTCTGCTGCATCTGGTCCTTTAATATCAATTTTACCTAAAGTGGTAACGTCACAAACACCAACATTAGTTCTTACATTTTTAGCCTCTCTTTTTGATGCCTCAAATAAATTTTCATCACCACGTTTATAATATCTTGGTCTTAACCATACACCTGCATCAACAAAGACTGCATTATTTTTTTCATGCCATGAATGCATTGGAGATTTTCTTGTTGGTTTTGAATGTTTTCCTACTTCCCTTCCAACAATTGCTCCAATAGAAACTGGTGAGTAGGGTGGTCTAAAGGTTGTATGCCCAACTGCTGGTACAACTTTATTTTCAATTTTCGACACTAGTTGTAAACCATTAAGATTGCTTGTCTTACCTTGGTCAGTAGCCATACCAAGTGTAGTATATCTTTTTACATGTTCAATAGATCTATACCCTTCTTTAAGAGCTATCTCTATATCAGAAACTGCAACATCATTTTGAAAATCTAAAAACCGTTTGTAATTTTTTCCCTTTGGTAACGGTACGCACCAAAATTTATCATGTGCTGTAGATTTTTTTTCTACAACATTAGGAAAGGAAACCTTGATATCATTATTAGTAATTTCTTTTGAAATTTGATTTCCTTTTTCAAAGGAGTCTTTTAAAGTCTCTTCCAAAGTGTAAATCCCATTTGCAGCCCCTAAAGTTTTTTCATTTTGTTTAGATACACCAGGGACAAATGCATCAATTTCCTCTTTAAATTTTGTTTTATTTCCTGATTGTGATGCCAAATGAATTGTAGGAGTCCAAAAACCAGAAACACAAATGCAATCACATTTTATATTTTCAACTGATCCAAGTTCTTCTTTATCATCTGAAATTTTAGCTATGTCAGCTGATTTTACCTTTTTATATCCTTGAGCAGCTACGACCACATATGAATTTTTTATATTAATATTCATATTTTTTGCTTCTTCAATAATTTCTGATTGAGGTTCTTTTCTTGTATCTAAGATTATAGGATCTATGCCGTTCTTTTTAAATTCAATTGCTGTTTCATAACCGCTGTCATTATTTGTAAAAACAAGAGGCTTTTTTCCAACTAATACCCCATACACTTTCATGTATTCCTTAGCAGCTGAAGACAAAATTACTCCTGGTGTATCATTATTACCAAATACAATGGGTCTCTCTATAGATCCAGATGAGATTAATACTTCCTTTGCTCTAATATACCAAAGTCTCTGCTTTGGATGAAATTTTTTTGTTTTAGGTAAATGATCACTTAGTCTTTCAGACATTACTAACATATTATGATCATAATAACCAAAAACTTGAGATCTATTTTTTACAGTGACATTAGGCATTTCTTTGAGCTCTGAAATAATACTATCTGCCCACTCTTTACCTGATTGATTCCCAATATTTACTTCGCTTGTTAATAAAGTTCCTCCAAATCTTGATTTATCCTCAGCCAGAATAACTTTGGCTCCATTTTTTGCAGCTGAATAAGCGCTTGCTAATCCAGATGGGCCTGAGCCTGTGATTAACAAATCGCAGTATTCATATTTATGTTCATATCTTTCTTTATCATGTTTGATTGATGCAGTTCCAAATCCTGCTGCTCTTCTTATAAATGGTTCATAAATTTTAAACCAAAAACTTTTTGGCCACATAAAAGTTTTATAATAAAATCCAGCTGGTAGAAATATTCTTAAAAAGTTGTTTATAGCTCCAATATCAAAGTTTACACTAGGCCAACAATTTACACTTTTTGCCTCGAGACCCTCAAAAAGCTCTTGTTCTGTAGCTTTAACATTGGGATCTGTTTCACCATTTCTATATAATTGAACAATTGCATAAGGTTCATCAACACCTGCTCCAAAAAAGCCCCTCGGCCTGTGATACTTAAAACTTCTTCCGACTAAATGAACTCCATTTGCTATCAATGCTGATGCAAGAGTATCTCCTTCATAACCAAAATAATTTCTACCGTTGAATTTAAAAGAAATTTTTTTATCTCTATTTATTAATCCACCACTTTCTAATCTAAAACTTTGTGTCATTATGAAATATCTTCGTTTGCTTTAAGAGTTTTAAAAATTTCGTGGGTAGATGTATCTCGTTGAACTTTAATCCATTGTCTGCAGCCTGACAAATGTTGCCATAATTCCCAATGCTTTCCTCTTAGACTTTTTCTATTGTAAACAAAATTATCCCAATCTTGATCAGATATTTCTTTACCTAATTCTGGTCGTTTAACAGTTGCATCACCACCATATGAAAATTCATTCTGTGATCTCATTCCACAGTGTGGACATTTAATATGGAGCATTTACGAAATCCAGGTTTTGGTACCAAGTCCCTTTTCGTCAAGTAAGTGACCAGTATTAAATCTATTTAAACTATAGCCAGCATTTAATTCATGAACTCTATCTTGCGCGATCGTATGTGCAAATGTCCAACCAGATGCAGGTGTTGCTTTAAATCCACCATAGCACCAACCACAATTTAAATACAAACCTTCAATATGGGTTTTGTCTATTATTGGTGAGCCGTCCATAGACATATCCATTATTCCACCCCAAGTTCTAAGCATTTTTAATTTACTTAGGAAAGGCATCATTGCAATCCCTTCAGTTAAAACATGTTGAAGAGTTGGAAGATTACCTCTTTGTGCATAACTATTGTAGCCATCAAGATCACCACCCATAACCATTTCACCTTTGTCAGACTGGCTTATATAAAAATGTCCAGCACCAAAAGTAACTACTTTATCTAAAATTGGTTTTACTGGCTCAGATACACATGCTTGTAGAAGATGAGTCTCAATTGGCAATGTCATATTTAATTTTTCAGCTAAAATATTTGTACTACCTGCAACACATAATCCAATTTTTTTTGCTTTAATGTCTCCACGAGAAGTTCTCACTCCATTAATTTTTCCTGCAGACACATCAAATCCAATTACTTCACAATTTTGAATTATGTCTACACCCATATCGTCTGCCTGACGTGCATAACCCCAAGCTACAGCATCGTGTCTAGCTGTTCCAGCACTAGGCTGCATTAATCCACCAAAGATTGGAAATCGTACATTCTCAGAAAAATCAGCCATAGGAATAATTTCTCTCACTTCTTCCCTATTTAAGAGAACTGCATCGATACCGTTTAATCTCATTGAGTTTCCTCTTCGAGCATAAGTATTCATTTGTGCATCTGAGTGAGCAAGATTTATTATTCCTCTTGGAGAAAACATCACATTGTAATTCAAATCTTGACTCATTCTTCTCCAAAGATCCATTCCAAATTCGCTGAATAATGCATTGTCATCATGCATATAATTTGATCTAATTATTGTAGTGTTTCGACCAACATTACCTCCACCGATCCAACCTTTTTCTATTATAGCAACATTGGTAATATTATGTTCTTTAGCTAGATAATATGCTGTTGCTAAACCATGCCCGCCACCACCGATAATAACAACATCATACTCTTTCTTAGGAGTTGGGTCTTTCCAAGCTAAGTCCCAATTTTCGTGATTTGAAAGGGCATTTTTAACAAGACTAAAAACTGAATATTTTTGCATGACTAAATTTTATAATAATGAGTATAAATAGTTCATATTTTTTTTATATATAATTTTTAGATATTTCCAAAGGCTTTAAAAAGAGATACTAATCGACCAGTTTTTTATTATTTTATATAAAATTCAATGAGCGACATAAAATCAGACATTCAAATTGCTCGTGAAGCAAAAATGCTTCCGATAAAGGAAATCTTAGCGAAAGTAAATGTTCCAGACGAAAGTTCAGCTTTTAGCCCGATGGGCAGACATATTGCAAAAATAAACTTGGAATACTTAGATACATTAAAAGATAAGCCAGAGGGTAAATTAATTTTAGTTACGGCAATAACTCCAACTCCAGCTGGAGAAGGTAAAACAACCACTTCCGTCGGATTAAACGATGGGCTAAATAAAATTGGAAAAAAATCTATTGTATGCTTAAGGGAACCAAGTCTGGGTCCGTCTTTTGGAATGAAAGGTGGCGCTGCAGGAGGTGGATATGCACAAGTGGTCCCTATGGAACAAATTAATCTTCACTTCACTGGAGATTTTCATGCAATAACATCCGCTCATAATCTTTTGTCAGCATTAATTGATAATCATATCTACTGGGGAAATAAATTAAATATAGATGTTAGAAGAGTCGTTTGGAAAAGAGTTATGGATATGAACGACAGAGCATTAAGATCAATAAATATTAATCTTGGTGGTGTTGCTAATGGTTTTCCAAGAGAAGATGGTTTTGATATTACGGTTGCTTCTGAGATAATGGCTATCTTTTGTCTTGCTAATAATCTTGAGGATTTAGAAAATAGGATTGGAAATATTACAGTAGCATACACTCGAGAAAAAAAACCGATTTATGCTAAAGATTTAAATGCTCATGGACCAATGACTGTTTTGCTAAAAGAAGCAATCAGACCCAATATTACACAAACATTGGAAAATAATCCTGCAATAATTCACGGTGGACCGTTCGCAAATATTGCACATGGATGTAATTCAGTAATTGCAACTAAAGCTGGATTAAAACTTGCTGACTATGTTGTAACTGAAGCAGGTTTCGGTGCAGATTTAGGAGCTGAAAAATTTTTAGATATTAAATGTAGAAAATCAAATTTAAAACCAAGTTGCGTTGTTATAGTTGCAACTATAAGAGCTTTAAAGATGCATGGTGGTGTTGCAAAAGATGATTTAAAAAATGAAAATGTTGATGCACTTAAGAAAGGATTGATAAACCTTGAAAGACATATTGAAAACGTAAAAAAATTTGGTTTACCAGTGGCTGTAGCCATAAATCACTTTATAAAAGACACAGATAAAGAGGTAAATGCTTTAGTTGAGTTCTGTAAAAAGCTAGGAGTAAATGCTAGTATTTGTAAGCACTGGGCTGATGGTGGTGAAGGAACAAAAGATTTAGCTAAACATGTAATAGATTTATGTGAGAAAAGTGCAGCTAAATTTAAATTTTTATATGAAAGCAAAACTCCCCTTTTCAAAAAGATAGAAACTATAGCAAAAGAGATTTATAGAGCAGATGAAGTTATCGCAGATACAAAGATAAGAGATCAATTAAAAAACTTTGAAGATGCTGGATATGGTGAATTACCTATATGTGTTGCGAAAACTCAATATAGTTTTTCTACAGATCCAAGTCTAAAAGGTGCTCCGACAGGTCATTCTTTGCCAATTAGGGAGATTAGGCTTTCATCAGGTGCAGAATTTATTGTTGTTGTTTGTGGAGCAATCATGACAATGCCGGGACTTCCAAGAGTACCCGCAGCGGACTCTATTAAGCTTAATAAAGATGGTGATATAGAAGGTCTATTTTAAACTTTTATTTTTAGTTTTTTATTCTCTTTAATTGTTTTAAGTAAATTAATCATCAATGGAATTTTCCTCTTATCAATTTTTTTTAAAATAAATGGTGCAATTTCTTTTGCAAGTTCTTCACCTTCAACAGTTTCTTTGGGCATAAATCTTTTTTTTGCAGTTTTAAATGTAAATCCTTTTCCTAAAAAGCCACCCATCTTACTATTTCTTCCACCTGTAGCACTAACATATAAGTCACCTACCCCAGCAAGCCCAAAAATAGTTTCATCTTTACCTTTGAAATATTTGTTTAAGTATCTCATTTCAAGGATTGCCTTTTGAAATAAATTTGATGAAGAATTAAGGCTTTGACCAGCTCCAATTATCATTGAATATATATTCTTTATTGCTGAACACACTTCTACTCCAACCACATCTTTTGAGTATTCTGTTAAATAATATTTTGTAGAGATTTTTCTTCCAATAGATTTTGCAATTTTAATATTCTTGTTTGCTATAATTACACTAGTTTGATTTTTTCTGGCTAATTCCTTTGCCAAACAAGGCCCTTTTAGGACTGAAATATTTTTTAAATTATAGTTTTTTTGAAGCTGATCTGAAATTGTTAAAATCTTATTCTTTTTTTTTTCAAATTTTAATCCTTTAGTCAAAACCAAAATTGGAGTTTTAACCTTTAAATCTTTTAATTCTTTGCCAATAAAGTCAATACCTGGAAGACTTAAGGCTATTACTATCAAGTCAAAATTTTCTTTTAATAAATTTTTGGAAAATTTTCTAAATCGTAATTGTTTTGGTAATTTTATCTTAAGAGCAGAATGAAATTTTTTTTTTGAGGATAAGTCTTTAATGAACCTTTTGCTATAAGGTTCACTAATTGTCACATTATTTTTATTTTCTAAACTTGGGATTGTAAATGCAGAGCCCATTGCGCCTCCGCCGATAACTAAAATATTTTTCATAACAAATAATTATTTTATTGTAATTGTCATCATTTTGTTAGTAAAATACATAAATAATTATTTAATTTGTAGATAAATGAAAAAAGTAGCTATTATTGGTGCAGGGCCTTGTGGACTATCAATGTTACGGTCTTTTGAATTAGCAGAAAAAAATGGTGAAAAAATCCCTGAAGTTGTTTGTTTTGAAAAACAAGATAATTGGGGAGGTTTGTGGAATTACAGTTGGCGAACAGGATCTGATCAATACGGAGACCCTGTACCTAACAGCATGTATAGATATCTTTGGTCAAATGGACCAAAAGAGTGTTTAGAGTTTGCAGATTATTCCTTTGATGAGCACTTTGGAAAGCCAATACCATCTTTCCCACCTAGAGAAGTTTTATATGATTATATTGTTGGAAGAGTAAGCAAGGGGAATTTAAAAAATAAGATAAAATTTAATACTAGAGTTATTAATACTATTTTTAAAAATGACAAATTTGAGCTTAGTTATCAAGATAAAGTTAATAATAAAGTATTAAAAGATAATTTTGATTTTGTTGTTGTATCAACAGGTCACTTTTCAGTTCCATTTATTCCAGAATACAAAGGAATGGATACATTTCCTGGAAGAATAATGCATTCTCATGATTTTAGAGATGCAGAAGAGTTTAGAAATAAAAATGTAATAGTGCTAGGTAGTAGTTATTCTGCAGAAGACATCGCACTTCAGTGCAATAAATACGGAGCTAAAAGTGTTACTATTGGTTATCGACATAACCCGATGGGATTTAAATGGCCTAATGGAATGAAAGAGGTTCATTATCTTGACAAATTGGTAGGAAAAAAAGCAATCTTTAAAGATGGCACTGAACAAGAGGCTGACGTTGTAATTTTATGCACTGGTTACCTTCATCATTTTCCATTTTTAGAAGAAAATTTACAATTAAAAACTAGAAACAGACTTTATCCGCCAAAATTATATAAAGGAGTAGTTTGGCAAGATAATCACAAACTTTTATATCTTGGCATGCAAGAT
Organism: uncultured Pelagibacteraceae bacterium; assembly: GCA_902544985.1. Lineage (GTDB taxonomy): Bacteria > Pseudomonadota > Alphaproteobacteria > Pelagibacterales > Pelagibacteraceae > Pelagibacter. The sequence continues at coordinate 39,666 of CACCFV010000007.1, forward strand.
CAATTCCATACGTTTAACATGTTTGATTGCCAGGCTTGGTACGCAAGAGATGTTATTATGAATAAGATCAAAATCCCTAGTAATGGTGATGTTGAAAAAGATATTAATAAATGGGTCGCAATGGAAGAAAAGCTAGAAAACCCAGATCAAATGATTGATTTTCAAACTGAATATACAAAAGAAATTCATGAAATGTCTGATTATCCAAAAATTGATTTTGAGTTAATAAGAAAACATTTTAAAGAATGGGAACATCATAAAGTTGAAGATATTTCAACTTACAGAAATAAATCTTTTTCATCTCCAGTGACTGGTTCAGTTGCTCCTATTCACCACACACCATGGGCATCAGCTATGGATGATTCATCAAAAACTTTTTTAGATAAATAATCTTAGATTAATCAATACCTAGGTGTTTTTTTCTTTTTTGGACATAGGCTCTAATTAAATTATCAAATATTAAAGCTATGAAAGCCACACAAATACCAAGTGTTAATCCAATTCCAGCACCTTTTTTATCTGATAATGCTTTTAATATATATTGACCTAAATCCTCTGTTCCAATAAATGCCCCGATAATTACCATGAATAAAGCAAAAACAATTGTTTGATTTATACCAAGCATCATGTGCGGGAATGCCAAAGGAAATTCAATTTTAGTCAATCTTTGAAACTTATTTACACCCGACATAGTTGCTGCATCGTGCAGACCAGCTGGAACACTTCTAAGCCCTTCAATCGTATATCTTGTAGCGGGTATTGTTGCATAAACTATAACCGCAATAAGTACAGATGTGTCGGTAATACCAAATAGCATCATCACTGGAATTAAATATACAAAAGATGGGAATGTTTGAAAAATATCACAAACACCCAACATAAAGTTTGCTGAATGTTTATTTTGAAAACATAGAGTTCCTACTGTAAATCCAATGATACAAGAAACTATAACTCCAAAAGTTGCCATATATGCTGTGACTAAAGCTCTATCCCACCAAGGGCTGAATGCAATAAAAAGTGTCAAAGCACAAACTACCAATGCTGAACGTAAGCCACCAATTAAATATCCTGCACCAACAACTAAAACTATCGTAGCGATTGCAGGCATTCTTAAATACAATGCTCTCATTGGCTGAAGTACATCTTGTATCAACCATGTATTGAACGCTTTAATATAAACAAAGAAAGTCTCAAAAATCCAATCTACTCCTTTGTTCCAAAAATCAGCAGTTGATATTCCTTTGTTATGTGGAATTTCAAATAAATAATTAAAAGTATCTTTGAATAAAAAAGTTCCAATGTAAGCTAATATTATTCCAACAACAAATATAACCCCAAAAAATAAAAGATTTTTGTTTCTTTGATAGAAGGTAAGATTACCAAAATAGTCTGTTTGTTTATTTGCCCAAGCTAAAGACATTTTATCTAAAAGAATTGCAATTAAACTGATACATAAGCCCGCCTCTAAAGCTAATCCAATATTTAATTGGTTTAGAGCTAACAATAAATTAAACCCTAAACCTTTCGCTCCAATAAATGCAGAGATAACTGCCATTGAAAAACACACCATGATGACTTGATTAACTCCAATTAAAATATCTCTCCTAGCAGTTGGAATTAATACTTTAAACATTAATTGAAAATTATTACATCCGCTCATCCTTCCAGCTTCAATAACTTCTGGAGGCACTGCTCTTAGACCTAAAAGAGTTAATAATATCATCGGTGGTATTGCTACAACCATAGTAATAATTACAGCAGCATGGTCACCTACTCCAAAAAGAACTAATGCTGGAACCAATACAGCATATTGTGGCATCGTTTGCATCACTAGCAATATTGGATATAAAGCTTTTTCTACACGTTTACTTTTAAAAGCTGCTATTCCTAATCCAAGTCCAAAAATAAAAGATAAAGGAGCAGCGACTAATATAAATGAAAGAGTTTGCATGGAAGGTTTCCATTGACCAAACACGGAAATGTAAACCATGGTTAAACCTGCAAACAAAGCTAGACCTTTACCGCTTAACTTATAAGAAAGTAATGCTGCACCTGCTGCAACAATAGTCCAAGGTAATCCTGGTAATTCAGCCCATGGGTTTTTATCTATCCAATCCCAACTGGTGAAGGCAACAATTGTTTCGAGACCTCCCAGTAAAATCTCTCTTATTAATTCTATTAAAAAAGTCATAAAGGCAGTCAAATTTCTACTAATTTGTAAAACTATAGGTCGACTTTTAAATTCTTGAGTATCTTCATTCCAAACTTCAATTGGCATCCATTCGTTCATTAAGAAAAACAATGAGTCATTAATCCAGATGGGCAACCATCCAAGCAATGGAGGTAATCTCCAAAAGACATCAAAAGCGTAATATCTTACCTCTTTACCTAAAAATACATAACTACTTTGATTAGGATCTTTGACAAATTCTGCTTGTCCCCTAATAAACTTATATGTTTCAGGAACATCAATCGCGAAGCATAAAGCAAAAAATACAATTAATAAAAATAACCACTGAAAAGTTTTAGGATATTTCTTTAAAAATTCCATAATTTAATTATTATTTTTTCTTCCTCCAAAGACTGTATTGATTATTTTTGTTGGATTGATAGAGCCTATAATCTCATTATTGTTATCAACTACAGCGACTATTTTTTCCTGTGTAAGAATTTTTTCTGCAACATTTTCTATGATTTCATTTTTAGAGACTTTTAAATCACCTAAATTATCTTTCGATGTATCCATAACATCCTTAATCAATAAAACTTTTTCTCTCGGCACTTCTTCAGTAAATTTTCTTACATACTCAGTGGCTGGATTTAAAACAATATTAGCTGGTGTATCTAACTGCTCAATTATTCCATCTTTCATAATTGCAATTCTGTCAGCAAGTTTTAAAGCCTCATCAAAATCATGCGTAATAAACATAATTGTTTTTTGTAACTTATCTTGAAGTCTTAAAAACTCATCTTGCATCTCTTTTCTAATTAACGGATCCAAAGCTGAAAAAGGCTCATCTAGGAACCAAATATCTGGCTCAACTGCTAAAGATCTTGCTATACCTACTCTTTGTTGTTGTCCTCCTGAAAGTTCTCTAGGAAAATAATTTTCTCTACCTTCAAGTCCAACTAATTTAACCATATCCATTGCTTTATTTATGCTGTCTTCAGTTTTGACTCCTTTAATTTGAAGTGGGAAAGCAATGTTTTCCACAACTGTTTTGTGCGGAAGTAAAGCAAAGCTTTGGAAAACCATTCCCATTTTATTTCTTCTAAGATCTATAAGATCTTTATTATTTAATTGTAATAAATCCTGGCCCTCTATAAAAATTTTACCACCCGTTGCATCAGTCAATCTAGAGATACATCTTAACAAAGTCGATTTACCTGAACCAGATAAACCCATAACAACTAACATTTCTCCTTTTGAAACTTCAAAAGAGGCGTTGTTTACACCAACAATACAACCATTTTCTTGAAAAGTTTTAGCATCAACATTCCCATTCGAGTCTTGAAGCATCTTTTGAGCGTTTGCTCCAAATATTTTATATACATTCTCACATTTGATAACTGGCTCGGACATAAATTTTAATTAAGTTATATGAAATTAGGACAAAATTAAATCCATAATATTGTTACTTTCCCCCTAAAAATTTTTAATATAATAAACTCTAGTATCAATTCCGGTACTTAAAAAACTTAATGCTTCACCACTTACAGTTATTGACTCGTCTACCCCAACATTATTTCCACTCACTGTGAACCCTGCAAAACACTTGTTTTTCTCCTCATCCCACTTAACAAATGTTTCATCAATCTTATTACCATTTATTGTGTAAATTTCATGTGCTCTAAAATTAAGAAAATTTGCTCCCATAATTGCACGTTGAGGAATTAATTTTGTAGCTTTACAAACTTGCTCATAAACTTCATCCGTTAACTTAAAATGATCTGTGCCATCAAAGGTTACTAATATCCCTGAAGGCAATTTAGAAATTAATTCACTTAATTTTTTCTCTTTAGCAATCCTCTCCTCTTCAAGTTTCATTTTTCTTACTAATTCATCACCACCACCAAACATTATGTTAAGCACAAAAAACGATAGTGATATTATGAGAATTATTAGTACCAAGCCACCAAACTGTTTTGTAGTCTCAGATAAATATTTTACTTTATTTAAAAAATTCTCTTTTGACATTTAATCTTGTAACTTTCCATTTTTCCATATTCCTGTTTTTTGAGTGCCATCAGACCAAGTGAAAGTTCCCTTGCCGTTCATAAAACCTTTTGCCCATTCACCTTCATAAGTTGAACCATCTGGAAAAGTTAAAATACCTACGCCACTCCATTCACTATTTTTGAATTCACCTTTGTATATGTATCCGTTAGGCCAAGTTTCAACTCCTTGTCCATTTTTCTTAGTACCTACCCACTCACCTTCGTAGGTAGTTTTATCTGTGTAAACCCACTTACCAAAACCGTTTTCACAATTTCCTTCTTTACATCCTGTGCTTCGAGCTATTGCAACTGAACTGATAAATATACTTAAAATTATTGCTAAGAGGTATTTTTTCATAATAATATTTTACACAAAA
>CACCFV010000008.1 GCA_902544985.1 uncultured Pelagibacteraceae bacterium
GTCTTTTTTAGACATTACTGGTTTTTTAATTGGCCATCTGATTTTAAGATCTTTGTCATCAAATCTAATACCCGTCTCATGTTTTGCATCTCTATATTTTGTACAACTATAAACAATATAATTTTCATTAGATAAAGTACAAAATCCATGGGCAAAACCAGGAGGAATAAAAATAGATTTTGCATTTTTTTCACTTAATATAACTGAAAAACTTTTGCCGAATGTTTTAGATTTTTTTCTTAAATCAACAACCACATCAAATATTTTTCCTTTTATTACGCTAATGAATTTTCCTTGAGAATTTTTTGTCTGAAGATGGAGACCTCTAATTACATTTTTTTTTGAAAAAGACATAACAAGAAAGGGAAATTTTCTGTTCAAATATTTTTCTTTTAGCAATTCTCTAAAATAACCCCTGTTATCTTTAAAAGAGACATTATTAATTAAAATTAAATCTTTAAATTTTGTTTTTTTTATCATTGAATCAATTTTTTAAGATATGATGAATATTCACAATTGCCATAAAATTTAATTGAATTCAAAATATCCTTTTTATTAATCCATTTATTGAGCAATGCGATTTCCTCAAGACAAGCTATTTTGAAGCCTTGTCTATTTTCAATAGCTTGTACAAAAGCAGAAGTTTTATAATAATCACTTATAGAACCTGTATCTAACCAAGCACCACCTCTTCCAATAAATTCTGCAGAAAGTTTATTAGTTTTTTTATATTGATAAATTAAATCAATTATCTCAAGCTCTCCTCTTTTAGATGGTTTGAGTTTTTTTGCATAATTAACAACTTTCTTATCAAAAAAATAGAGACCTGTTACCGCATAATTTGAGATAAATTTTTTAGGTTTTTCTACAATTTTTAAAATTTTCTTATTTTTTTTATCAGTTTTTGCTACACCAAATGACTCAGGATTTTTTACATTATGAAGCACTACTTTAGCACCTTTTTTTAATTTTGCACAATCACGTAATAATTTAGATAAATTCTGACCATAAAAAAAATTATCTCCCAAGATCATTGCGATGTTTGAATTGTTAATAAATTTTTCACCAATTAAGAATGCATCTGGTAACCCTCTTGGTTTATCTTGTTCTTTGAAAGAAATATTCAAGCCTAAATTTTTATTTTTTGGAAATAATTTTCTGTATTGATTTAGCTGACCTTTATTTACAATAATCAAGATATCTCTAATTTTTGCTAACATTAATATTGATAGAGGATAATAAATAAGAGGTTTATCATAAATTGGTAAAAGTTGTTTATTAACAGCTTTTGTTAATGGGCTCATTCTGGTTCCCATACCACCTGCTAAAATAATTCCTTTTTTAATCATCCTTTTCCCAATCTTTTAACAATATCCTTTTTATTTAAACTTGAATAATATTTTTGATTTTCCATATACCAATCAAATGTTTTTGCCAAACCTTCATTAAAGCTCATTTTTGGCTTCCATTTGAGTTTGTTCTTTATTTTTCTGCTTTCTAAAGCATATCTAATATCATGGCCGGGTCTATCTTTTACATAATTAATTTTTACATTTCTACCAATTATCATTTTGCTTTTTGCAACTCTTAACAATTTTTTTACTACGTCTATATTATTTAAATTGTAATTTGATCCGATATTATAAAACTCACCAACTTTGCCGATTTTAAGGACTTTAATGAGTGCCTCACAATGATCATCAACATATATCCATTCTCTGGAATTTTTACCTTTTCCATAAATTGGCAAAAATTTATTATTTAAAATATTAAAAATTAATTTGGGTATTAATTTTTCAGGATGTTGTCTTGGTCCATAGTTATTTGAACAATTAGTCACTATGGCTGGCAATCTATATGTTCTAACGTATGAACTAACCAAATGGTCTGAAGCAGCTTTGCTTGCTGCGTAAGGTGAACTTGGCTGATATGGGTATTTTTCATTAGATCTTCCTCTTAGTATATCTCCGTAAACTTCATCAGTTGATATATGAATTAATTTAGATCTATATTTTTTTGAAAATTTTTTAAAACATTCTAGTAAATTATAAACACCAATTATATTACTTTGTATAAAACTGTCAGGATTATCTATAGATCTATCTACGTGAGTTTCAGCAGCTAAGTTAAATATTCCAAAAGGTTTATATTTTGAAAGTATTTTAATTAATTTATTACTTCTGATATCGAGCTTTATAAATTTGTAATTTCTGGATTTTTGGAATTCTTTGACATTATATAAATTTGAGGAGTAAGTTCCCTTGTCAATATTAATAACGTAATATTTTCTCTTAAGTAATAAATTAATTAGATTACTACCTATAAATCCCAATCCACCAGTAACAATAATTTTTTGCATTTTCTTTTTTACAACAATAATATGTTTAAGTATAATTCATTATTAGATGGAATTTACAAGAAATAACTTAACATTTATTATAGTCTCTTTTAAAAGTAGAAAAGTCATTTTTAATTGTCTAAATTCTCTTCCTAAAGATTTTCCAAAAATAATAATTGAAAATTCATCTGACAAGAAGTTAAAAAAAGAAATAGAGCAGAATTATGATCATACCAAAGTGATCTTATCAAGCAATGTTGGCATGGGTGCTGGTAATAATCTTGGTATACTTAACTCAAAAACCGATTTTGTATATATTTTAAATCCAGATGTTAAATTTAATGCAGAAACAATTAATTCCTTGAATCATTCGATTTCAAACATCAAAGATTTTGCATTACTCTCACCAATTTCTGATAATATTGATTATCCAAATTATAAAGAAGAAAAAGATACAATAGATACTAATTTAATTTCAGTTGCTGAAATAGATGGATATTCAATGATAATTAATAAAAATTTTTTTTCAGATAGAGATTTTTTTGATGAGAAATTTTTTATGTATTTAGAGAATGTAGATCTTTGTTTAAGAGCAAAAAATCAAGGAGGAAATTTGTTAATATGTACAAATTCAAAAATAAATCATCTTGGTGCAAAAGGAGTTGATGAAAAATTTTTTGAGGAGGTTGAATTATCAAGAAACTGGCACTGGATGTGGTCTAAATTCTATTTTGATAAAAAACATAAAGGATTTTATTTATCTCTAATTATGGGAATAGCTAGTCTTTTGTTTAATTTTTTAAAATATCTCGTTTATATTGTCCGATTAAATAATCATAAAAAAAGAATTTATTTTATGAGAGTCTCCGGTCTAGTAAATTCGATCCTTGGAAAAAAATCATTTTATAGGCCAAAAATTTAAAATTAGTGACCAGGAAATTCAATTAGGCTCTCTACTTTATAACCTCTTTTAACTAAATTATCTGATCCTTTTAAGTCAAATAAGTTAATTACAAATACAAAGCCGGATACATTTCCTTCAGAAATTTCAACCAGTTTAGCAGCAGCTTCTGCTGTTCCTCCTGTAGCAATTAAATCATCAATTATTAAAACTTTGTCATTTTTTTGAATTGAATCTTTATGAACTTCAATAGTTGCTTTTCCGTATTCGAGCTCGAAATCTACAGAATGGACTTCTGCAGGCAACTTATTTTTTTTTCTTAACATTATAAATGGTTTTTTTAATATATAAGAAACTGCTGAAGCAAAAACAAAACCTCTCGATTCGATTGCAGCAATCTTATCAAAATTAAAATTTTTAGATTTTTTAACTATTTGGTTAATTGTTTCAGCAAATGCCTTTTCATCTTTAATTAAAGTAGTGATATCTCTAAATAAAATACCTTTTTTTGGATAATCTGGGATAGATCTAATAAAGTCTTTTAAATTCATAAGAGTAAATTATAAAAGTATAAATAAATTATATTTTTAACATGACAACAAATAAATTAGCAATTATTGGTGGTAGTGGTCTTTATGATGTTGAAGAATTCAAAAATAGAAAATTATTAGATTTAACTACACCTTGGGGTAAACCTTCTGACGAAATTTTAAAAACTAATTATGATAATAAAGAAGTTTATTTCTTACCAAGACATGGAAAAGGTCACTTTGTTTCTCCATCTAAAATAAATTTTCGTGCAAATATTGATGCTCTTAAACAGTTAGGTGTAACAGATATTGTATCTGTATCAGCAGTGGGGTCATTAAAAGAGGATTTGCCACCAGGAAAATTTGTTATTGTTGACCAATTCATTGACCGGACATTTGCAAGGGAAAAAACATTTTTTGATGATGAAATTGTTGCTCATGTCTCTATGGCCCATCCAACATCTAATGGTTTGATGAATGCATGTGAAGAGGCCATAAAAAAAGAGAAAATTGAGTATCAAAGAAATGGAACATACGTTGTTATGGAAGGACCTCAATTTTCAACTCTAGCAGAGTCAAATTTATATAGATCTTGGAAAGCAGACGTAATTGGAATGACTAATATGCCTGAAGCAAAATTAGCAAGGGAAGCAGAAATTAGATATGCATCTGTATCAATGGTCACAGACTATGATTGTTGGCATCCTGATCATGAAAACGTTGATGTTCAACAAGTAGTAAAAGTTTTATTAGGTAATGCTGCTAAAGCAAAAAATATGATTAAGAATTTAATAAAAAATTTTGAAGATCATATTGACCCTAATGATCCAACTAATAATTGTTTGGATGTAGCTATTATCACAGCACCTGAAAAAAGAACAAAAAAGACAATAGAAAAACTTAAAACTGTTGCTGGTAGAGTTTTAAATAAATGAGAATAGAGGGAAAAGAATATCGTACTATTTGGTTTGAAAATAATGTTGTAAAAATTATTGATCAAACAAAACTTCCACACCAATTTATAATTAAAGACCTCAAAACTGTTAAGGATGCAATAAATGCTATTAAAGTAATGGAGGTAAGAGGCGCACCTCTAATAGGAGCTACAGCAGCTTATGGATTGGTTTTAGCTGTAATTGAAAATAATGATCAATCATTTTTAAAGAAATCAGCAGAAGGTTTGATTAGCTCAAGACCAACAGCAATAAATTTAAAGTGGGCTGTTGATAGAATGATGAATAAATTATCAGGCGTCAATAGTGATCAAATTTTAGAGATAGCTCTTAATAAAGCAAAAGATATATGTGAGGAAGATATAAAATTTTGTGAAAACATAGGATTAAATGGTCTAAAAATTATTGAAGAAATCTATAATAAAAAAAAGGATACCGTAAATATTCTTACTCATTGTAATGCAGGTTGGCTTGCAACAATAAATTGGGGGACTGCAACTTCTCCCATTTATCATGCACATAGAAAAGGAATTCCTGTTCATGTGTGGACAGATGAAACTAGACCAAGAAATCAAGGAGCAAATCTTACCTCATATGAATTAAATGAAGAAGGAATTAAAAATACTATTATTGCAGATAACACAGGTGGAATTTTGATGCAAAGAGGAGAGGTTGATATGTGTATCGTCGGAACTGATAGAACTTTAGCTAATGGAGATGTTTGTAATAAAGTTGGTACTTATCTTAAAGCACTAGCAGCTCATGATAATAATATTCCTTTTTATGTTGCACTACCAAGTTCAACAATTGACTGGAATATAAAAGATCATAAAGAAATTCCAATCGAAGAGAGAAACTCGGATGAATTATCTCATGTTGAAGGTTTAGATGAAAAAGGAGATATAAAGAAAATACAAATTTATCCAAAAAAAAGTAAAGCTATGAATTTAGCTTTTGATGTAACACCTGCAAAATATGTAACAGGCTTAATTACTGAAAAAGGTGTATGTGAAGCTTCAGAAAAAGGACTTAAAGAATTATTTAAATGAAGAATTTAGATCAAAGAAATCAGATTATTGAGTATTCGTTAAAATTAAATTCTACAAATCTTTCACCTCTTAGGTCAGGAAATATATCATTGAGAGGAATAGAGGATGATAAAGAGGGATATTTAATTACTCCATCAGGAAAAAAATATGAAACACTAAAACCTGAAGATATTGTTTTTATGGGTTTAAATGAAGAAGAGGAAAACGATGCAAGCAACAAACCATCATCAGAATGGAGATTTCATCGAGATATTTATACAAATAAAAAAGAGGCACAAGCCATTGTCCATGCTCATTCTCCACACGCAACGGCTGTATCTTCACATGGAAAACCCATTCCACCTTTTCATTACATGATTGCTCTTGCAGGAGGAGATGACATTAAATGTGCAGAATACGCTACTTTTGGAACTGAAGAGTTATCAAATAATGTTATCAAAGCTTTAGAGAATAGAAGCGCATGTTTAATGTCTAATCATGGTCAGGTTGCTTTTGGTAAAAATTTAGAGGATGCATTTGAACTTGCACAAGAGATAGAAAACATTTGTCATCAATACATTATTGCTCTAAGGTTAGGTGAACCTAAAATTCTTTCATTTGAAGAAATGAAAAAAGTTTTAGATAAAGCTAAGAATTATAAAAAAGGGTAAGATGATTAAAGTTGGGGAGCATATTACTTTAGATATTATAGGTACTACAAAAGAGTACGATCCTTCAGTCTTTGAAAGAGTTATACATAAAATAGCTAAAGCAGCCAATGTAACTATTTTGAACATTTCAAAATATAAATTTGAACCTCAAGGTTTTACTATTTTAGCTTTATTGGCTGAGAGTCATATTAGTTTTCATACATTTCCAGAAAATGGAATAATCAGTTTTGATTTTTTTACATGTGGAAAAATAAGCCCATCAGTAGCAATTGATATTGTTAAAAAAGAATTTGAACATAAGCGTATAGTTAAAAAAGAATTTAATAGAGATACCAGATCTCTTTACCATGATATTTATAGTTCACCTGGATTACAAAAATCATATGTTGTAAATGAAGTTTTAGAAGACTTTAAATCAAAAGTTGGTCAACACATTGAAATTTTAGAATTAGAACAATTTGGAAAATCTTTATTTATTGATGGTGAAATACAGGTAGCGGCATCAGATGAACATTTATACAGCTCAACTTTTGTTGGAGCAGGTCTGAATTTAAATAAAAAAAATGAAAGAGCAGCAATAATCGGTGGTGGTGATGGTGGTGTTGCAAGGGAATGTATTTCAAAAAAATTTAATTTTATAGATTGGTACGAATTAGATCCAGAAGTTGTAGAAGTTTGCAACAAACATCTTGGTGATATTGGAAAAAAATCTACAGAAAAGAATTCTGTAAAATGTGTATGGGGTGATGCCTTTGAAAGTATAAAAACAGTAAACGAAGATACATATGATCATATTTTTGTTGATCTAAATGATGACCAGTTTTGTATAGATCTTGCTGCTAAAAATATGGACTTTTTAGTAAGAATACTCAAACCTAAAGGAGTTATAACTGCGCAAGTAGGAAGCCAAGATAAAAAACCTCTTCAAGTTGAAAATTGGCTGAATGTATTTAACCATCATTTTGGAAATACAAATTTATCAAGAGTTTACATACCTAGTTTTGATTGTTCTTGGAATTTTTCTTCTTCGATAAATCATTAATTTTTTCTTTTTAATACCCACAATTTGTGAAATACTATTTTTTTTATTAAAGGAGATAACAATGAATATATTCAAGAAAACTATTTTTTCAGTTTTACTTTCTCTATTGGTAATAGGAAATGTAAATGCTGATAAAATAAGAATTGGAACAGAGGGTGCTTATCCTCCATGGAACTCAAAAAACGAAGCAGGTAAGTTAATCGGTTTCGAAGTTGAATTAGCTTATACACTTTGTAGATACATTGGACAGCAATGTGTGATAGTTGAGCAAGATTGGGATGGAATGATCCCAGCTCTAATCATGAGAAAGTTTGATGCAATAATGGCAGGTATGTCAATTACTGCAGAAAGACAAAAAGCTATTAGCTTTTCTCAAGGATATGCAGATGAAGTTGCATCTCTGGCAGTGATGAAAGGATCTAGCTTAGAAGGTTTAGATACATCTGCTGGGATAAATCTTACAAAACCAAATGCTGCAGCTAAAAAAGATCTTAAAACACTTACTGCTGCATTAGCAGGTAAAACTGTTTGTGTACAAACTGCTACGATCCACCAAAACTTTTTAGATTCTGGTGATGTAGGAAAAGTAAATGTAAGAACATACAAAACACAAGACGAAGTTAATTTAGATTTAGCATCTGGAAGATGTGATGCTGCATTAGCTGCTGCCGTTGCATTCAGCGATTATGCAGAAAAATCTGGTAAGCCAGTTGTTCTTACTGGACCAACTTTCTCTGGTGGTGCATTTGGAAACGGTGTTGGTGTAGGTATTAGAAAAGATGATACTGAACTTTTGAAAAAGTTTAACGCCGCTATTAATAAAGCGAGAAAAAACGGAGACATTAGTAGAATTGCTACTAAGTGGTTTGGTTTCGACGCTTCTATGTAATTAAATTTTAGATTTGGCGACTATCATGTATAGTCGCCAATCTGTATGGAACTTCTAGCATTTGGAGATACTGGTTGGGGTGATGAGCTATTTTACGCAACCCTGATGACAATAGCTGTTTCTATCACAGCAATGTTTATAGGTTTTCTTTTTGCATTAATTTTTACCCCATTAAAATTATCTAAAAATAAGTTTTTAAATTTTATCGCCAATTCTTACACAACCATAATAAGAGGTGTTCCAGAATTATTAGTCATTTACCTTTTCTTTTTTGGTGGAACCGGTGCAGTAATGTTTGTTGCATCAATATTTGGTTATAATGAATATATTGAGATAAATGCATTTATTACAGGTGCATTTGCAATTGGGATAATTTCTGGTGCTTATTCTACAGAAGTTTTTAGAGGAGCAATACAATCAATTGATAAAGGCCAGTTTGAAGCTGCCAATGTATTAGGTCTCAATAAGTTTGGGAAATTTTTTAAAATTATTTTACCTCAAACATTAAGATTAGCTATTCCAAATCTAAGTAACGTTTGGCAAATAACACTCAAAGATACTTCTTTAATTTCAGTTACAGGTTTAGTTGAAATCATGAGACAGTCGTATATTGCTGCTGGATCAACGAGAGATCCATTATTCTTTTATTCATTTGCTGCAGTTTTGTATTTACTACTTACGTTTGTGAGCATGAAATTAATCAACAGATTAGAAGTCAAATATAGTAGGGGGTACTAATGGATCTTGAATTGATGGTTAATAGTCTCCCAAAGTTACTTAATGCTGCAGTGATAACTTTGAAACTTCTTTCAGTTTCTTTAATAATTGGATTATTCATTGGCTTATTTTTTGCAATTCTAAGATTAAATAAAAATATATTCATAAATAGATTTGCTTATGGATATTCGTATGTTTTTAGAGGTACTCCACTTTTAGTACAAATTTTTATAATTTATTTTGGACTAGGTCAGATTGAATATTTAAGATCTACAGTTTTATGGGTAATTTTGAAAGAACCATATTGGTGTGCTATTATCGCTTTTGCTTTAAACACAGGTGCTTATACTTCTGAGATATTAAGATCAGCATTTCAAACAATTAAACCTGGAATAGTAGAGGCAGGAAAAAGCCTAGGTATTTCAAATAAAGTAATTTTTTATAAAATTCAGATCCCTATTGCTATCAGACAATCTTTACCAGCCTATGGTAATGAAATAATATTAATGATGAAAGGAACTTCCTTAGCAAGTACAGTCACAATAATGGACCTAACTGGTGTTGCAAAATATATAATTTCAACAACTTTTAAACCAATTGAGGTATTCATAGTTGCGGGAGGAATTTATTTATTTATGACTTTTATAATACACAATGTGATTAAATTTTTAGAGAAAAAATATAGTTTTAATTGAGGAATTTCAGAGTCTCTAATAGTCTCAAATAGTTTTAATCCCTTATTATCCTATAAGTTTTGAGATCATTTGATTATTTTTATTGGAAAATCTAAACAATTAATTTTCAAATTCTCGGAACAAATTCGGAAACAGAGAGATAATTATTGTATAGTAATATCTATGAAAAAAATTTTAGGGACCGTGGTTCTGGATTTATAAGGTATTAAATTAGCATGAATATAAAATCTTATAAATTTTCTCTTTATGATTTTGCTAATTCTGCCTTTACAACAGTTATTATAACTTTTGTTTTCTCAAATTATTTTGCGGAGTCAATTGTTCAAGATATGGTTAATGGCCAGGCATATTGGGGTTGGGCCATTTCAGTATCAGGACTATGCATTGCATTAAGCGGACCCTTTTTAGGAAATTTAGCTGATAAGAAGAATTTAAACTCAATTATCTTAAAATCAAGCACCTATTTATGTATACTTTTTACAGCAGCATTATGGTTTGCAAAACCATCTTCTGAATATATTTTATTTACCTTAATCATAGTTTGTTTGGCAAACTATTTTTATGAACTAAGTTCTATTTTCTATAATTCATTATTAGTTCATTCAGCTGACAAACAACATGTGGGAAAGGTGTCTGGTTTTGCTTTTGCGCTGGGGTATTTAGGTGGCATTGTCACACTTATTTTGACTATTATTTTATTAATTCAATCAAATTACTTAGTCGATTTAGATCAAAAAATTAATTATAGATCAACTGCCATTTTTGTAGCTCTTTGGTTCCTCATTTTTTCCTATCCATTATTAAATCAAACTAAATATAAAAAAGTTGAACCAAACAAAAAGAAATCAAATAGTTTAAAAAAGATTCTTTGGAATAACGGTCTAACTAATACAACTCGTTTTTTGTTTGCAAGGCTACTTTATGCTGATGGTTTAAATACCATTTTTGTCATGGGAGGAATTTTTGCTGTTGGTGTATTTAAATTATCAATAAATGAACTTTTAATGATGTCTGTTTTAATGAATGTTGCTGCTTTAATAGGTGCTAGTTTTGGTGGATACTTCAATGACAAATATAATTCAAAAAAAACAATTTCCTTTTCCTTGATATGCCTTATTTTTTTCTCCATTTTAATCATTTTTACACAGTCAAAAATTAATTTTTTTATTTTTTCATTTTTCTTGGGATTATTTATAGGACCAATACAATCTGCTAGTAGGGTCATGATAACTAAATTAACAAAAATTGAGGATCAGAATAAAGCCTTTGGGTTATTTGCTACTTCTGGAAAGCTAACGTCTTTTTTTGGTCCATTTTTAGTAGGGACCATTACTTTTATAACTGAAAATCAAAGGATAGGTTTTGCCTCAGTTCTTTTACTGCTCTTTTTTGGATGGATCATATTGCATAGAACCAAGGGATTAAAATAATGTTTATACACAGAGGATTAATTGCAAAAAACTTCAGAGAAAATCATATTACTTCATTTAAAGAGTGTATAAAAAAAAAGTTTAATATTGAGACTGATATTCACTTTACCCAAAACAATACACCCATTTGCTTTCATGATTATAGCTTAAGAAGGTTATTCAATATCAGAAAAAAAACTAAAACAATTCTTGATAAGAATTTAAAAAAATACAAGATAACTAAACTATGTGATCTTTTAAAAATTTTAACTGTAAATACAAAAGTGTTAGTTGAGATTAAGCCATCTCTTAGGAAAAATACTTTAAATCGATTACTTGAAATATGTAATGGTTATAAGAAGAATGTTTATTTTATTTCTTTTAAAGAAAGCAATCTAGTTAAGATTAGAGGCATCACAAAAGATTTCAAACTTGGTTTAATATTACATAGCCATCATAAAAATAATAAAATTAACCAAAAACTAAATAAAAATCATATTAATTTCTTTGTTTTTCATACTCAATTTTTATTCATTTCCAAAATAAAAAAAATACAAAAAAAAAAATATTTTTATACATTCAAAAATATAAGAATGAATGATGCTAAATCAAATTATATTATTGAAAATATTCTAAAATAAGTTAGGAGCTTGATAATATTACCAAGCTCCCACTATTACTAGAGAGCTAACAATTAATTAGATACTAATTTAAGGGTTTCAGATGGAGATCTTTTAACCATGGCTCCAGATGGTAAATTCATTTTAAAAATGAAAATTTGACCACCATTATCCGCGCCAACTTTCTTTAAAAACCCACCACTTTCACCTTTGTGCTGAACTACACCTAAAAATGTACTATCTGATAAAGATACTGATTGATTAATTTTTTCATAATTAACACCAGTTAGATCATCCATTGAATAGAATTTACCATTTTCATCTTTAGTTACTAAGGCTGTAATGTTCCATGATCCTGAAAACTCTGAACTTGTTGCTTTCGAAAATGATCCTGGGTAAACAGCAGTTTCTGCTTTGGCTCTTGGATTATTTTTACCTCCAGCCATTGCTAGAAAATAACCTTCATT
Source organism: uncultured Pelagibacteraceae bacterium (assembly GCA_902544985.1). GTDB lineage: Bacteria > Pseudomonadota > Alphaproteobacteria > Pelagibacterales > Pelagibacteraceae > Pelagibacter. The sequence continues at coordinate 12,261 of CACCFV010000008.1, forward strand.
TGGGTTCATTAAATTCATATTGTTTGAGTCAATTACAAGTGAATATTTTCTTTCACCTTCCTTATTACCAGAATCTTCATCTACAATAAGAACGTCTCCATCAGATGTTTTAGACCAATATAATCCATCTGGTGCAACCATTTTAGCTTCACCATTTTCCCATGTTGAGTGATCACCGCCACTGTGTTTAAGACCTTTGTCAGCGGTAACTAGTTTTAATGATCCATCATACGCACCGACAACTTTAGTAACTTTAGCTGAAACATATTTAGGTAGATCTGCACTTCCCCAGAATGTTTTTTGAATTTCATTAACAAAGTTTGTCAATTCAATGCCAATTAATCCACCTTCTTGAGTCATATTTTGAAGATATCTTTGATTGTTAAAGTCAGGATCAACTGCAGGATGTTCTGTTTTAGAGTCGCCTACTAAAAAAGTATATCCTTTAGGTTGTTCTGATTTATTTCCCCAAAGAAAAACTTCTGTGTCTTTTACAGCTGGTGTTGTATTCCAACCTTTCCACTGGTAACTTGTTGGGTAAAATCTTACATCAAAACTATTTATAGAATCTGGATTTTTAAGATACTCATCAAGCATTTTCGCTGATAAATCAATTTCATCTATCCCTAATTTTGCAAAGTCCTCGTTAGCTAAAGCCATTCCGTATATTTTTCCATAAAGAAGACCATTTCTGCCTAAAAATTTATCTCTTTCAGTTGCATTATCAGCTAACGTTTTGCCATTAATACCAACATTTTTCTTACCTACATAAATTTTTAATGGAGCAGGCTCAACACCATGATTGTAACCAGCAAGAACCATTACAACAAAATCTTTATGTTTAGAATTTATTGGCATAATTTTTTCATAACCAGATTGACCTAATGCTGGCACAGTGTATGCAGTTCTATTTTTGATATCTACAGCAATTGAAGCCAAACCTAATGTATCATCTGATGTATAATTAGTGTTTTCAAACATTCGTTTAATGTTCCATTCTTCTGCTGTTAGCCAAATATCATCATTAAATCCAATTCCTTGACCATATTTATTTGCTTGTTCATACCAAGCGCCACAAAATGATTGGAAAAAAAAATCAGCTTTAGTTAATTTATATTTGTCATTAAAGTTAATTAACTGTCTATTTGGTAGAGTTTGATTACCCCAAAGCCCACCATCAGCTTTGGCTTTTACAACTTCACCAAATTGATTATAAATTGTATCAAACAATTTTCCTGAATTAATTACCATTCCACTGGCAGTATCGTTATTATTTAAGAAGTTTGCAAATTTTGTTCGATCATAATCAATTGTATGAATATGGGAGCCAGTAAAAGTTGCACCAGAATTCATTTCCCATGGATAAGTTTCACTACTCATAGTTGCATAAGACTCACTTTGGTAAACAACTCTTATAGTATTATTGTCATGTAACCATGCAGCATTACCATCTGGATATCCAGTTAACGCTTCATCATTTCTAAACTTATTAACTTCTCCAACAGTTGCTATTGCCTTTATTTTATCAATAAAAGGGAAGTCTAAATCACCACTTCCACCGTCAACTAATTGAATTTGATTATTTGCTGTACTAGCTTCTGGAATTAGAGATTTTATTTCTCCAATTTTTAAGTTTTCTGCATTTGCAAAAGTTCCTGAAGCTGAAAGAACTATTAATGCAGTTATTATTTTTTTCATTTTTTTATCCTTTGTTGAAAAAAAGTCATAATATAAATATGTTAAAGTTTTTTTTTAGATAAGTTAAAGTTATTTAAAAATACAAACAAAAACTGAACTCAACAAATTATTATCTCCCTTGCAATATTTACATAACTACAAGGGAGACTTTAAATAGAAGGAAATATAAACAATGTTAAATACTTCTAAATCTTTAGAGAAATTTTATTAACTATTTCTTAAACTCATATGAATAAATTATTAAAATTCATCCTTATTATATAAAAAGAAACCAAACTTTAACGAGAATTAGATTTAATGACTAATACTACAATAGTATTGTTCTAGGATATTATAGGACAATACTTAGGATCAATTGGAGAATGCATGAAATGAAACTGAAATAATTCTTTAATATAATTTTAATATGAATCAGTTAATTCAAAGGATAAATTGGAGAATGCATGAAATGAAACTGAAATAATTCTTTAATATAATTTTAATATGAATCAGTTAACTCAAAATAGTGATTAGACAAGTACTATTAAATTACAAAAAACAATCAAAAAAAGTTTACTTAAACACAAAAAATTTTTTTAAGCCTGAAATCTTTGTTAAATTAGCTGACAGTAAGTCCGAAATTAAACAAGCTCAGAAACTACGTTATCAAGTTTTTTTTTCTGATAGAAATAAAAAAAAAATTCTTAATATTAGTAATTTTAGAAAAGATTCCGATAAATATGATAGTTATTGTGATCATGTTATAGTAAATTATAAACATTCTAAATTTTCTAAAAATAAAGTTATTGGCACATATAGATTGCTTCAACAGAAGGTTGCTGAAAAAAAAATTGGTTTTTATAGTGCTGAAGAATTTTGCCTAGATAAACTGATTCAATCAGATGAATATACTAACATGCTTGAATTGAGTAGGTCTTGCATTTCTCAGAAATTTAGAAGCAGAAATGTATTAAAATTAATGTGGAAAGAAATTTATAATTATATAAATACAAATAAAATTGATGGGATGTTCGGAACAGCTAGTTTTTTAGAGATTGATATTCAAAAAATTAATAATCAGTTATTATTTCTCCAACAAAATTATAAAATGCCTGAAAATATTAGAGTAAAAGCTCGAAAATATTGTAGTGCAAAAATAGATTATTCAAAAAATATTAAATTAAATCTGAAACTAGTAAAATCATTACCAACTCTAATAAAAGGTTATATAAAACTAAATGCTTATATTGGTGATGGTGCTGTTATTGATTACAAATTTAAAACTACTGATGTTTTTGTTTTCTTACCTTCAAATAAAATAAATAAAGAATATGTAGAAAAAATTGTTTGATTAATGTTAAGTTATTTTGTTAAAAAAATTTCTAAAATTGATTATATTAAAGATCTATATAAAAAAAATTATGATGAATTAAAAAGAACTGATAATTTTTGGGCTAAGACAATTGAGTATTTAAATATTAAATACACTGTTAACTCATTAGAAAACATACCAAGTAAAGGGCCAGTAATAATTGTATGTAATCATCCATTCGGTCTTTTGGACGGATTAATCGTTGCTGCGATAATAGCAAAAATTAGGAAAGATTATAAAATTTTGATAAATGAGGAAATTACACAAATTGATCTGATTGAAAAATATCTTTTGCCAATTAAATTCTCTGGAATAACTGGTGATATAAAACAAAATATTAAAAGTAAAAAAAGTGCAATTAATTTAATTAATGATGGAGGTTCGCTAATATTATTTCCATCAGGAGAAGTTGCTACTTCAAAGTTCATTTTTGATAAACCAAAAGAAAGAAATTGGAAACCATTAGTTGGTTCCATTATTAAAAAAACAGAATGTAAAATTATACCTATTTATTTCAAAGGTAAAAATTCTTTATTATTTCAAACTGTAGGTTTTTTAAGTGATCAACTTAGAAGAATACTATTTATACGAGAATTATTAAATAAAAAAAATAACAATTATTTTTTAAAAGTTGGAAACTGTATAGATTCAAACAAATTTAAATATTGGAACAGTAATGCCATTGCAGATTATTTAAAAAATCAAGTCTTAAAACTTAATTAGCCACAAGTTATAATCTAGTTACTAATTATGATATATTATTATAATTTCTATATTACATTGTGGATTGTAACTGAATTGTATTAAGTAATTTTAAAATTATTTATCAAGCGATTTAAATCCTAATAAAAGCGCAGCAACTAACATTAATGAGCCTCCAACTTTATTAATCATCAAGCTTGAATTGCTCTTTATCATCATAGTGATTTTCGAGGCTGCAAAACCATAAAAAAAAAGAAATATTCCATCAATGAAAATATATGTAATTGATAAAATTAAGCATTGAGTCCAGATATCACCATTTACAGATATAAATTGTGGAAAGAGAGCAGCAAAAAATAAGATTGCTTTAGGGTTTGATGCGGATGTTAAAAAACCTTGTAAAAACAATTTTCTATAAATTTTTTTATTATTTGTTTTTTTATATTTGTTAGCATTTTCCTTTTTTTCAAAAATTAATTTTAAAGCGTTCCAAACTAAATAGGTAACACCTATCCATTTTATGTAGATTAAGATGTTATTATCAAATGATGCTATCAATAACACAATTCCAGCTGTGGCTATTATCATTTGTAAAAGATTTGCTGACAAATCCCCTACTATTGTTGCAACTGAATTTTTAAGGCCATAAGTTGCGCTGTTGGATAACATTAATAATTGACTTGGCCCAGGTGTGCTCATAAGAGCTAAAACCAAAAAAATAAATAATACCCAGTTATCTAAAGTCATAATTTATTAGTTAAAAAAAATTTTATTAATTGATTAATAACAATATCAAATTCATAAATAAAGCAATTACTCGAGAACCAATGTCATTGGAGCAGTATTGGAGCAAGAAAATTAATTAATTGCCAATGTACTTAGGTAGATCAATAAATAAAACTTCTGCATCCTCCAATGCTTCTATCTTAACATTTTTTTCTTCTGTGATTTCTGCTCCATCACCTTTAACTATTTCTTTACCGTTAATCTTAATTTTACCTTGAGAGCATAATACATAGGCTTGATTTCGAGTTACAACTTGGTCTACAAAGTCACCTTGTTTAATATTACCTGCTAGGATTTCAATATCTTGATAAATCTTTAATGTTTGATCATTATCATTTTCAAATCCTGTCACTAATGGTTTTAATTTACCTTTAACTGGTTCTTTAGGAAATTTTTTTGCATCCCATCTCGGTTTGACATCTTTTTTATTTGGAAAAATCCATATTTGATAAAGATTAGTATCCTCATTTTCATAATTATATTCTGAGTGCACAACACCTGTCCCAGCAGACATCACTTGAACATCGCCAGCTTCAGTTTTTCCAACATTACCCATATTATCTTTATGAGTTATTGCACCTTTTCTAACGTAGGTAATTATTTCCATATTATCATGTGGATGAGAAGCAAAGCCTGTTTGTGGAGAAACCACATCATCATTAATCACTCTCATAGGTCCGAAATGAACTCTTTCAGGATTTTGATAACTTGCAAAACTAAAATGATGTTTTGCTTTCAACCAACCATGGTCAGCACCGCCTAAATCATTATATTTAATTATATTAATCATAAACTATTTACCTCCTGTTGAGCTTCCTTAAGATTTTCATCACTCTTATTTAATTGAGATGCATCAATTACTTTAATGTCAGTTATACCTAAGAAATTTAATGCTTGTTTGAACCATGGTGTACAAAAATCAACTGGACTATCAATTGGCACTCCGCCTGAAGTTACAATTAAATAAACTTTTTTATTACCTTCAATAAGTCCTTTTGGACCAGTTGGCTCATAAGCAAAAGTTCTACCTGCTCTTGCAACCATATCAAACCAAGCTTTAGCAGCAGCTGGTGGTCCAAAGTTATAAATTGGAGTAGAAATTACAATTGTATCTGCCGCTAATAATTCATCAACTAATTCATCTGAAAATTTAAATAATTTTTTATCTTCTTCGTTTCTTTCTTCTTCAGGAATAATAAAGCCAGCACCTTTAATACCTGCAACGAAAGGAATATTGTTGGAAATATCTCTATAAGTTACTTTATCGTTATCTTTTTTTAAATTATTTACTAAATCCTTAGCAAGTTTCCTTGATACAGATTCATCTTTTCTCGCACTTGAGTCTAAATGTAAAATATTCATATTATCTATTGGCTCCTTTTATGTTTTGCTTCTTTATCTTCTAAATTTTCGTTTACAGTTGGATAATTACTCAAACCACACTCAACTTTAGCTTTGCTGGGTGAAACCACAGATTCTTGGGCCTCCATTAAGCATTTAATTTTATCTTCATTTAAATAAATTGTTTTGTTATTCATGAAAACCTAAATAATAATTTTCAAAAACAATGCAAGTACTCAATATTTTCATACTAGTATGTATAAACATACCTTGAAATTTTAATTAAAAAGGTTAATTAAGCGGTATGAAAGATTTAATTACTTGCCCAGCAGAAAGAGCAATTTATTTTTTAGGTGGTAAATGGAAGATTAGAATTCTATTTTCACTTTATGAAAATAAAAAAGTAAGATTTAACGAGCTCAAAAAAGTGCTAAAAACTATCACCCAACAAATGTTATCCAAACAACTAAAAGAATTAGAAACTGATGGTATAATTAACAGAAAAGTATATCAGGTAGTTCCTCCTAAAGTTGAATATTCTCTTACAGAATTTGGATTATCTGTAATTCCAATTTTAAAGTCTTTTTCTGATTGGAATAAAAAAAATACGAGAACAATTTCAATAAAACTTAATAAAAGTTTTGAAGAAAATAGAATTAGATAATTTTAACTAATCAAGAGCCAATTCTCATTGGAGCACTATTGGAGCAAAATGATATCGATCGTCTAGAATGGTAGCGGGAAGTGGGATCGAACCACTGACCTCGGGCTTATGAGTCTATCGCCATGAACCCTTCTCTACTCATCTAGAACAATTACTCCTGTAAATGCTCTCTTTCCTTTCTAATGATATTGAATCAAATTAAAGAATCTTAGTCAAGAACCAATGTCATTGGAGCACTACTGGAGCAGAAAATGACTATAGTAACTTTATTATTTCTTCACTTGATAAAACAGTAGCAAATTCATCTTTTAGACTTGCTAAAGAAATTTTTTATTTTTAAATATATTATTTAGGAGCGTATTGTGCTTCTCCGTTTCCAAATGACCAGTTTTCTTTTGCAACCTCAACCAAACTTATAAAAACATCCTCTTTTCTAATATCTAGTTCTTTGTTTAGATCTTCAGCAATTCTTTTATATAATTTTTGTTTTAATTCTGTTGATCTACCACTATTTAGAGTTATTTGAATTATAACAATTTTATTTGTGTATTTAATTCCAAGATAACTTTCAGGAATATTTAACTCTGTATCGTCATGCTTTGTTATAATTTGAAACTTATCATCTTTTGGAACACTTATCTCTTGCTCCATAGCACGATATATAATTTCACCAATTTTTTTTGAGTTTTCAGCGTTATATGATTTGTTTAGGTCTATTCTTACTAAAGGCATAATTACTTCTTATATAATTTCAAATTGTACAGCAATAAAAAAAACCCCCGAAACTTTCGTTTCGAGGGTTCTAATTTTGTTTAGTGTATATATTTAGAGTGTTCTCTAAATGGAAAAGTATTACATTCTCATGCACTTTTCAAAGATCACAATTTCTTCAAATTAAAGAATCTTAGTCAAGAACCAATGTCATTGGAGCACTATTGGAGCAAAATGATACCGATCGTCTAGAATGGTAGCGGGAAGTGGGATCGAACCACTGACCTCGGGCTTATGAGTCCCGCGCTCTAACCAACTGAGCTACCCCGCCTTTTCAATCTGTTGATTTATAATATTTATAAATTTTGATTCAATAATTATTAATCATTAAATTCATGAAATTTTTGATTAAATCTTTGGTTTTAGCTAAAAACAACTAACCCAAATAGAATTAAACCCGTAGAAGCTGCGGCAGAAAAATAAAACTTTTTTCTAATTTCTTGTTTTTTGTCTAATTTTACTCTATTCAAAAGAACGTTAATATTTGTACTTCTAGAAGTGGTATTTGGAGTGTCAGAAACTTTATATCTTGAAGTAAGTTTTCGTGTAAGAGAATTAGTTAAATTTTTCATCACGCCTAATAAAACATTCTTTTAAATTATTAGCAAATAAAATTATAAAGATAGGAATATCCCAATCGAACCTAGCAGCAAAATACAAAATGAAAAAATGAAAATATTTTTTCTTAACTCCTTACCTTGTTGGGCTTCCAGTTTTGACTTCAAAACATTAATGTCGACTCTGCCGGAACTAATTTTGCTCGGATTCAAAGGCTTTTCAGAAACTTTAATATCATTTGGGGTCTCGATATTTTCAGTATTCTCTGTAAAGCCTTTAGTATTCATATCTTATTAAAACATCTAAGAGCTTGAAGAACAATTTTATGAAAGTTCAATTTGGGTCACTATTAAATTGACAACTGTTCAATTTGGGTTTCTATTAACAAAAATTAAATTATGAGTATTCAAGAAGTAGATTTTTCCAAAACTCTCTCAGACGAGCAGGTCTATGAGTCCATTATGTCTCACTATTCTATTCTTAGTAAAGATTGGATATCACATCAATGGAATTGGATGAACAGTGTTTATAGGCCATTTAATGATCACTATAAATATTTGATAATAATTTCTTTGATTGAAAAGACACTTCAATTTTATGACCAAATGAATATTCAATACTCTTATGATGAATACTACTCAAAATCATATGTTCAAATTGATAAGTTTAGTATTACTGAACTTTGTGAAAAATTAGATTTACCTAAAGAAACAATTAGAAGAAAAGTTATAGAGCTTGAAAATGTGGGTGCAATAACACGTAATAAAAAAAAAATTGTAATTGATAGAAAAGCATTTTCGTTTGTTAAACCTGATAACCAAATAAAATTTTCAGCAAAATATATTTACTTAGTTTCACAAGCTTTAAATAGAGATAAGGTTTATTCTAAAAAACCTGATCAAAAAATTATTGAAAATATTATAAAAAAGAAATTTTCATTATCATGGAGATGGTTTTACAGGATGCAAATACCATTGATTATAGGTTACCATAAATTTTTTAAAGATTTAACTACATTTCATATTTGGGGAACAGTTTGCATGAATCAGGTTTTAAATGTTTCAAGCCAATTAAATTCAGATAATAAAAAATCTTCATTAGATTACTTTACTACTAGTAGTATTGTTATAGAAAATCTTGGAGCAGAAACTGGTATAAGTGCAATGTCAATTTCTGATATGACTAAAATCCCCAGAGCAACAATAATTAGAAAGTGTAAATATTTAATAAAAGAGGATTTAGTAAAATTAAATAAAAAAAAACAATATGTGCTAACCACTATGAATTTTAGAAAAATTTTACCTTATCAAGCACAAATTTTTAAATACAAAGCTAAATTTATTCGTAAAATTTTAAATCTTCTTGTAATTTCTTAAATCTTCAATAAATTATTTCGAGTATTACACAGAGGGGTCATGGGTATAGTAACAACAATAGCGCCATTTGCGCTAGCTCTTATAATGTTAGGGCTTGGGGCGTCATTAACAGTAAAAGATTTCACAAGAGTTTTTCAGCATCCAAAAGAATTTTTCGTTGGTTTAATTTGTCAATTAGTTGTTCTTCCAATTATTGGTTATCTGTTAATAATAATTTTAAAAACTCCAGTAGAGCTAGCTTTAGGTGTTATGTTGATTGCAGCCGCACCTGGTGGAGTAACATCAAATGTATTAACTAAATTTGCAGATGGTGATGTCGCACTATCTATATCTCTTACTGCTTTTACTAGTTTAATAAGTATTGTTTCAGTTCCTTATATAGTTTTTTTATCAATTGATTTATTTGATATCACTTATGTAGAGAAAGAAATTTCAATGCTTGGTATATCCTTAAAGATGTTTTTTGTAGTTACTGTGCCTGTAATAATTGGAATGATTATTAGAAAATTTTTTAGTGATTTAATAGAAAATAATATCAAAATTATTGAAAAAGCATCTATAGGATTATTTTCAATTGTTTTCATTGCTATCTATATTCAGGAATGGGACAGTATCATAATGTTCCTAACTACAGCAGGAACTATTGCTTTGGTTCTTAATATTTCAATGATGATCATAGGCTTTTACGTAGCTAAATTTTTTGCATCAGGTGTTGCTCAACAAAGATGTATATCTCTTGAATGTGGATTACAAAATGGAACGTTAGCTGTTTTTGTAGGAACTCAACTGTTTGGACAAAACATGACTTACATGGTTCCAACAGCAGCATATGCATTAATTATGATGATGACTTCTGTTCTTTTTGTATTTTTCTTAAGAAAAAGAACTTAATTATTTTTAAAATTAGTTTGTTTTAAAGGTTTGATAATAATCTCTATTGGATATTTTTTTTTCTCTACTTCAATGAATAAATCTTTTTTGTGAAGTTCATCATTTGAAATATCGTTATTGATATAACCAAATGCTAAATTTTTCTTAAAATTAAAAGAATAATTGCCTGATGTTGATCTACCTATAATTTTATTTTCTAAATATATGGGCTCATCATGAAGCAATAATGGTTCACCTGGCTTACTATCTTTTAAAGTAAACATTGCAAATCTACTTTTAATTTTTTCTTTTTTGATTTTTTCCAATGCTTTTTTACCAATAAATTCATCCTGTTTTTTAGAACTTATTGTGAAAGATAAACCTGCTTGATATTGATTTTCCTCTGGTGAAATATCATGACCCCAATGTAAAAATCCGCTCTCCATTCGCATAATATCCATGGCGTGCATACCACAATTCGAAAGGTTAAAATCTTTACCTTTATCAATCAACAGTTCGTAAATTTTTTTGGCTTCTTTTGATCTTACATATAGTTCAAAGCCTAATTCACCAACATATGACAATCTTTGAGTCCAAATTTTAATCCCTTCAATTGAAATATATTTTGCTGTACCAAATCTAAATTCATCATTTTCAAAATCGTCTTTTGAAATTGATTTCATTAAAGCTCTACTCTTTGGTCCAAACACACCAAATACACAAAAATCATCTGTAACGTCTTTTAATTCTAGATCTTTTGCGAGGTATTTTTTTATGTGAAATTTATCTCTCTCCCTTGTGGCTGCAGAGCTTATTATTCTAAAATGATCATTATCGATACACACAACTGTTAAATCTGTTTCAATGCCACCGTCAGGATTTAACATATGTGTATAAATACATTTGCCAACTTCATTTTTAATATTTGCCGTACAAATTTTTTGTAATTCCTTGTGAGCTTTATCAGATTTAATCTCAAATTTAGAAAAAGGAGTTAAATCAAATAATCCAACATTTTTAACGGTATTATTCGTTTCATATTCTGCTGAAGGGTACCAATTTTGGTAATTATAACTGTATTCGTATTCTGTTTTTTCTCCATCTAGAGCAAACCACATAGGTCTTTCATATCCACCTGATACACCAAAACAAGCGCCAAAACTTTTTAACTCATTGTGATATGGAAGGGTTTTTATATTCCTTGAGGTTTTATGTTGTTTAAACGGCCAATGCATTCCATATAAATCTCCTAAAGACTCCGTAATCCTTTTTTTAATAAAACTTAGATCAGAATGAAATTTTTGAAATCTTTTGATGTCATAACAAAAAATATCTTCATTAATATGTCCATTGATTAACCATTCAGCGGTAACTTTACCTACACCTCCACCACTTCCAATTCCAATACTATTTAAACCACAACATACAAAAAAGTTTTTTATTTCAGGCACTTCTCCTAGAAGTGTATTTGTATCTGGAGTAAATGACTCAGGGCCTGAAAAAAATTTTCTAATTCCTGCTGTTTCTAAAACTGGAAATCTTTTTATTGCAGTAGCTAAATAAGGTTCAAAATGCTCAAAATTTTCTTGAAATTCTCCAAACGAAAAATCCTCTGGAACTTTATTAATTTTATCCCAAGCTGGAATAGACTGAGACTCAAATATACCCACTAATATTTTTCCAGCATCTTCTTTAATATAAGTCCTATTATCAAAATCTCTTATCACTGGTAAAGTTTTAGAAAGTTTTTTGATTGGCTCAGTAATTATATAAAAATGTTCTGCTGGATAAAGAGGAATACTTACTCCAGCTTTTTCTCCAATTTGACGTGACCACATTCCTGAAGCTAAAACTATATACTCACAATCAATTTTTTGGCCATTTACTTTTACTCCAGAAATTTTTCCATTCTTTGTTAAAATTTCATCAACAGGAGATTGTTCAAAAATTTTTGCTCCTTCCATTCTGGCTGCTTTTGCTAACATATGTGTTACTCCTGATGGATCTGCAGCACCATCACCTGGCATTAAAATTCCTCCTAAAACTTCATGGGTATTTACAATCGGATAATCTTTTTTAATTTGATCTTTATCCAAAATTCTAACATCAACATCAAAGAGCTGAGCTGTGGTTGCTTGTCTTTGAAGTTCTTGCCATCTACCTTTATTCTCAGCAATTGAAAGTGCACCGTTCAATCTTAATCCAGCTGAATGATCAACTTTTTTTTCAAGTTCTTTATAAAGATCTAAAGTATATTTTCTAATTTTGGTAATTGCTGCTGAAGGACCTAATTGACTTACTAATCCAGCTGCATGCCAGGTTGTCCCTGAAGTTAACTGATCTCTTTCTAAAAGAATTGTGTCTTTCCAACCAAATTTAGCTAAATGGTAAGCAACTGAACAACCAACTACTCCACCTCCGATAACAACAACTTTAGTGCTACTTGGAAGTTTTTTTTCCATTTAATTAATTTTTGATTGCATCTCCTGGGTTAACATATTCATGTCCAAAAATATCTGCAACAGCTTTATAAGTCACATGACCCTTGTAAACATTTAATCCTGCTAAAAAGTTTTTATCTTCACTAAGAGCTTTTTTATAACCTCTATTGGCTAATTTGACTAAATAAGGAAGTGTTACTTTGTTTAATGCGATAGTTGATGTTCTAGGAACCCCTCCTGGCATGTTAGCCACACAATAGTGAACAACATTATCAACTATAAAAGTTGGATTATTAAAAGTTGTTGGTTTACTTGTTTCTACACAACCACCTTGATCAATTGCAACGTCAACAATAACAGAGCCTCTTTTCATCAATTTTAACATATCTTTAGTGACTAATTTAGGCGCCTCTGCTCCGGGGATTAAAACTCCTCCTACTATTAAATCTGCTTCAGCTACTAACTTTTTTAGATCTATCTTATCACTTTGTTCTGGAATAATTTTATCTCCAAACATTTCAACTAATTGTTTTAGTCTTGCTTCTGATTTATCTACAACATGAACTTTTGCCTTCATACCAGTTGCTATAGTTGCAGCATTTTCTCCTACTACACCTCCACCTAAAATTAAAACATTCGCTGGTTCACCACCAGGAGCTCCACCCAATAATACTCCTCTACCTTTTTGATTTTTTTCTAAACAATGTGCTCCTGCTTGAACTGACATACGTCCTGCTACGGCACTCATAGGTGCAAGCAAAGGAAGCCTTCCATTATCGTCGGTAATAGTTTCATAAGCTATATTAATACTTTTTGATTTTACCAAACCCTCTGTCAATTCTTTTGCAGCAGCCAAATGTAAATAAGTGTATACGATTTGATTTTCTTTAATCATTTCAACCTCAACTTTTTGAGGTTCTTTAACTTTAACAATTATTTCAGCGTCATTAAAAATATCAGTGGCTTTTTCAATAATTTTAGCACCAGCATTTTTGTACTGATCATTGTCGAAACCTGCTTCAAAGCCTCCATTGTTTTCTACTAATACTTCATGTCCCTCAGAGACAAGAGTTTTTACACTATCTGGAGTTAAGCCTATTCTATTTTCTTGAGGTTTAATTTCTTTAGGTACGCCAATTCTCATTAACGAAATTTAATTTTTTTTACTTTTTGCGTAATTAGTTATTCCGGTTCTTAATTTTTCTATAATTTCATCAATATGTTTTTTTTCACAAATAAACATCGGTGCTATAATTAAACAATCACCTGTAGCTTTGAAGTTTACTCCAGCATCATAACAATGTTTAAAGGTAGCTAAGCCTGCTTTACCAGGTCTACTATCAGTTTTAATATCTATACCACCCATCATTCCATAGCCTCTAATGTTATCCACTACATCAATATCTTTTAGAGAAAATAGACCTTCCTGGAAGTAAGGAGCAAGTTCCTTTGCTCTATTGAAAATATCCTCTTTTTCGAAAATATCTTGAACAGCTAATGCTGCTGCAACAGAAACTGGTATTCCTGAATAAGTGTAACCATGAAATAATTCTATCGCACCTTTTGGAGAATTATCCATAACTGCATCATAAATTTCTTCTTTACAAGCAACTACACCAAATGGAACTATTCCATTAGTTGTTGCTTTTGCCATAGTCATTATGTCAGGTGTTACACCAAACTCTTGAGCTCCAAAAGCTGAACCAGTTCTTCCCCATCCAGTAATAACTTCATCGAAAATCAAAAGTATTTTATGTTTGTCACAAAGTTCTCTTAATCTTTGTAAATATCCAACTGGTGGAACTAAAGTTCCTGTTGAACCAGCAATTGGCTCAACAATGCAGGCTGCAATATTTTCTGAACCAAAATTAGTACAAATTCTTTCTAGGTCATTAGCAATTTCAGCGCCTGTTTCAGGTTGGCCTGATATAAATTTATGTTCATCTAAATGTGTATGTCTCATATGAACAACACCTGGCATCAAAACACTTGCATAAGCTTTGACATTATTAATCATACCACCTACTGATGTTGCTCCAATATTCATCCCATGATACGCACGTTCTCTTCCAACAAATCTAAATCTTTGTCCCTCGCCTCTCGCTTTATGGTAAGCAATACTAATTTTGATCGCTGTTTCAACTGCAGTAGATCCACAAATTGTATAAAAAATTTTATTTAAATTTCCTGGTGTATGTTTTGAAATTCTAGTTGCTAATTCAAAAGATCCACCAAATCCTTGTTGGAAGGGTTGACAATAATCTAAAGTTTGTAATTGATTTGTTATTGCTTCAATAATTTCTTTTCTACCATGTCCTAAAGGATTGCAGAATAATCCTGAGCTAGCATCAATTTGAGTTTTACCTTGGTGATTTTTTAAATATACACCTTTTGCCTCCACTATAAGTTTTGGATTTTCTTTAAAATCTTTATTAGATGTAAATGGCATCCAATGTTCATTTAAAGAATTAGGTACAGATGTTCTTTTTTCTGAGCTCATATTAAAATTTTATAATTGTCTAATTAATGAATCCTTAGACTAATTAAGTCCAATAAACCACCAAAATAATTGTCACAACTTAAAGTTGTATAACTAGAATGAGCATTTTTTTGTTTTACATATAGGTCAATTTAATCTTAAAATTGAAACATATAAATAAACAAGGAAGAGGAAAAATGAAAAAAATAATTAGTTATATTCTTGGATGTTTTGTAGCTCTTAATCTTTCAATTTCAGTTGCTAATTCTGCAGCTAATGAAGTTAGAGTTGCATACTTCTTAGAGTGGCCAAGCCCAAATCTAGAGGATATGATGAAGAAAAACTTCGCTAAAGCTCTAGGGGTTCCTGTTAAGTGGACAAACTTCACTAACGGTGGTGCAATGACTGATGCTATGTTAGCGGGAGATATTGATATCTCTTACTCTCAAGGTTTAGTTCCATTCATTAATGCTGTTAAATCAAAAGCTCCTATCAAACTTGTAGATGTAGCTATGGAATACGGAATGGGTGGTACAACATGTGTAACATCTAATGCTTCTGGTATAACAAAAGCTAATGCTACTGAGCTTGAAGGTAAAAAAGTTGCTGTTCCACTAGGTACAATGGCTGAATACGTTTTTGATGAAAGTATGAAAGTTGTTGGTGCGGACAGAAAAAAAATGGATATCATTCAAATGGACCCTGAAGAAGGTGCTGCTGCTTTAGTAAGTGGTGATGTTGTAATGGCATGTTTATTTGGTGGTAACTCAATTAAAGCTGCAACTGCAGTTGGATCTAGATTACTTACAGTTCAAGAAGCTAGAGACGCAGGTATCTTAGGTATCGATATCACTTCAGTAACTACTAAGTTTATGAAGGAAAATCCAGGTATGCTAAGAACTTTTATTGAAGTAACTCATGAGGCTAATGCGAGATATAGAGCTGGTAAAAGCGATATGAACTCAATGTCAAAAGCTTCTGAAATGAAAGTTGCTGATATGAAAGAAACTTTAAGTGGCTTTAAATTTCTAACACCAGAGGAAACTAAACAATCTATGGAAAGTGGAAATCTTGATGCATTCTTAAAAGGAATGGGAACACCAAAAGGAAACGTAGATACTAGTTTCTTACCTTTATAATCTAAGGGTAATTTAAATTTTAATAGGCGCCAATTGTAATAAATTGGTGCCTATTTTTTTATTAAAAATTCAAATATAAAGTCTCTTTATGAGTGATTTAATTTCACAAAATCTAAACATGATTTTTAAAACTCCTAAAGGAGAAACTGTTCACGCTTTAAAAGATTTAAATTTTACTCTCAAAAAAGGAGAGCTTCTCACAGTTCTTGGGCCGTCTGGTTGTGGAAAGACCACGTTACTAAACATTACCGCAGGATTTATTAGACCAACTTCAGGAAGTATTACTTTAAATAATAAAGAAATAGATGGACCAGGAGTTGAGAGAGGAATGGTTTTTCAACAAGGTGCTTTGTTCGAATGGCTTACAGTTGCTGAAAACGTCAATTTTGGATTAAGAATGAAAAAAGAAGATCCAGTTGAAACTCAGAAAAAAGTTGATGAATGGTTAGAGATAGTTGGATTAAAAGGTTTTGGAAATACTCCAACTTATCAATTATCTGGAGGAATGCAGCAAAGAGTTGCTCTTGCGAGATGTCTAATCAATAATCCAGATTTGATTTTAATGGATGAACCATTGGGAGCTCTTGATGCTCTTACAAGAGAAAAAATGCAGTCTTTAGTTTTAAAAATTTGGAAAGAAACTGGCAAAACAATTATTCTGATTACTCACTCAGTTGAAGAGGCTTTGCTTCTTGGTGAAAGATTATATGTGATGGCTCCAAGACCTGGAAGAATACATAAAGAATACAATCTACCATTTGCATCAATGGGATTAGAGGAAGATTTAAGAGAAATTAAAAAAAATAAAGAGTTTTCTCAAAAACGAGAAGAAATCCTTGAAATGATCTGGAACATGGAAGAGGAAATTATGGGGAAAGATAATTAAATGTTAACTCAGATAATAACTTTTCTAATATTCTTCGCTGTAATCGGCTGTATTCTTTATGGAAGAAGATTAATAAGGACTGAAAAAGTAGATGCTGTATTTGGAAATCCAGAGAGAGCACTAGGGGGTACTCACTGGGTAATTGTTGGAAGTAGTTTTTTACTTTTAATTTGGCTCTATTACTCATGGGATATTGCCAAAGGATTTTACCCAAAATCTGCCAACGAACTATGCCAAGTTGCAAAGGTTAATGACTCTTTGCTTGGATTAAAATATCAATTTCCAATTGAGGAAAGAGAGCTCAAAAGTACTTCACAAATCAAAAAAGAGAATAAAAATTTAAAATTAATTCAAAATGAGATTCAAAATTCTGAGGAGCTAAATAGCCAACAAAAAACAATACTAATTAGTTATATAAGTAAAACTAATCAACTTATCCCATTACTTACAAATGAAGATTTATTAGAGATTGAGACTCAACAAAAAATAGATGATATCACTGGAAAAATAAATCTATTAACTGAAAATTTCCAAAAATCTGATTATCCATTTGAAAATGAGCAAGAACTCAATGAAAGACTTAAAGCAGTAGAAGAAGAAGGTGGTTGGGGGATTACTAAAGTGGATGCTGGCTCAGGCTCTATTGAAAATACATTAGAGGTACCTTTGGTTCCTGCAACATATAGAGGTTTAAAATTTCACACCGCAGCTCAAGAATTAAATTTAATAAGTGAAGAATTTTTCAAGTTAAGAAATCATAACCCTCAATTTAAAAGCAAGATAAAAGATCTAAAAGAGGAAATTAAAACTTATCGAAAAAATTTAAGTGATAGTGATGAAGTAGCTTCAACGTACGCAAAAAATATTGTTAAGATTGCTAGAAGAATAGAATTTGCAAGTATCTACCCTCCAAATGCATTAGATAAGATGCAGGCGGCAATTGTCAAATTTGATAACGCTCAAAAAAAAGAACAAGGTGGTTTGAGATTAATTGATATTTTTTTATTTCCTGCAGGAACTATTGTTGCTAGTGGTCCAAGTTGTTCAGAGCAAGGTTCGGGTAGATGGTTGCCTAAACCATCCGATACGTTCAATAAATTCATATTAATGTCAAAACCCAGTGTGGGTTATAAAGATATTCCTTTGTTGTGGATACAAATGGTTGATGTAAGCAAAATGATCGGCTTTATTTTGCCAGACTGGATTGCAGATATTTTGCCAGGTGAATATCCTGTTCATAGTAAAGATGGAATAGTTAAACAAAACTTCAAAGGTGGAGTTTTAAAAATTGTAACTGGTGATTTTAATTTATTTAAAGTACCTGTTCCCTACGGACATATATGGGACTCTTTTTTAAGAGTTTTCTTAGGTTTAGTTTTTGGAATATTGATTGGAGTGCCTTTAGGCTTATTTATGGGTTTAAATAGATTTGCAAAAGGTTTTTTTGATCCATTGATAGAACTTTACAGACCAGTTCCACCTCTTGCTTGGGCTCCCTTAATTATATCTGTATTAGGAATTGATAATACCGGAAAAGTATTCTTATTATTTATGGTATCATTATCAATAATGATTATTTCGGCTCGTGCTGGTGCATCTGGAACTCAACTATCAAAAATTCATGCAGCTCACTCATTAGGAGCATCTAAGAGGCAAATATTAAGGCATGTAATTTTTCCAAACTCATTACCAGAGATACTTACTGGTATAAGAGTTGCAGTAGGGATGTGTTGGGGAACCTTGGTTGCTGCAGAATTTTTAGCTGGTACTACTGGTATTGGTTTTGTAGAGAATGTGGCCAAGAAATATTTTCAATATGAAGTAATTTGGATAACAATTTTTATAATGGGAATGCTTGGTCTTTTATTTGATATAACACTGAGAAAAATTATAGATAAAACTATTCCTTGGAGAGGAAAAGGTTAAATCTTAACGGTTGTTAATAAAATCATTAATGTAATCTGTAAGATTAATCTTTCCAAAATATTTATATACTTTATTCGATAAATTCATATTTGTTAGTGCAGATGCATATCTTTCTCCAGGCCTCTTTTTTAAATACCTAACTTTAGATTTAAACATTTTTGCAACCTCATTTATTGAATAACTTTTTTTACTAGAAATACTATAGTGCCTTGATAAATTTTTTTTCCAAGCTAAATAACAAACTTTTACAGTATCATCTATATGAGTAAACCTTCTTGTCTGAGATCCAGGTTTTACAATTGGCAGTGGTTTTTTGTTTTTATAAGCCTCTTCGAATATTCCAATAACAGTTGACATTTTTCCTTTTGATATTTGTTTTGGACCGTAGACATTATAAAAATAGATAACCTCAAATTTAAAATTATACCATTTTTTTAAATTTTCTAAGAGTTCAAGATTTTTAGCTTTAGTAAATGCATAAGGTGATAAATTTCTATCATTTCCTTTATTGCCTAACGATGCTGATGTAGCTGAATAAATTAATCTTATTTTATTTTTCAAACAAAAATTAAAAACCGAATGGGTTCCTACAGTATTAGAATCTATACACTCATTCATATTCAAAAAGCTTTGATATATTCTTGCAAACTCACCAAAATGAAAAACTGTTTGGATTTTTTCTGGTTTTTTTATTATTTTAAATATGTCCTTAGTATTTGCATTAATATAATTTATTCTTTTATCCTTTAAATGATTTTTTTTAAAACCTGAGGAATAATTATCAATACTTATCAGATTATACTTTGTTTTTTTTATTAAATAACTAATCAAATTCGATCCAACAAAGCCAGCTCCTCCAGTAACAATTATAGAATTCTTTTTAACCATTTGAAAAATTTAATCTCTTAATCATTTGTTGTTTGATTAATTAAAACTATTATTAAAATAAGATTGTAATATATTAAATTTAATGAAACTCCAACAATTAAAAAGAATTGTTAAAAAAATATTTATCAGTCATGGATTATCTAATAATCATGCAATAATTTCTACTAATGCTTTAGTCAATGCAGAATTGGTTGGTGCATATGGTCATGGTCTTTCAAGACTAAAAATGTACTGCGATCGAATTTCAAAAAAAGTAATCAATCCAAAACCTAAAATAAAAATTAAAAAAATTTCTCAATCAATTTCACATATTGATGCCAATGATAGTATAGGGTTTGTTGCAGCTGATATAGCTATTAAAAAGGCTATTTTAAATGCCAAAAAAACTGGAATAGGTTTAGTTGCTGTTAGAAACAGTGGTCATTATGGTCTCTCTGGTTATTACGCTGAGCAAGCTGTAAAAAAAAATTTAGTTACAATGATTTATACTAATGCACCGCCAGCTATAGCTCCGCACGGATCAATTAAAAGTTTATTTGGTACCAATCCTATTTGTTTTGGAACTCCCAGTGGATCAAAGGCACCCTTTATTTTTGATACGTCAATCTCAATGATAAACAGGGGTAAGATCAGATTTGCATCAAAAAATAATCAGAAGCTACCAATCGGTGTTGCCTTAGATAAGTTTGGTAAACCAACAACTGATGCAAATAAAGCTCTCAAAGGTGTTCAGTTGCCAATAGCAGGATTTAGAGGTTCAGGATTAGCGTGGATGGTTGATATATTAAGTGGTGTTTTAACAGGTGGTAATCACGCTGGCAGAGTTAAAGATCCTTTTGAAGATTTTAGTGGACCACAAAATATTGGGCATTTATTCATCACATTTAAAACAAATTTGTTTGTAAAAGATTATAACAACAGAATTAGAGACAATATAAAAAAAGTAAAACGATTACCTAAAGTTAAAGGAGTAAAAGAAATAATGTATCCAGGACAAAATAAATATAAAAGATACAAAATCAATTTAAATAAAGAAATTAAAATTTCTAAAATTATCGAAGAAGAATTAGAAATACTTAAAAAATAGTTATGCTTTCAAATAAAGAAATTGTTGTTCCTAATAATCTATTGAATGCAGCACTTAAAAATAAAGGAGTAAAAGCTGGTATTGTTAATGCTGGAAAACCATTGCCAATGCTATCTGTTCAAGATGCAGTTAAAGAAAATTTAATTGATCCAATTTTTATAGGAGATGAAAAAGAAATTATTAAATGTGCTGAAGATATTAAGTGGGATATTTCAAAATATGAAATAATAAATGAACCAGTTGAAAATAATACAGCAGGTATAGCTGCAAAACTTGCTAGTGAAGGAAAAATTAAAATTATAGTTAAAGGTCACATCCATACAGATATCTTGATGAAAGAAGTTTTAAAAAGAGAATACAACTTATTAGGCAAAACAAGACTAAGTCATATATGGCACATGACTTTAGAAAAAGATGATAAACCTTTAATAATTACAGATGGCGCTTTAAATGTTTTGCCAAATGTAAAAACCAAAATGCATATCTTAAAAAACGTGATTAATTTTTCTCACAGAATTGGAATTGAAAGACCAAAAATTGCAGTGTTATCTGCAACAGAGGAAGTTTTAGACAGTGTTCCAAGTTCAAAAGAGGCTGAGGAAATTACAAACCTGGCAAAGAAAGAAAATTTAAGTGCAGATGTATTTGGACCTTTAGCTTTTGATAATAGTATTTCAAAAAAATCTGCAACTATTAAAGGTATAAAAAATGATGTTGCAGGAATTGCAGATGTTTTATTGGTACCTAGTGTTGAAACAGGCAATGCATTAGTAAAGATGTTAATCTATTTTAGTGGCGCATGTGCTGCTGGAGTAGTTGTAGGTGGTAAAGTACCTGTAGTGATAACTAGTCGTTCAGATGAAGCACCTGCTAGATTAGCTTCGATTGCTGCAGCTGTAGTTGCATTAGATTAAATGTTTGATTGCATTAAAACTATATTTGTCTTAAATAGCTACAAATTATAGAATTTATTAATGGCAATTACTTATTTAAAAAAATCTCCAAAAACATCGTCAACTGACGATAATAAGACAACTGGAATAGTTCAAGATTTACTAAAAAATATCGAAACAACAAAAGAACAAGGCTGCATCGATTTAACTAAAAAATTCGACAAATATGATGGTGACATCATAGTGTCAAAAGACAAAATTGAGGAAATTAAAAAAACTTTAGATCAAAAAACCAAAGATGATATTCAATTTTCATTTGATCGTGTTAGAAAATTTGCTGAAGCACAATTAAAAAATTATGGGCAAGACTTTGAAGTAGAGCTTTCTGATGGTTTGTATGCGGGTCAAAAATTAGTACCTGTAAATACAGCAGGTTGCTACATTCCAGGCGGTAGATATGCTCACATTGCATCTGCTGTAATGAGTGTAACTACTGCAAAAGTTGCTGGAGTAAAAAATATTATTGCGTGTAGTCCTCCTAAAGAAGGTGTTGGTGCCCACCCTACTATTGTATACACGGCTGATCTTTGCGGTGCAGATGTTATCTTAAATTTAGGTGGTGTTCCTGCAATTGCAGCAATGACCAATGGATTATTTAAAAATCCTCCTGCAGATATTATAGTTGGCCCAGGAAATCAATTTGTAGCTGAGGCTAAAAGAATTTTATATGGAAAAGTTGGTATTGATCTATTTGCAGGACCAACTGAAATAGGAATTATAGCAGATGCTAAAGCTGATCCAGAAATTGTTGCGGTAGATTTAGTTGGGCAGGCTGAGCATGGATATAATTCGCCTTGTTGGCTTTATACAACTAGTAAAGAATTAGCT
>CACCFV010000009.1 GCA_902544985.1 uncultured Pelagibacteraceae bacterium
GGAAGTTTAAATAAAGTACTTTTAATTGGTCGTTTGGGCGCAGATCCCGAAATTAAGCAAATGGTGAATGGAAAGAGCGTTGCAAGATTAAGCCTCGCTACAAGTCAATCATGGAAAGATAAAAATACAGGTGAAAAAAAAGAAAAAACTGAATGGCACCGTGTAGTTGTATTTAATGAAGGTTTGGTAAATGTTGTTCAACAATATCTAAAAAAAGGTGCTCAAGTTTATGTAGAGGGTCAAATTACTACAAGAAAATGGAAAGATGAACAATCTGGACAAGACAAATATTCAACCGAAGTAGTTATACAAGGTTACAATTCTTCTTTAACTATGCTTGGTGGAGGAAATTCAAGTGGCGGTATAGCTAATGACAATTCACAAATATCAAATAATACTGAAGATTTATCTCAAGTACAAAATGATATGGACGACGATATTCCATTTTAATTATTATGGAAAAAAACGAAGTTTCTAAAGATAAGAATATAAAATTGATCTCAATGCATGATGAGATGAGCTCATCTTATCTATCATATGCAATGAGCGTCATTGTCAGCAGAGCGCTTCCAGATGTTAGAGATGGTCTAAAACCTGTTCATAGAAGAATATTATATGCAATGTATAAAGGTGGTTATGATTGGTCTAAACAATTTAGAAAATCTGCAAGAATAGTTGGGGATGTAATTGGTAAATACCACCCACATGGTGATCAATCTGTTTATGACGCACTTGTTCGTATGGTTCAAGATTTTTCAATGAGTCTACCTCTTGTAGATGGCCAAGGAAATTTTGGATCAATAGATGGTGATCCAGCAGCAGCGATGAGA
The DNA here is from genome assembly GCA_902544985.1 of uncultured Pelagibacteraceae bacterium. Lineage (GTDB taxonomy): Bacteria > Pseudomonadota > Alphaproteobacteria > Pelagibacterales > Pelagibacteraceae > Pelagibacter. The sequence continues at coordinate 831 of CACCFV010000009.1, forward strand.
TACACAGAAACTAGATTGTCAAAAGTTTCACAATTTTTAATAGATGATATTGAGAAAAAGACAATTGATTTTAAAAGCAATTATGATGAAACAGAAAAAGAACCAACCGTGCTACCTGCTCAGTTTCCAAATCTTTTAGTAAATGGAGCGGGAGGTATTGCTGTTGGTATGGCCACAAGTATTCCACCACATAACTTAGGAGAAATAATCAATGGCACATTAGCTTTAATTGACAACAAAGACATAAAGATTAAAGATCTTATGAAACACATTCCTGGTCCTGACTTTCCTACAGGTGGTATAATTATTGGTAAAGATATCATTAAACAGGGATACAATAAAGGCAGAGGTTCTTTTAAAATCAGAGGGGAAATATCAAACGAAACACTTAAGAATGGTAGAGATAGACTAGTTATAAATTCAATTCCATACCAAGTTAATAAATCTGTATTAAATGAGAGAATAGCACAATTAGTTAGAGAAAAAAAGATAGAGGGTATTAGAGATATACGAGATGAGTCCAACAGAGAAGGAATTAGAGTTTCAATAGATTTAAGAACTGGAGTTGAACCAGAGACTGTAAAAAGACAATTATACAAGAACACACAAATAGAAAGCTCATTTGGATTTAATACACTTGCAATTGTTGATGGTAAGCCAAAGACTTGCAATCTAAAAGAATTTTTAGAGAATTTTTTAGAATTTAGGGAAGATGTCGTACTTAAGAAAACAAAATTTGATCTCAACAAAGCAGAAGACAGAGCACATATCTTAATTGGTCTTTCTGTATCAGTAGAGAATTTAGATAAAGTTATAAAGATTATAAGAGGTTCAAAAACCCCAGATGATGCCAAAAAAGCTTTATTAAATACAAAATGGAAAATCAATAAATCAAAAAAAATGATTTCATTGATAGAAAGTAAAAATTCTAAGGGTCTTTATAATTTATCATCTGTTCAAGTTGAAGCTATATTGGAATTAAGATTACAAAAATTAACAGCACTTGGTATAAATGAAATAGAAGTTGAAATAAAAAAATTATCTGAGTTAATTTCTTCATTAAAAAAAATCATATCTTCAAAAAAAGAATTATTAAAAGTAATAAGTAACGAGCTTAAAGAAATAAAAGATAAATATGCAACACCAAGAAGAACAAAAATCATCGATGCAATACTTAATTATGATATCGAGGAAACAATACAAAAAGAAACTGTTCTTATAACCGTTACCTTACAAGGATATATAAAAAGAGGATCACTTAAAACTGTAAAAATTCAAAAAAGGGGAGGAAAAGGTAAAACTGGTATCACAACTAGAAATGAAGACTCTGTAGTTCAAACGCTATCAGTTAATACTCATACCTCTGTGTTATTTTTTTCTACCGAAGGTCTTGTTTATAAAATAAAAGCATGGAAAATTCCTGAAGGTTCAGCATCATCAAAAGGTAAATCTTTATTCAATATTTTGCCGCTTAAAAACCATCAATCAATAAGCTCAATCATGCCATTTCCTGAAAGTGATGAAGACTCAAGCAAATATCAAATAGTTTTTGCAACTTCAAAAGGCAAGGTTAGAAAAAATAGTTTAGAAGATTTCTCCTCAATTAATACATCTGGAAAAATAGCAATGAAACTAGATACTAATGATAGAATAATTGGAGTTAAGATATGTAAAGATGATCAAGATATAATCCTGAGTACAAAATTTGGAAAATGTATCAGATTTGAGTCTAAAAAATTAAGAATATTCAAGGGAAGATCGTCAAAAGGTATAAAGGGAATAGAATTAGCGACTAATGATGAAATAGTTTCTTTATCAATTATTGAAAATAATAAGATGAAGAAAAATGGAAAAAATACAAAAGATGATAAGTCTGAATTAGCAGCAAAACAAAAGTTTATTTTATCTATTAGTGAAAATGGTTTTGGTAAAAAAACCTCACATTATGATTACAGAACAACAAATAGAGGCGGTAAAGGAATTATTGGAATAATTAATTCACCCAGAAATGGAAATATTGCATCATCGTTTCCTGTTTATGAGGGAGATGAAATAATGATTTCAACAAACAAAGGTCGAGTTATAAGATTAGCAGTAAAAGAAATTAGAACAGCCGGAAGAAACACTCAAGGAGTAAGAATAATTAAGTTATCTGGGGATGAAAAAGTTGTTTCAGCAATTAAAATTGATGATAATTTAATATAATGCATAAGACAGCTATCTACCCTGGTACATTCGATCCAATTACTTTTGGTCACATTGATGTAATAAAAAAAGCATTAAAATTATTTGATAAGATTGTTGTAGCCGTATCAGATGGTGAAAATAAAGATTATCTTTTTGATGCTGAGGAAAGATTAGAGATTGTAAGAAATGCTCTTTTTAAAGATCTTAAGATGAACAAAAAAAAAATAATTTTAATTTCATTTAAATCATTAACAACCACTCTTTGTAAAAAATACAAATCAAGTGTTATATTGAGAGGTTTAAGAGCAGTATCTGATTTTGAATATGAGTTTCAACTTGCTGGTATGAATAGAAAGTTGAATAATGATATTGAAACTTTATTTTTGATGTCTGATGTTGAAAATCAAATTATTTCTTCAAAATTTGTTAAAGAAATTGTCAAACTTAATGGAGATATTAAAAAATTTACAACAAAGAGTACTATTAAAGCTTTGAAAGAAAAATATGTTTAATCTTTTAATCAAGATATTAATTATTTTTTTATTTACAATTAATCAATCGCTAACAGAGGAGAATATGATGATTTTAAAATTAAAAGATGGTGATGTAAAAATAGAATTATTTTCAGATACAGCACCCAATCACGTAAAACGAATAAAAGAATTAGCTGCTGCTGGCAAGTATGACAATGTAGTATTTCATAGAGTTATTGATGGCTTCATGGCGCAAACAGGAGATGTCAAATTTGGCAATTCAAATTCAGATGATTTTGATTTGAGAAGAGCTGGAATGGGTGGATCAGATTTACCTGATCTTAAACAAGAATTCAGTAATCTTCCTCATGACCGAGGTACCTTGTCTATGGCTCGATCATCAGATCCTAATAGTGCTAATAGTCAATTTTTTATATGTTTTAAACCAGCCCCATTTTTAGATAATCAATATACTGTTTTTGGAAAGGTTATCGAGGGAATGGAATTTGTTGATAAGATAAAAAGAGGCGATGAAAATAATAATGGTGCAGTAACAGACCCTGACAAAATTATTAGTTTCAAATCTTTATAAAATTCTGATTTCAATTGAAAAAATTTGAATTTAAAGTTTTAAAAAAAAGTAAATTTGCAAGACTTGGTTTAATTCAAACTCATAGAGGTAACATTGAAACACCAGCTTTTATGCCTGTGGGGACCCAAGCTACAGTAAAAGCTTGTACAATTGATGATATAAAAAAAACAGGATCACAGATTATTTTATCTAATACTTATCATCTAATGATACGCCCTGGTGTAGAGAGAATTGAACATGCTGGTGGTCTTCACGAATTTATGAATTGTGATCTTCCAATACTTACAGACTCGGGTGGCTTTCAAGTAATGTCATTGTCAAAATTAAATAAAATAGATAAAGAAAAAGGTGCAATTTTTAACTCACACATTGATGGTAAAAAGTTTTATCTTAGTCCTGAAGAAAGTATAAGAATTCAATTAGGATTAAATTCAGATATTGTAATGGTAATGGATGAATGTCCAAAAAAAACTAATGATTATCAAATTATAGATAAATCTATGAATTTATCTTTGTATTGGGCTGAAAGATCCAAAAAAGCTTTTGGAAATAATCCCCACAAAGCTCTATTCGGTATAGTGCAAGGTGGTTTGTTTAAAGATTTGAGAATAAAATCTTTAAAAGGACTTTTAAAAATTGGATTTGATGGTTATGCATTAGGTGGTTTAGCAGTTGGAGAAACTCAAGCTGAAATGTTTACAGTTTTGGAAGATATTAAAGAGTATTTGCCAGATGATAAACCTCACTATTTAATGGGCGTTGGCACTCCAAATGATATCTTAGGTGCTGTTAAAAGGGGTATTGATATGTTCGATTGCGTTCTTCCAACAAGATCAGGCAGAACTGGACTTGCTTTTACTTGGAAGGGAAGGGTAAATATTAAAAATAATAAATATCAAAATGATAATACTCCGCTAGATCCTGAATGTAAAAATCTAAATTTGAATAGATATTCAAAAAATTATCTTAACCACTTATTTAACACTAATGAGATTCTTGGATCGATGTTATTAACGTTACACAATATAAATTTCTATCAAGAATTAATGAAAGCTATTAGAGAAAATATCCAAAATGACACATTTGATGCTTTTCATGATAAATACATTGATAAGTTGTAAATAGTGAAGTTATTTTTTTCAAATTCCTGTTTGAAATATTTAGATTATTCTATATATACTTTCATCTTGAAGTGAATATGGGCCGTTAGCTCAGTTGGTAGAGCAATTCCCTTTTAAGGAATGGGTCGATGGTTCGAGTCCATCACGGCTCACCATATTTTAGGTAATAGGTGGGTATTTAATAATTATTTCGTTCAACCAAGTTTGTATATTTCTTATTCTACTATCAGATGAAGGATGCGTACTCATAAATTGAGGAGGTTCCTTTCCTTTATTCTCTTCTTTCATCCTTTCCCATATTTTTTCAGTTTCTCTAATATCATAACCAGATAAAGAGGAAAAAATCATACCTAAATAATCAGCTTCACTTTCCTGTTTTCTATTGAAAGGATTCATTATACCAATTGAGGAAATTAGACCAACAGTGTCCATACCAGTTGATCGATTAATTTGACTTAGGGCCCCACCACTGAAAATATCAATTAGTGTAGTGCCTGTTTGTACCAGAACTCCACGACTTGCTCTTTCAACGGAATGTTTTGCAACAGCATGAGCAATCTCATGACCCATAACAGCCGCTAATCCATTGGTATTTTTTGTAATTTTAAGCATACCACTATAAACAGCAATTTTACCTCCCGGCATACACCAAGCATTTTTGATTTTATCATTATCAATTAAAATATATTCCCACTTAAAATTTGCTGTTGGATCTGGAAGATTTGATTTATCAAAATAAATTGATATTGCATCTTCCATCTTTTTCCCTATTTCTTTTATTTCATTAATAGATTTTGTATCTTTGATTAATTTTTCTTTTTCTTTTATTTTTTCATAAATTTGGGCTGCCTGAGCATTTAATTTTGCTTCTGGGATTAACTTTAGTTGTTTTCTATCTGTAATTGGAGCGGTAGTACAAGAGTTAATTACAATACCACAACAACCACAACCCACATATGTTAAAAATTTTCTTCTATTCATTTTGTAAGACATTGATATTATATAATAATGAATCTAAATAATAAAATATTATTAATATTATTCATAATAGCAATAGCTTTTGTGATATTTTCGAGTTTTAGATAATGGCAAAACAGAAAAAAAAAAGATCAATTAGTTTAATTCTTAGAAATTATTTTATTACTGGCGTAGTGGTTTTAATACCTATTGGTTTTACATTATATCTAAGTAAAATATTAATTGGAATTTCATCTAAAATAATTCCAGAAAATGTTAATCCAAATAGCTATCTTCCTTTTGAAATTCCTGGATTAGAAATTATAATTTCAGTAATTTTTATTACTATCGTTGGAGGTTTATCTTTATCATTTTTGGGCAAAAGAATTCTCAAACTTATCGATGACTTATTTAAAAGAATTCCAGTTCTAAGAACTATTTATTCTGCAATAGTCCAAATGACAGAAACATTTTCTAACAAAGACCAGAATGATAAAAAAAGTGTTGTTTTAGTTGAGTATCCTAGAAAAGGTGTTTGGGCAGTTGGTTTTGCAACAAAAGAAAATAAGGGTGAGATGGCAGAAAAAACTAATAAGAAATTGATTAACGTGTTTGTCCCAACAACACCAAACCCTACAAGTGGCTTCTTACTTATGTTCCCGATCGATGAGGTTATATATCTTAATATGACTTTTGAAGAAGCTTCTAAATTTATTGTATCTGCCGGAACGTCTACAGGAAAGAATTAAGCAATATCATTAATTATATCAGCTCTATCGTATAATTTAATTAATGGTTTGAATTTACTAATATCTTCATTACGACTTTCAATTCTTTTTATTTCTTTTTCAGCTAAAATAAAAAGATTATGATTGTGAATTGGATCAGCTAACTTAAAGTTTTTTATTCCACTTTGTTTGAAACCTAAAATATCCCCAAAACCTCTCAATTTCATATCCTCTTCCGATATCTTAAAACCATCATTAGAGTCTTTAAGTATATTAATTCTTTTTTTTGCATTATCACTTAAATTTGACTTAAACATTAAAATACATGATGATTCTTTATTACCTCTCCCAACTCTACCTCTGAGCTGATGTAGTTGAGATAAACCAAATTTATTTGCATTTTCAATAATTATTACATTTGCGTTAGGGAAATCAATACCAACTTCAATTATAGTAGTCGAAACCAAAATCTTAAATTCATTTTTTAAGAATTTGTTTAAGATCACTTCCTTTTCATCAGTTGTAGTTTTACCGTGAAGTAAAAAAACTTGTTTAGGAAATAATTTATTTAAATATTCAGATTTTTTAATTGCAGAAGAATGATCAATCTTTTTAGACTCTTCAATTAAAGGACAAACCCAAAATATTTGATTTCCTAGTTTGATTTCTTTTTTTACAAATTTTATTACATCATCAATTTTATCTTCGAGTTTGCTATAAGTCTTTACAGGTTTACGAATATTCGGTTTTTCACGAATAATTGAAAGATCCATATCACCATAAATTGTCATTGTTAAAGTACGTGGGATTGGTGTAGCAGTCATCAAAAGAACATCACAATCTTTCCCAGCTTTATCAGATAATTTTTTTCTTTGATTTACTCCAAATTTATGTTGTTCATCTATTATTATTAATCCAAGTTTTTTAAATTCAACTTTTTTTTGGAAAAGTGCATGTGTTCCAAAAATTATATCAATTTGTTTATTAGATATTTTGTTGAGGATTATTTTCTTATCTTTGTAAGAAGATTTACCAGATAGTAAATCAATCTTAATATTTTGAGAAAATAGCTTTTTAGCTAAAAGAAAATGTTGTCTAGCTAATATTTCAGTTGGTGCCATTACTGCTACCTGAAAACCAGAGTTAACTGTATTAAATGCAGATAGCAAAGATACAATTGTTTTTCCACTGCCTACATCACCCTGAAGTAGCCTAAACATCTTATTTTCAGAGCATAAATCTTTATTTATTTCGCTTAATGTTTTATTTTGGTCATTTGTTAATGAAAAATTAAGTTTAGATATAATTTCATTTTGTTTTTTTATATCAAAAATTTTTTTTGTTTTTTTTATTCTTTTAATTTTTTTTCGTATTTCAGAATTTACTAAAAATGTGGAGAAAATTTCATCATAAGCAAGTCTTTGATAAAAATTTTCTTTAAATTTACCGATATTTTCTGGTTCATGTAATTTTTTGATAGAGTCATTCCAACTTATATTGTTGAATTTTTTCAATATATCTTTTGAATGCCATTCTTCAATTTGAGGTAAATTATTTATTATTTGTAAAATTATCTTATTATAAACTTTTTCACTGATTCCCTCAGTTAATGAATAGCTATTATGTTTTTGTTTAATTATCGAAGAGTCCTCTGAAATATATTTTGGATTTGTTAATTGATACTTATTTCTAAAATATTTGATTTTACCACTTATAGTTACTTCTTTGCCAATTGGTAATATTTTTTTGATGTAGCCTTCGTAACTGTTAAAAAAAACACAATCTATTTCACCAGTGTCGTCTTTACACAAAACTCTATTTGGTAAGTTCCTAACTCTTGGGAATGAATATTTAAGAGGTATTATGGTTATGGTCTGTATTTCATCTATCTTTAAATCTTTTATTTTAGATGATAAACTTCTATCAGTGTAGGATTTTGGCAATTTCCATAATAAATCAAAAATAGTATTTATCTTTTTTCTCTTTAATAAATTCGAAGTTTTAGTTCCTACACCTTTTAATAAATTGAGATCAGACAATAAATATTCATAATTTCTTTTCATATCTACAAACTGATATTATATTCTTATTATGACTGCCGATATAGAACAAATTAAAAAAAAGATTATTTACAGATCGAATTATCGTGGCACAAAAGAAATGGATAAACTTTTAGGTGCATTTACAAGAAAATATTTAAATCAATTAAATATGGAAGACCTAAATCAATTGATAAAACTCTTAGAAATTGATGATAATAATCTTTATAATTTCTATAATGATTTAGACACAGATATACAATTTGAAGACAATAAGATTAATAAATTATTTAAAAATTTTAAATATTAAAAGCTTTAATGGCGGAGAGACTGGGATTCGAACCCAGGAAAGAGTTGCCCCTTTGCCGGTTTTCAAGACCGGTGCTTTCAACCACTCAGCCATCTCTCCGTGAGCAAGGTTTTATAAGTATATTATTAAAATTCAACCAAAAAACAGAATATTTTTTTTCAAAAATTTTAATATTGTCTCTAGTTTGTCTCTAGTTATCCTATAAAATCCTACAATATGAATCTTACGAAAGGTTTTGCAATTTTATTTGTTTGTTTGATTGTGATTGCTAAAGTTTCATCAAAGGTAGTACCCACATCTGCAAAAACTTTAAGAGCAACATCACCAGAAATCTCAAAGTCTGAATGAAAAATTATAAAAAAAAAAGAAAAAAATATCCTGGTAGAATGACTAAATTGGAAATGCTTAAGTTTGAAAAAGAAAGACTTAAATGGGAATTAGACAAAACCAAAAAAGAAAGTGATGATTTTTTTAAGATGATTATATTTGTTATAGGTTTATTTTTACTTTCTTATCTATTGGGTTTCTGGGGTACAGAAAGTGGACCAGCATGGAAATTATAAAATTATGACATTTAAATGCCCCGAGTGTGGAAGTAAGAATGATAAAATAAGAGGATATGAGTTCTTTGCTAAAGATTTAGAGCCATCTGATCCTTGGTCACAAGAATTTGAATTTATTAATTGTCCAAAATGCATAAGATCTATACCTGGATCACTAGGTTATCGATATGGTAAAACAAAAACGTACGATAAAGCTAAGAAAAAGTGGAATGATAAGTTTAAAAATCTATTTAGAGAGTATTTAGTTAAATGAATAAAATCAACTACACGATCGTACAAATGAGTGATGGATCTATACTTGTGGGAAATATTATCAATGGCAAGGCAGAAGGTCATGGATGGCTGATATCGGAACCAAAATACGAAGGTGAATTTAAGAATAATCTAAAGCATGGTTCAGGAAGATTATTTTATGCAGATGGAATGAAAACAATTGCAGAATTCAAAAATGGTAATATTCATGGACATGCACTTACATATGTTCCGTCAAATAATGATATATTAGATCAGCAATATATTGACGGTGTATTAGTTAGTATTGAGAAATCTAATCAAGATGGCTCAGGTGCTATATCAAAAAAAAATATCAATGGTCAATTTGATGGTATGCAAACTTTTTTTTTAAAAGATGGAACCAGTCATCAAGTTTTATATGAAAATGGAAATAAAATTAAACATCCAAATACAGGAGATGTAGAAGGTGCGAGCTCTGATATATTACCAGGTATGATTCATAAAATAAAAAAAACTTTTGAAGATAACAAAAAAAAATTTGATGAAAAAATTATTTGGAATCTTCCATTAGAAATTGAAAATCAAATTAGACAAAAGGTATCTAAAAATAAAAACTAATAACTCAATTTTGTCTCTAGTTTGTCTCTAGTTTTGTAGCTTAGGCAAGCCAAGAATGATGCGTTTTTCGTAAAAGCAAAATTTCAAAAAATAAGCAATGACTTGATAAGTATGTGAATCGTCTTAAAGGGGGTAGAGGTTACTTGGAATTTCAAGACCGGTGCTTTCAACCGCTCAGCCATCTCTCCGTGAGAAATCTTTTATAATTATAATTATTTAATTCAACCATAAAATAGTCTATTAAACATTTATTATCTATTTCATCATTTTATGAACCAGCAATTTAATAAAGGATTAATACTTACTTCTTTAGGATCCTTTTGGTGGGGTTTTATTGGAGTTATATATTTTGAATATGTTGCTTTTATAGGACATGTTGAATTGGTTGTGCACAGATGTTTATGGACAGCTGTTATGTTGATTCTGACAACACTTTTTCTGAAAAAATGGAAACTTTTTTTGAAAAGTATTTCAAATAAAAGAAATCTTTTTTATCTTTTTGTATCAGGTTCTTTGATATTTATTAATTGGGCTATTTGGATTTATGCCGTAGCTACAGAAAGAATTATAGATGCTAGTTTTGGATATTTTATTATGCCAATTATTAGTGTTTTGTTGGGATATATATTTTTTAGAGAAAAATTAAATAAAAAAAGAATTTTTTCTATTCTGTTAGTAATCATATCCATTTTAATTATGATTTTTTTAAATATAAAAACACTTCCATGGGTTGGTATAATCGTTGCTTTAAGTTGGGCATTTTATAATCTTGTGAGAAAAAAAATCAATATTGAGACTGATATAGGACTTTTAATAGAGAGTTTATATATTTTACCTTTTGCTCTTATTGCCTTTTACTTTATCTTTGACAAAGGATTAAATGACTTCAGTTTAGCTAACCCTGGTCTTAGCATGTTTCTATTATTAGCAGGACCTATGACCGTGATTCCTTTGTTTCTATATGTTAGAGGTGTTGAACTAATTGGGCTTGGGCCTACTGGAATGATTTTTTATATTACACCTACGTTACAGTTTATTTTAGGCTATTTTTATTACAATGAAGATTTTTCACTTATTAAATTAGTGAGTTTTATTATTATCTGGATTGCTGTAATTATATATCTAAAAGATTTATATGAAACTAATTAGTCAAATATTTTTTTTATTACTAATTTCTATATTCAATTGTTTTTCTAGTGAAAATATTAATTTTAATGAATGGAAAAAAAATTTTAAAAAAGTGGCATTAGCAAATAATATTTCAGAAAAGACTTTTGATGAAGCAATGTTGAATGTGAGATTTCTTCCTAAAGTAATTGAATACGATCGATATCAACCGGAGTTTTATGAAGATACAAAGACATACATTAGCAAACGTACTTCAACAAAAAAATTTAAAAAGGGGATCGACTTTTATGAAAATAATTCAAATCTTATAGATTTAGTAGAAAAAAAATTTGAAGTGGAAAAGGAATTACTTTTATCACTAATGGGTATTGAGACTAACTTTGGAACTTATGTTGGAAAAATGGATATAATTTCATCATTAGCAACATTAAGTTATGACAAAAGAAGATCAGAATTTTTTTCAAAAGAACTTTTAACGCTATTGAAATTAATTGATGATGATCAAATAGATTATAAGACACTATATGGTTCGTGGGCTGGTGCGTTTGGTTTTTTTCAGTTTATGCCATCAACAATAAAGAATTATGCTTTTGACTATAATAAAGATAATTATATCGATTTGAAAAATTCTGAGGACGCATATGCATCTGCCGCTAACTATTTAAATAAAATAGGATGGAAAAAAAATTCTTTTTGTTTTAAAAAAATTGAATTAGATGAAAATATTCCAATTAAATTTTTAAATGTATCAGCTAAAAAAATTCACAGTAAAAAGAAAATTAAATCATTTAAAAAATATATTAAGAATTATTCTGAATTAAATATAGATAATGAAAACCAGAAAATAGCAATAATAACCCCAGACAAAGATATTATACCCGATGCTCAAACTTTAAGTCCTGCTTATATAGTTTTTGAAAATTACGAAATAATTTTGAAATGGAATAGATCTTTAAGATTTGCACTTGCTGTTTGTACTTTAAAAGATAAATTTAAAAATGAAATTTAACATTTATATTATTTTAAGTACTTTTTTTTTATTATTAAGTTGTGATCAGTCTACGATTAATCAAGGTAAAAAGTTAGATACGACCTTTGAAAAAAAATATAAAAATAGTGGTTTTTCCTTAATTTATAGTGATCAATTAAAAATCAAAAAAATTGATCAAAGATCTTTAACAATTTTCCATAAAAATTTAAAAAGAAAATCATCTGTAAAAATTACCAATCCTTTAAATGGCAAATCCCTAATTGCAGAAGTAAAATCGAATAGAGTAAAATTTTCACCATTTTACAACTCTGTTATTACACAAAGAATTGCTGAAGAATTAGAACTTGATTTAGATGAACCTTATATAGACATCATTTTAATTTCAAAAAATTCAACTTACATTGCAAAAAAAACTAAAACTTTTGAAGAAGAAAAAAACGTAGCAGAGAAAGCACCTATAGATGGTATTAAAATAAGCGACCTTAATTCATCCAGTAAAACAAAAAAAAAATTAAAGAAAAATAATAAATTTTCTTATTATATAAAGGTGGCTGATTTTTATTATAAAAAATCTGCTAAAAATATGAGTAATAGAATTAAAAATGAAGTTAGATTGAAAAATATTCAAATCATTGAACTTACTAAAACAAATTATAGGTTATTATTAGGACCTTTTAATGATATACAATCACTTAAAGACTCATTTGAAAAAATGAATTCTTTGTATTTTGAAAATCTAGAAATAATAAAAGATGTTTAAAAAAATTTTTATCATTATCTCATTATATTTATCGTTAATTTTTTCTGTAAATGCAAATATTGATATCAAAGCTAGAACTGCAATTTTACAAGATTTCTTATCGGGAGAAATTTTATATGAAAAAGACCCTGATAGATCAATTTACCCTGCATCAATGACTAAAATAATGACAGCAATTATTGCTTTTGATTTAATAAAATCTGGTGAACTATCATTGGATGACAAATTTATAATATCTGAGAAAGCATGGCGATTATCAACTGCTGGCTATTCATCAATGTTTATAATGGTTGGTGATGAAGTTTCTGTAGAGGATTTACTATTAGGTATAATTATTGCGTCTGGTAATGATGCATGTATTGCCCTTGCAGAAGGTATAGCAGGAACCGAAGAGGAATTTGCAATCTTAATGACTGCAAAAGCAAAAGAATTAGGTATGGAAAATACAAATTTCGCCAACTCATCTGGTATTAATGATCCAGACAATTATTCAACAGTTAGAGATATTTTAATTATGTCTACTTATTTAATTAAAGAACACCCAAAATATTATGAATGGTTTGCTGAAAAAGAATTTACATGGAATAGAACTGGTGGTGATCCGATCACACAAGGTAACAGAAATCCTCTTCTTTATAAAAATATTGGAGCCGATGGAATTAAAACAGGTTATTTAGCTGTTGAAAAATATTCATTAGCATCATCAATCAATAGAAAGGGGAGAAGATTAATAGCTGTTGGTAGCGGATTTGAAACCAAAAGTTCAAGATCAAGAGAAAGTTCGAGATTATTGACCTTTGGATTAACAAATTTTGATCTTGTTCAGATAAATAAAGCTAATGAACCCATTGAAAAAATAGATGTTTGGCTTGGTAAACAAAATCAAGTTGATGTTCATGTTGATACAGATATTTACAAAACAATTAAAAAAGCAAAAAAAAGATTATTAAAGATATCTTTAAAATATGATGGTCCAGTAGAAGCACCGATTAAAAAAAACCAAAAAATTGGAACTTACAGAGTAGTATATGATCAAGAATTGATAGGTGAATATGATCTGTTAGCATCTAACGATGTTCAAAAAGTAAATATTTTTACTAGATTAATTAAATCATTGAATTATTTAATCTGGGGCGATGTCTAGAAAACCTGTTATCGTTTTCGAGGGTGTTGAAGGAAGTGGGAAGACTCATCATTTAAATAAAATTTCAAAATATCTTAAAAAAAGAAAACTTTCTTTTATCAAGATCAGAGAACCAGGAGGAAGTTTAAATTCAGAAAAAATAAGAAAATTGATACTGAATAAAAAATCTAATTTCAATAAAAATACAGATTTGCTGCTTTATCTAGCTTCTAGAAGTGAAAATATCAATCTACTAAGAAAATATTATAAAAAAAGAATTATCCTAATAGATAGATTTGTTGATTCTACTATTGCGTATCAACATTATGGTATGGGTGTAAATTTAGATTTAATAGATAGTATTAACAAACATATTTTATCAAATTTTAAAGTCTCTTTTACTTTTTTAAACCTAGTAAATCATAAAAATATGGTCAAGCGACTTAGATTAAGAAAATCTACTAATAGGTATGATAATTTCAAAAAAAGTTTTTACAATAAAGTTCAAAAAGGTTTTATAAAACTATCAGATAATAATAAAAGAAAATATCAAATAATTGACTCAAATTTAGATATTAAGTTGAATGAAAAATTAGTTTTAAAGAAAATTGAGAAATTGATAAAATGAGCCTAAGTCCAATAAATCAAACTAATTTGTTTTCACTCGATAACTATCTGTTAGAATTTGTAGAACTTTATAAGAAAAAAAAATTACCAACAAAAATTTTACTTAGTGGTGACAAAGGTTTGGGCAAGTCAACTTTAGCATTTCATTTAGTAAACTATATATTGTCCATTAACGAAGAACATCCCTATATTTTCAAAGAATCTAAGATTAATCCTGATAATAAATCTTATAAGCTTGCAATAAATGGATCAAATCCCAACTTATTATTAGTTGATGTTTTAAGCGAAAAAAAAAATATCGATATTAATCAAATTAGAGAATTGATTAATAACTTAAATAAATCATCTTTTAATACTAAGGAAAGATTTATAATTATAGATAATATCGAAACATTAAATATATCCTCTATCAATGCTCTTTTAAAAGTTTTAGAGGAACCACCATCAAACACTTATTTTATATTGATAAATAATGACAGATTTATTTTACCAACTTTAAAATCTAGATGTATCAATTTCAAAATATCTTTAGATCACAAAACTTCGATCTCGGTTATTAATAAAATTTTAGATGATGATATTATGAAATTTATTAATAAAGATTTGATAAACTACTATTTAACACCCGGGCAAATATATCATTTAATAGAATTTTTTAAATTACAGAAACATGATCTTAAGGATTATGATTTAAAAAGTTTTATTAAACTTGTTATTAAAGATAATTTATATAAAAAAAATGTCTTAATTAAGAATATAATATTTGAGTATTTAGAGTTTTATTTTCGAACAAAAGTAAAATTGGCAAAATTAAGAACTTTTGAATATTATGATTATTTTTTAAAAAGAATAAATGATACTAAAAAATTTAATTTAGATGAAGAGTCTTTATTTATGGAATTTGAATATAAAATTTTAAATGGATAAAAATTTTTATATTACTACTCCAATATATTACCCATCTGGAAGACCTCATATGGGACATGCATATTCAAGCATTATAGCGGACTTTTTTGCACGATTTAAATCAATCGATGATTATAACGTTCACTTTTTAACTGGTACAGATGAGCATGGTTTAAAGATACAAAGATCAGCTGAAAAAGCGGGTAAAGATCCCAAGGAATTCTGTGATCAAATTAGTCAAACATTTAAAGATCTCTCAAAAACATTAAATCTATCTAATACAGATTTTATAAGAACTACTGAGGATAGACATAAAAAAAACAGTTCAGCATCTCTGGTCTCTTCTTGAAAAAAATGATGACATTTATTTATCAAATTATTCTGGATGGTATTCAGTCTCAGACGAAGCTTTTTATAATGAAGATGAAATAGAAGAAATAGAGGGAAAAAAAATTGCAAAATCGTCAAAATCTACCGTTGAATGGATAGAGGAGGAGTCTTATTTTTTTCGACTCTCTAAATGGCAAAAACCTTTATTAGAATTTTATGAAAATAATCCAGATTTTATATTGCCTGAGTCTAGAAAAAACGAGGTAATAAGTTTTGTAAAAAGTGGTCTTAAAGATCTTTCTGTAAGTCGTAAAACTTTTAAATGGGGAATTCCAGTTCCTAGTAATGATAAACATATTATTTACGTATGGCTCGACGCATTAACAAATTATTTGAGTGCTTTAAATTATCCAGATACAAATAATGAACTTTTTAAAAAATTTTGGCCAGCATCTATACATTTAATTGGTAAAGATATCCTAAGATTTCATGCAGTTTATTGGCCTGCTTTCCTTTTAGCTGCTAAAATTGAGCTACCAAAAAAAGTTTATGGACATGGTTGGATATTATCTGGTGAAGAAAAAATGTCAAAATCTAAGGGAAACATTTTAGATCCATTAAAAATTATTGAAGAATACGGTTTAGACCCTTTAAGATATTATTTAATTAAGGAAGTTTCATTTGGAAACGATGGTAATATTTCTCAAGATAGACTTGAAGATTGTATAAATAGCGATTTAGCAAATAATTACGGTAATTTATGTCAAAGAGTTACTGCATTTGCGATGAAAAATTGTGATGGAAAAATTCCTGCAAAAATTGATTTTCAACCAGATGATTTAAAGATATTAAATAAATTTCAAAAAAATTTAGATACAATAAGGTCTAAAATAAATGATCAAAATATAAATTTTTATATAGATTTCATTGTTAATTCACTATTTGAGGCAAACAAATACTTCAATGATCAAGAGCCATGGAAAAAAAAGGATAATTTAATTAGGTTAAATACTATAGTTTATACAACATTAGAAATAGTTAGGAAAATTAGCTTTTTACTTTATCCAATTATTCCCGAAACATCATTGAGAGCATTAAAAATTTTTGATTTATCAGAAAAAGATATCAAATTAAAAACTATTTCTAATAATGAATTTATTATTAAAGGTAATATGATAAATAAGATAGATATATTAATTAAGAAAATAGAAAAAAAAGATGATTGACTCACATTGCCACCTTGATCATGAACCGTTACTTAGTGATCTTTCAAATGTACTCAAAAGATCCAAGGATATTGGTATCAAAAAGTTATTAACTATTTCTACATCTTTTGAGAGTTTTTCTAAAATTAAAGATATAGTCAATAAAGATGAGATCATATATGGAACAGTAGGCATACATCCACATGAAAGTGACACTAATACAATTACTAAGATTGAAATAGTTAAAAGTCTTAAAGAAAACCCTAAAATAATTGGAATAGGAGAAACAGGACTAGATTATTACTATAATAACAGTGATAAAGAGAAACAAATAACTAGTTTTAAAACACATATTGAAGCAGCGATAGAGTGTAACGTTCCTATTATTGTACATTCAAGAAATGCTGAGGATGATACTTTTAAAATACTTAATGAATATAAAGAAAATCATCCTAAAATTTTGATGCATTGCTTTACTGGATCAAAAAAATTTTCAGAAAAACTCCTTACATTGAACTCTTATTTTTCTGCTAGTGGAATTATTACTTTTAAAAATTCAATTGATCTTCAAGAAACTTTTAGATCTCTACCAATAGATAAGATATTAATAGAGACCGACAGTCCATATTTAGCACCAGTTCCAAATAGGGGGAAAAAAAATGAGCCTTCTTTTATTGATTTTACTGCTAATAAACTCTCTGAAATAAAAGAAATTTCCAAGTTAGAGCTTGTAAATAAAACTACAGATAATTTTAATAGATTATTTTTTCAATAATATTTTATGAAATTTATAATTCTTGGCTGTGGAAGTTCAATGGGTGTTCCAAGAGCAGATGGTTTTTTTGGTAAATGTGATCCAAAAAATAAAAAAAATTATAGAACTAGATGTTCAGCTTTATTAAAAACTTCAGATGAGAATATTTTAATAGATACCTCTCCAGATTTAAGACAACAATTATTACGTCATAAAATATCGAAAATTGATAAAGTTTTTTATTCACATATTCATAGTGATCAGACTCACGGAATTAATGATCTTAGAATTTTTTATATTAAAAACAGAAAACCAATAAATGTTTATGCAGATTTAGATACATCTAAGTATTTAAAAAAAAGTTTTTCATATTGTTTCAATAGTTATTCTAAAGAATACCCTGCAACTTTAAAGTTAAATAAATTAAGAAACAATCATTCAATTCTTAATCAAAAGAGTAAAATAAATGTAAAATCTATTAAGGTTAAACATGGTAAAGTAAAATCAAACTGTTTTGTAATAAATAAAAAGTTAGCTTATATAAGCGATGTTAATAAGATTTATAATAAAGATTTTAGATTCTTTAAAAATTTAAAGTATCTAATCATTGACTGTTTAAGATATGATTTCCATCCATCACATTTTAACTTGGCGTCAACTTTAGATATAATTAAATTATTCAAACCAAAAAAATCAATATTAACTAATCTACATACTGATTTAGATTATAATATTCTTAAAAAAAGATTGCCGAAAAATGTAATGCCTGCTTATGATGGTCTTTCAATAAATTTTTAAAGTTTCCTCTATTTTTTGTATTATCTTTTGTGACATAGGTTTAGTTAATGACGAAAATGTATCTTCAATTTTTCCTTCTGTATTAATCAAAATTTTATAAAAATTCCATTTTGGTACTGCAGATTTTCCATGGTTTTCTTTAGCCCACTTAAAAATCTCGTGTGCATTTTCACCCTTTACATCAGTAATAGTGGTAAGAGGAAAACTAATATCAAAGTTTACTTCACAAAATTTTTTGACATCTTTGTTTGATTTTTTTTCTTGATTAAATGAATCTGAAGGAATTCCAAGTACTATTAAGCCCTTTGACTCATATTTTTCCCATAACTTTTGTAATCCCTCATATTGTTTTGTAAAACCACAATAGCTTGCAGTATTAACTACTAAAATTGCTTTACCTTTATATCTTTTTAAATCTATAAGTTCTCCCGAAATACTGTTAATTTGTAAATCATAAAAAACCTTGTTGTAATTAGCTGATGCAAAATTTTTAAAAAAAAACATAATAAATATCAAAACTATAAATATTGATTTTTTCATTTATAAATTACTTATTGGGAGTAAGTAATATCAAAAAGTAGCCAAATAAAGTGGATAATAATGACCCGGTTAATACACCTATTTTAACCCCATCCATATACTCCATGTTTTCAACAAAAGCTAAATTTCCTACAAAAAGACTCATTGTGAAGCCAATACCAGTTAACACACCTACGCCATAAAAATTATACCAACTTGTGTTATTTGGCATCTGCGCAATTTTTGTTTTTATAGCAACATATGAGAAAACAAATACACCTAATTGCTTACCTAAAAATAACCCTAAAACTATTCCCAATGGTACTTTATCTAGCAAAGAACTAAGAGATAAACCTTCTAATGAGACACCAGCATTTGCAAAAGCAAATAAAGGCATGATACCAAAAGCAACATAAGGGCTTATTGCATGTTCAATTTTAATTAATAAAGAAAAATCTTTTTCTTTTTTTCGATGAGGAATTGTCATCGCTAACAAAACACCTGCGATTGTTGCATGTATTCCTGAATTATGAGTAAAATCCCAAAGGAAAATACCAATAATTAAATAAGGTAAGAATTTTTTAATGTTAAATTTATTTATAACTAGCAAGATTAAAAATGCTAACAACATTAGACTTAAATATTTAATACTTAAGTCTCCTGAATAAAATAAAGCTATAATTACTATAGCACCCAAATCATCAATAATCGCAAGAGCTGTTAAAAAAACTTTTAATGATAAAGGTACCCTTTTTCCTAATAAAGATAATACTCCAAGTGAAAAAGCAATGTCTGTAGCAGAGGGTATTGCCCATCCATTCATAGTTTCGCTATCACCAAAATTGATAAATACATAAAATAATGCAGGTACTAACATTCCACCAACTGCTGCGATTATTGGGAGTAGGGCTTGTTTTATATTAGAAAGTTCACCTTGTAAAAATTCTCTTTTTATCTCAAGAGTGACAAAAAAAAAGAATATTGCCATTAAAGCATCATTTATCCAATGAAGAACTGATAATTTTAATCCAAAATCATTTATTCCAATGAATAAATATTGATTCAAAGTTGAAAAATATAATTCTGATAAACCTGAATTACTTATTATTAATGCAATTATTGCTGCAAATAATAAAACCAAACCACTAGCGGCTTCAAGTTTAAAAAACCAAATAAAGGGTTTCGATAAATAATTAATCATTTAATTAAGATCTTTAGCAAAAAGTATTAAATCTCTCAAGGTCTCAAATAAGTTATATAATATAAGTTCTAAATTTGGGAAAATATTACTCAAAGGACTCTTGAATGTGTCTAATACAATTATGATTGCAACAAAAGTTATTATAGAAACAATTATATAGCTTAAAAATTTTCCAAATGAAAAATTATATTTTGGTTTATATTTGACTAATTCTGATCCTGGTTTTATAGGTGCTTTGGATACTGATTTATCGATATTTTCATCTTTATATAAAATCTCTTTTTGTTTAACAGGCTTATCAATTAATGGCTCTGTTTGTTCGTTAACATTTTTATTAAAGAACCATGTTTGATCACATGATCCACATTTCAATAATCTACCCTTATCAGGAATTAAGTTTTCATCTACTTCGAATTTTTTTTCACCGCATGGACAAATTATTATCATGAGCTTTATATAACAGATTCTGATTAAAAATCCCTCGTTTTACACATCTTTATACATTGAAAAAATAAATAACTACTGTATTAGTACTTCATTCGGAGTGTAGCGCAGCCTGGTAGCGCATCTGGTTTGGGACCAGAGGGTCGCAGGTTCGAATCCTGCCACTCCGACCACCAATTATGAAAAAAGCAAAAATTTATAAACCTAATAAAACTGCCATGCAGTCTGGATTAGGAAAAATTAATAAATGGGTTTTAGAATTTAAAACTAAAGACCCTACAATTAATCCATTAATGGGATGGGAAAGCTCATCCGATACTTACAGTGAATTAAAATTAGAATTTGCTACTAAAGAACTAGCAATTACATACGCAAAAAAAAACAAAATTGATTTTGAAATAATAGAACCCAAAAAAAGAAAAGTAGTGAAAAAATCTTATGCAGAGAATTTTTTAAATTAAATTTATGTTCAAATTTTTTACAGATAAAAGATGGCATTTATGGAGTATTGGAGGAACAATCCTAATTCTTGCTGCTACATGGTATCAAGTTCAACTTGATGTGAGAATTAATGAATGGTTTGGTGAGTTTTATGATACTTTACAAAAAGCATTAGCAGAACCAGGTGCAGTAACTGAAAAAGAATTTATTGCCTATCTTTTTACATTTGCAAAAATTGCAGCTGTTTATATTTTGGTAGTGATATTTAGTGATTATTTCACTAGTCATTGGACTTTTAGGTGGAGAACGGCCATGGCTAATTTTTATCATGATAAATGGAATTTTGCTTCATCAATTGAAGGAGCGTCACAAAGGGTCCAGGAGGACACTTTAAAGTTTGCTAGAATAATGGAAGGTTTAGGGGCTGAACTATTAAGAAGTATAATGACATTAATTGCGTTCACTCCGATATTATGGGGTTTATCTAAAAGTATAACTGTGCTGCCATGGATAGGTGAAGTTAACCACGCATTAGTATGGGTTGCTATTATTTCAGCTTTAGGAGGTACATTTATTCTTGCTGCAGTTGGAATTAAATTACCTGGTATTGAATATGACATTCAAAAAGAAGAGGCTGCATATAGAAAAGAATTAGTTCTGGGTGAAGATTTTAAAGAAAATGCACAACCAATCAGAATTGATTCTTTGTATGGAGGTGTCAGAAAAATTCATTATAAGATGTATTTTCATTATCTTTATTTTAACGCTGTTAAATGGAGCTACTTACAAGGAATGGTAATTGTTCCTTATCTTGCTTTAGCACCAACAATTGTAACAGGAGCAATCACCTTAGGTTTTGTTCAACAAATTATAAGAGCTTTTGGAAGAGTAGAAACCTCACTTCAATATTTAGTAAGAAGTTGGCCTATAATTGTTGAACTGATTTCAGTCTGGAAAAGATTAAATGAATTTGAGAATAAATTAAAATTAAATACAGAAAAAATCGCAAAAGAAAAAATTTAGTGGCTTTAAATAAAAATCTAATAAACGATATAATAACACTAACTTCAAGAGCAGCTATTTCTTGTTATGATTTTATTGGAAAAAATCAAAAAAAAAATGCTGATAAAGCTGCAACAGACTCAATGAGAAATGAGATTAATAAACTCTCTATTAATGGAGAAGTAGTTATAGGTGAGGGAGAGTTGGATAAAGCTCCTATGTTATACATAGGGGAAAAATTAGGGTCTGGTGGAAATCTAAATCTAGACATAGCTGTAGATCCAGTAGAGGGAACAAATTTTGTTGCAAAAAATCTTCCTGGAGCATTATCAGTGATATCAGTTTCAGAAAAAGGAAATCTTTTTAATGCACCAGAAACTTATATGGATAAAATTGCAGTTTCAAACAAAATACCTTTTGAAGCAACTGATTTAGATTTTTCAGTAGAAAAAAATATAAAGAATATAGCTGATTCATTAAATAAAGATTTACCAAACATTACTGCTTGTTTATTAGATCGACCCAGGCACAAGAAAATTATTGATAAATTAAAACAAATGAATGTAAAAATAAAATTAATCACAGATGGCGATGTCTCAGGAGCACTAATGGTTACTGATCCAAAATATGATGTTGATATTTTTTTAGGTATAGGAGGAGGGCCTGAAGGAGTGCTAGCTGCCTCTGCAATTGATGCATATAAATGTAAATTTCAGGGTAGATTTATTTTTGATAATGATAAAGACATAGCAAGAGCTAAACTAATGGGTATAAAGGATTTAGATAAAAAATATGATTTAAAAGAAATTATTAAAGGTGATACAATTTTCTGTGCTACGGGTATTACTTCTGGTGATTTAGTAAAGGGTGTTAAACTAAAAGATAATAATTATGTCACTCAAACTCTAGTTACACATAAAAGCTCAAATACATGCAAAATTGTTATAAGAGAAGACACTATATAAACTTGATAAATTTTATTTTTTACAATAAAAGATCCAAATTTGGTCCCTTCGTCTATCGGTTAGGACACGTGGTTTTCATCCTCGAAAGAGGGGTTCGATTCCCCTAGGGACCGCCAAAATGCCATATTTTGTGTATTTAATTCTCTCTAAATTTAAAAATAAAAAAAGATCTTCATATGTTGGTTACACTGGAGACTTAAAAAAAAGACTTGATTTACATAATTCTGGTAAAGGAGCAAAGTTTACAAGAGGAAAAAAATGGAAGTTGGTTTATTATGAAAAGTACGACTCAAAATCAGAAGCAATGAAAAATGAGTATAAATTAAAAAAAAATTATAAATTACGAAATAAACTAATAAAAAAATAAATGAAAATTTCTATTCTACTCCCATTAAAAGAAAATTTCTCACCATCATATGCTGGTGCTGTCTCACTTTTTATTAATGATACATTGAAGTCAAGTAAATTTAAAAAAAATATAACTGTTTTTGGTCATACAAACTACTATAAAAAGTTTGATCAAAAATATCATAATATTGATATTAATAAAAAAATTTTTACTAGTCAAAATAAAGAATATGTTAAAAAATTTATTGAAATAGAAAAAAAGACTAATTCACAAATTATAGAATTACATAATAGACCAATTTACTTAAAGCATCTCGTAAATGATTTAAAACAAAAAGATTATATTCTTTATTTTCATAACGATCCTTTAACTATGTCTGGATCAAAAAGTATTAGGGAAAGATCTTTTTTACTAGATAATTGTTATAGAATTATTTTCAACAGTAACTGGTCTAAGAAAAGATTTTTACAAAAAATGAAATCTGATGCAATTAATAGTGAAAAGTTAATTGTAATTAATCAGTCAGCTTCAAAAAATAAGATTAATTTTAAAAATAAAAAAAAATTAATCACATTTGTTGGTAAACTTAATAGATCTAAAGGATACGATCTATTTGGTCAAGCTGTAATAAAAATTTTAAAAAAATATAAGAATTGGAACGCTTATGTCGTGGGTGATGAACCAAGAGATAAACTTAATTTCAAACACAGTCGATTAAAAAATTTTGGATTTAAAGAACATAAAGAAGTAATAAATATTTATAAAAAAACAAGCATAGCCGTAGTTTGTTCTAGATGGGACGAACCTTTTGGAAGGACAAGTTTAGAAGCTGCTGCAAATGGTTGTGCAGTTATAATTAGTAATAGAGGCGGTTTACCAGAAACTATTACTAATGGTCGAATACTTAAAAATCTAACTGTTAATGAAATTTATAAAAATATTGAGGATTTAATTAAAAATTCGTCTATTAGAAAAAAATATCAAAAATTGTCTTATAAAAACTTTTATTTATCTCATCAATATGTTTCTAAACAAATAGATAAAGTTAGAAATAATTTAAGTAGAATAAACAAACCTTTTTTGTCTAATTCTCAAACAAGTTTAAGAATATTACATATTACTAATTTTAATGAGAGGCATAATGGTAGACTTTTCTTTAATACTGGAAGAAGATTGAATAATGGATTCATTAGACTTGGACATAGTGTTTTAGAATTTAGTGACAGAGATATTGTGAGTAGAGGAAAATCTTTAAAAGATTTTTATGGGTCAGACACACTAAACGACAAGTTAATAAAGACATGCTATCATTTTAAACCAGATTTAATTATTTTGGGACATGCAGATATGGTATCGAAAGATATTTTACATAATCTTAAAAGAGATTATTCAAATCTTAAAATTGCTCAATGGTTTCTTGACCCGTTGAACAAAAATGGTCCTGATTTTCAAAAAAACAAAAAACGAATTTTAGATAAATCTGATGTAATAGACTCAAATTTCATAACTACTTCTCCTGATGCATTGGGTTTTTTATCTAAAAATAAATTAAATTATTTTATACCAAATCCATCGGATCAATCGATGGAAACACTTAATAATTTCAAAAAAGATTGCTCAAATGATGTTTTTTTTGCATTAAGTCACGGCGTACACAGAGGTCAATTAAAAAGCCGATCTTATGATGATCGTGAAAAGTTTATAAAATCTTTAATTAATAAATGTAAAAATGTAAGATTTGATATTTTTGGTATGGACAATATACAGCCAATTTGGGCTGACCAATATTTTAAGAATATTTCTAACTCAAAAATGGGACTTAATTTAAGTAGGGGAGCACCAATAAAATATTACAGTAGTGATAGAATTACTCAAATTATAGGTAATGGCTTAGTCACATTAATTGATGAAAAAACTTGTTATGGTGATTTTTTCGATGACACAGAAATGGTTTTTTATAAGAATATAAAAGATTTGTCTGAAAAAATTGAAAAAATTTCTGAGGATGAAAAGTTACGTAGGACAATTGGACAAAAAGGTAAGACTAAATACATGAAATATTTTAATTCAACACTTGTGGCTGATTTTATTATCAATAAGACCTACGAAATAAATGGTTCAAAAAAATATTTATGGCATAAACCATAAGATGATTTCCATAATAATTCCAACTTATAATAATTTAAATTATCTAAAACTCTGTTTAAAAAGTTTAAAAAAGAATTCTTCATTTAATCATGAGATAATAATTCATATTAATGACGGTTCAGATGGTACATTAGATTTTATTAAAGCCAACAATTACAAATATACAAGCTCATATGATAATATTGGTCTTTGTTCATCAATCAATAGAGCTGCAAAATTAGTGTCAAATCAATATATTCTTTACAGTCATGATGATATGTATTTTTGCCCTAATTGGGATAAAATTTTATTAGATGAGGTTAAAAGTTTAAACCATGATGATTTTTACTTATCTGGCACAATGATTGAGCCTAATTCTGGTCATATAGTTTGTGACTTTGGTGTTGATTTAAATACTTTTAATGAGAAAGAGTTATTATCAAAATATAGGGACATTAATTTTTATGATCATCAAGGTTCTCATTTTGCTCCACATTTAGTTTCAAAAAAAATGTGGGATAAAGTAGGTGGTTTTAGCGAAGAATTTAATCCTGGTATAGCTTCTGATCCAGATTTTAATATGAAATTATGGAGAGAAGGTGTGAGAATATTTAAAGGGTTAAATGACTTTAAAGTTTATCATTTTGGGTCATTAACAACCAGAAAAAAAAGTAATTTTATTCAAAATAGAGGGGATAGAACATTTTTAAAAAAATGGGGTTTTTCTACTAAATTTTTTAAGAAATATTATTTAAAATCAAAAACAAAATATGAAGGACCTTTGAATGAACCAAAAAAAACTTTAAATTATTTCTTAGATTTACTAATTTGTAAAATAAGATTATTTCTCATATAAGATTTTATGTCTAGATTAATTGATAAATTAAGTATCTTAAAAAAAAAAATTTATTCTCAAAAAAAAAGTTACTCTTTTGGTGGATGTGATTTACTAATTGATTATATTTTTAAATCAAAAAAAAATGGTTTTTATCTAGATATTGGATGTCAACACCCAGTTTCTAATAATAATACTTATTTACTTTATAGAAGAGGCTGGAGTGGTATGAATATTGATTTAGATCCAAAAAATATTAGACTATTTGATTTAGAAAGATCAAATGATATAAATATCTGTAAATGTATATCTTCTGATAATTCTGAAAAAGATTTATTTTTTTTTCACCCTGGTTCACCAATTAATTCATTAGAGAGAAAAACTATTAAAGATAAATCAAATTTTTCTTTAAAAAAAATCAAAACTTTCACAATTAATTCTATATTAGAAGAATATAAAATACGAGATATAGACTATTTCAATTTAGACGTGGAAGGACATGAAATTGAAATCTTAAAAAATTTTGATATTAAATATTATAAACCAAGAATTATTTCCGTAGAATTTATTGATTATCAAATGAAAAAACTAGAGTTTATAAATAATAATATTAATCGAGTATTGCAATCTGATTTATATAAATATTTTATTTCTAATGATTATCATTTTATTAATTGGTCTCATGCAGATTTAATTTTTGTACATAAAGATTTTAGAAATTAGATCTTAATTTTATTCAAAGCATTATTCTTAAATATATTTGCTTCTTTGATATATCTTCTGACCATTTGTGTTGATTTATGTCCTGTCATAGCCATTATACTTCTTTCATCCGCACCAGAATCAGCAGCAACTGTTGCAAATCCTGACCTTAAACTGTGACCAGCAAAGTTTTTATTTTCAATGCCTGATAAGCTTAAATATTTTTTTATTAACAGAGCTACAGATTGGTCAGTTAATCTTTTATCTGTTAAAGATGAACCTTTAGAAAATCTTCTAAAAATAGGTCCTGACCTAATTTTTGAAATTTCTAACCATTTTTTTAAGTTGGTTACTGGACAGTAAATTTCATTTGTGAAGTAGGGCAGTCCTTTGGTCATTCCTTCACCAAATTGGTCAGTTTTTGATCTTTTAATATTGATTTTAAGACCTTCAGGAACAAATTCTAAGTCCTCATGATCTATTGAAATCAGTTCAGTTCTTCTAAAACCGCCTCCGAAGCCAATTAAAATTATTGATTTGTCTCTTAACTTATTTATTTCTTCAGTTTTTAATTCATTTATTACATTAATAATTAATTTTAAATGATTGATTAATATAGGTTTTTTACCTTTCTGAATGCTTCCTTTCACCCTTCTTATGCCCATTAAATTCTCAACTATAATCGGATGTTTGGTATCTAAATAATGCCCTTTAAGTTTATGCAACATGCTTATTGATACTAATCTTCGTCTTAATGTGCTTATTTTTGAGTTTTTAGATAGATGAGTAAGGTACAAGGAAACTATTTTTGGTTCAGTAGGCAATGAACTTAAACCATGCTTTGCACAAAAAGCCCCAAAATCTTTGAAATCAGATTTATAAGCTCTTAAAGTGTTATTTGCCTTGGAGCTTTTGAGGTTATTTAAAGTTGCCTCATGTAGTGATTTTAGGTCTGTTGTTAACTCATTCATAATATTACTATTGATAACAATTAATTATCGTTAGTAATATATCAAGTGATTTATAATGTCAATAGTTTAAATTATAAATTTATGGGTTCTATTGATGGTGAAATTCCAGCTGTATGGTTTTTGATAAGCTCAATTGGTTTTATTATTTTGAGTTTAATTCAATATAAAAATACTGGCAAAAGCATTAATACAATTTTTTTAAGCATAATGGCTATATTGTTTTTATTAAGCTATTTTATTTTGCTTTTTAAAACTTGATTTATCCCCACTAT
This sequence comes from uncultured Pelagibacteraceae bacterium, assembly GCA_902544985.1. GTDB lineage: Bacteria > Pseudomonadota > Alphaproteobacteria > Pelagibacterales > Pelagibacteraceae > Pelagibacter. The sequence goes on from CACCFV010000009.1 coordinate 29,103, forward strand.
TAACAATGAAATAAGAAAAAATTAAGAGTCAACTAAAAAGTGATACATTTAATAAATACTATTTGTTAAGTTAATGTTGAATTAAGAGGCAACTCTTAACTGGCCAATTGGAGAAAAGCCGAGAGGTACAATTCCAGGGGGCAGAAAGCTTCACAGAGCATCGCTGAACATGTGGAGCGGGAGGCATGGCGGTAGCGCATCAACGACGTGCCAAAACAACTGTTCTTTGCACCCTTAAAAGTGCAAGGAAACAAGGGTTTTTCACTAATGATACTCAAAGGGACTAAATTTCAATTAAAAGTTTGGAAATATCTCAAGACCATCCCTAAAGGTAAGGTAAAAACCTACAAACAAGTAGCTATTAGCATAAAAAGCCCTAAATCAGCTCGTGCTGTTGCTAACGCTTGTGCTAAAAACCCATATGCTCCAAAAATACCTTGTCATAGAGTGATTAGATCAGATGGAGCTCTTGGAGGATACTCTGGAAGAGGTGGAATAAAGAAAAAGCTTAAATTACTTAGATCCGAAAAAGCAACCATTTAGGCTAATTTTAAGGATTTTTTATGTTAAAAAACCCAGTAAAATCAACATATTTTGATCTTTTTTCTTAATTTTCTCTCAAATATCATAATTCACCCTTTAGTTGTACCATGGATAAGCCTACGCTTAAAATAGACCCCTATTTGGCCGTTTAAATGCTATATTCAATTAGTGCATCGCTCTACTATCTAACTATATCAACGCTTTTTTGACACCTCATTTTTTCAAGATTTCCTTTTTTCTTATGCTCAAAAAGTCCCTATTTCTAACGATAATCTAATATTTTTAATATTTAGTTGAAAATTTAAGTACTGAAACTGAGGTTAACTGTGTTTTAGATTTATAATATCTATATACATCAAATTCTTATTAAATTCTAAATTTTATAAAAATGTAATAATTACAACAGTTTACTATGTATAATTAATGTATTACTTTATATATTAGTAAATAAATAATACCTATTATTTAATTTTTTTAACTATATTCTCTCTTCTAGAGATATACATACCGCTTAATACAATAATAAATAATCCTAAAAAAGTCCAATTGTCTGGAAAATCACTAAAGAAATAATAACCTATAATTATGTTAGTAATGATCTCAAAGTAGCTAAATGGAGCTAATTTAGATGCATCAGCGTATTTTAGTGATAAAATCAGAAATAGATGCCCAATACATGCAAAAATCCCAATGGCAGCCATCATAGACCACTGATTTAAACTAGGGTTAACCCATACAAATGGCATTACTGTAGAAACTATTATGGCCCCTACTACACCAGTTAATAAAAGAGTTAATAAGGGATTATCTGAAGTACTTAATTTACGAGTAATAATTAAATAAAACCCATACATTATTCCAGTTCCAAGAGCCGCTATGCTTGCTAAGTTTATTTCTACAAACCCAGGTCTTATAACCACTAATGAACCTATAAATCCAATAATTACAGCAGACCGTCTTCTAAAACCAACCTTTTCTCCTAAAAAAATTGGAGAAAAAGCTGTAACAATCAAAGGTGCAACAAAAGCTAAAGTTAATGCTTTTGCTAATGAAATTACTGAGATTGCATAAAAAAAACATATATTAGCTGTTAAAAGAATTATACCTCTTATAAATTGTAATTTTGGTTTATCTGTCCAGACAAGATTTTCTCTAAAAAAGAAAAACATAATTGGAAGAGTAAATGCAACTGTAAAAAAATACCTTGCCCATGTAATTTGTAAAACAGGAAGGTCTGCACTTAAATACTTTGCAAATCCGTCCATAATTGGAAGCATTACCCACGCTAAAAGATTGAAAGTTATAGCCTTCATGAACTTAAAGGATATAGATTAATTAAAGTATTTTAAAGCAAAGAATACAACAATTGGAATGGTTATAAAAGACATCAAAGTTGAGACAACTATTGTACTAGCAACACTATCAACAATTTTTTTTGGTGAATACATGCTGCCAACTAAATAATTCAATATAGCGCTGGGCATTGCGCTTTGTATAAGTAAAACACCTGCAGCCAATCCAGACAAATCGAAATTATAAATCACAGCAAATGCTATTGAAGGTCCTATTATTACCCTACATAAGGATAAAATAATTGAGTTTTTTAATGAAAATTTGAATTTAGTAAGAGCAATACCTAATGACATTAAAACTAAGAAAATTGTTGCGTATGTTAAAAGGAATGTTGTGTTCTCAAGGAATAAAGGTGTGTCAATTTTAAAATATAAAAAGAAAACAGATATAATAATAGCGTACACAGGTGGACTTTTAATTAAAATATCAAAAGAAAAACTTTTTTTTGCTAAAAAAACACCTAGCGTAAAATGGAACAAAATTATTACAGAAGCTATAGCAGAAGCAACACCAAGACCTTGAGTACCATATGCAAAAAGGCAAATTGGAACACCCATATTACCGGTATTTGGTAGAATTAAAGGAGGAAGCTCCATACTTAAATCCTTTTTAAGAAAAAAAAGAAGCAAAAGTCCAACGATTGCAAAACCTGCAATCATTATTATAGCATAAATAAAATAATGAATAAAAATATCTAAAGTAATTCCAGTTGTTGTTACAGTATAAAAAATCATTGCTGGTGTACCAATGTTACCAGCAAAATTTGTTATGAAATTAGTATCGAATTTGGGGTTTTTCTTCCCAAGATAATAACCAACGCCAATAACAAAGAAAACAGGAAAAATAACTTCAAAAATTTTAATATAAATTTCCATTAATTATACAGTCTGATTAATGTTGGAAATTTTAAAATATTTCTATTCTTTCTAAAAATCGATAAACAATTTCTTGCATTTTTTTCTGATGTTTTATGGGTAATTATGACAATAGTAGCTGAATTTCTTTTTTTATCAGGTGTTTGTATAATTCTTTTTACAGACATTTTATATTTAGCCAGTCGATTAGTTATAGAAGATAAAACACCTTGTTTATCTTTAACTTCAAATCTTAAATATAGAGAATTTGAGTAGTCATCATTATTAAAAGCCTTTACAGCTTTTCTTTTGTTTGAGGAAATTCCAAAAGGATATTTTATATTTCCTCTAAGAATAGACAACAAATCTGATAATAAAGAGGATGAAGTAGGTCCTGGTCCTGCACCCTCCCCTTGAAGTACGCTCTCACCAACAGGCTTTCCCTCGGTAATAACGGCGTTCATAACACCATTTACATTACCTATGTATGTGTCTTTACCCACTAAACACGGATGAACAGTTTCAAATAAACGATTATTTATCATTTCACATATACCAAGTAACTTAATTCTAAGATTTAATTGATTTGCAATTTTAATATCTTTTAAATCAATATTTTCTATACCTTCCATAATACATTTTTGATGTGAAATTTGATTATTGAATGCAAGAGCTGATAATATCCTAACTTTTGCAAAAGCATCAAACCCATTCAAATCTAATTTGGGATTACCTGGTTCAGCATAACCAAGTTCTTGAGCTTTTTTTAAAACTTTATCAAAAGTCTCATTTGAATTTTCCATTTCTGTTAGAATATAATTAGTTGTTCCATTTAAAATTCCGTAAACTTTTTTTATTTTGTTTGTAGCCAAACCCTCTTTTATTGTTCTAAGTATTGGAATTCCTCCAGCAACAGAGGCTTC
>CACCFV010000010.1 GCA_902544985.1 uncultured Pelagibacteraceae bacterium
TGATCCTTTGTACTAAAAATGGCGGAAGAGGAGGGATTCGAACCCTCGGTACAAGTTTCCTCGCACGGTCATTTAGCAAACGACTGGTTTCAGCCTCTCACCCACTCTTCCAATAAATTTGTCACTTCTGATTGTATTGAATAATCAATATTTATAAAGTAATTATTCAATAATTATGAAAAATAAGTATTCAATATTTTCACTTATTAAAAACGCTTTTTCTTATCATGAAAATTGGGAGAAAGCTTGGAAAGACCCTGAGCCTAAAAAAGAATACGACGCGATAATAGTCGGTGGTGGAGGACATGGTCTTGCAACTGCTTATTATCTGGCAAAAAAACATAACATGAAGAACATCGCTGTTGTTGAAAAAGGTTGGATAGGAGGAGGAAATACTGGTCGAAATACTACAATAATCAGGTCTAATTATTTATGGGATGCAAGTGCTGGTCTATATGACCATGCTCTTAAAATTTGGGAAGATTTATCTCAAGAATTAAATTATAATGTTATGTTTAGTCAAAGAGGAGTTATGAATCTTGCACACAATTTGCAAGATGTTAGAGATTTAAAAAGAAGAACTCACGCTAATAGATTGAATGGTATTGATGCAGTTTATTTAAATACTGAAGAAGTTAAAAAATTTTGTCCAATCATAAATACCTCACAAGATATTCGTTATCCAGTTTTAGGTGGAACTCTTCAAAAAAGAGCCGGTACAGCTAGGCATGATGCTGTTGCTTGGGGATATGCAAGAGGTGCTGATGAAATGGGTGTTGATATAATTCAAAATTGTGAAGTAAAAGGAATAAAAAGAAATGGTGATACAGTTGAAGGAATTGAAACGACTAAAGGATTTATCAAAACAAAAAAAATCGGAGTAGTAGCAGCTGGTCACTCCAGTGTAATAGCGAATATGGCTGGATTGAAATTGCCTTTGGAAAGTAAACCACTTCAAGCTTTAGTGTCTGAACCAGTAAAACCTATAATAGATACAGTTGTAATGTCTAACGCTGTTCATGCATATGTGAGCCAATCTGACAAGGGGGAATTGGTTATTGGAGCAGGAACAGATGATTATGTATCTTACTCTCAAAAAGGAAGTCATGATATTGTGGAAGGAACTTTAAATGCAATTTTAGAACTATATCCAATATTTAGTAGAATGAGAATGCTTCGTCAGTGGGGTGGAATAGTTGATATATGTCCTGATGCAAGTCCAATCATAAGTAAAACATCAATTAAGGGTTTGTACTTTAATTGTGGTTGGGGAACAGGAGGTTTTAAAGCTACACCTGGCTCAGGGGATTTATTTGCTCACACAATTGCAAATGACGAACCTCATAAATTAAATGCTGCGTTTAATATAAATAGATTTGTAAGTGGTGATCTAGTTGATGAACATGGTGCAGCCGCTGTTGCACACTAATGTTTTTAATTAATTGTCCTTTTTGTGGTGAGAGAGAACAAAGCGAATTCAAAGCTGGTGGTGAAGCACATATTGTAAGGCCAAAACAACCTACAGAACTAAGTGATGATGAATGGGCAGAATATTTGTTCATGAGAAAAAATATAAAAGGAATTCAGTTTGAAAGATGGAATCATGTTCATGGTTGTAGAAAATGGTTCAATATGGTTAGGGATACGTCAAACGACCAAATAAAAGCTGTATACAAAATGGGCGAAAAACCACCGGTAAAATAAAATGCCAAATAATTTAAGATTTAAAACAAGTAAAATTATTGATGAAACTTATCGGGTTTCTTTTAAATTTAATAATAAAACATATTTTGGTTTTAAAGGTGATACTCTAGCATCAGCTTTATTAGCTAATGGCATTCATCTTGTAGGACGAAGTTTTAAATATCATAGACCCCGGGGAATTATGACGTCTGGTTCTGAAGAGCCTAATGCTATAATTCAATTACATGATAATTCCTCAAGAACTGAACCTAATGTAAGAGCTACAGAAGTAGAAATATATGAAGGTTTAGTTGCATCTAGTCAAAATTGTTGGCCTAGCGTTAATTTTGATATTGGAGGAATTAATAATCTATTATCCCCTATCTTACCTGCAGGTTTTTATTATAAAACTTTTATGTGGCCTGCAAGTTTCTGGGAAAAGTATGAATACTTTATTAGAAAATCTGCAGGTTTAGGTAAATCACCTAAAGTAGCTGATCCAGACATATATGAACATAAATATATACATTGTGATGTTTTAGTTATCGGAGCAGGTATATCAGGAATAATGGCAGCTAAAATGGCAGCTAAAAATGGTTTTAAGACTCTTTTAGTTGATGAAAAATCTTATTTGGGGGGATCTTCTATTTATGATAACTCAGAATTTTCAAAGATTAATAATCAAATTACAAGTTCATGGTTAGAAAAAGAAATCAACGAAATATCTAAATTAGAAAATTTAGAAATAAAAACAAGAACTAGCGTTGCAGCATTCCATGGATACAACTTTTTATTGGCTCGTGAAAATCTCACTGATCATTTACCGATTAATCAAAGAGAAAATAAAGTAAGACAAAGATTATTAAAAATTAGAGCTAAAAAAGTAATCACAGCAACTGGCTCTATAGAAAGACCTTTAATATTTGATAATAATGATCGTCCAGGGATAATGTTATCTTCAGCAATTAAAAGATATATTGATTTGTATGGTGTGGCATGTGGTGAAAATAATATTCTTTTTACCAATAACGATACGGCATATGAAACAGCCATGAGTTTAATTCAAAGAGGAATTAAAATTAATGCAATAATTGATAATAGAGAACAAATTGACTCTAAAATTTCATACGAAGTTGAGAAAAATAATATTAAAATTTATAAAGGTTATACTGTCGTTGAAACTTACGGATATAGAAGAATTAATAAAATATCCATCATGAAACTTTCAAAAGATGGTCAAACAGTCATTGGTGACAAAACAAAGTTGAATTGTGATTGTTTAGGTGTATCTGGTGGTTGGACCCCAGCCGTACACTTGTTTACACAATCAGGAGGTAAATTAAAATTTAGAGAAGAAGATCAAGTATTTATACCTAATGTTTATTCTTCAGATCAAATAAGTATTGGATCTTGTAATGGAGACTTTGGTTTAGAGGAAATAATAAAGAATACCTTGTTTTCTATTAAAAAGTTTCTTGTTATTGACAATTCTGAATACAAAACTGTTGAAACAATCTCTGGTTTAAATCAATCAAAGAGAAATATTTGGTTATTACCATCTGATAAATCACTAGGGAAAACTAAATCTTTTGTTGATTATCAAAACGATGCAACTGCAAAAGATATTAAATTAGCTCTAAGAGAAGGTTTTAGATCTATAGAACATGTAAAAAGATACACTACTACAGGTATGGGGACTGATCAAGGTAAACTTGGTAATATGCATGCTCTAGGAATTATCTCAGAAACAGCGGGAACTAAAATGGGTGAACACGGAACTACAACTTTTAGACCTCCTTATACACCTCTTACTTTTGGAACTATTGTTGGAAGAAATGTAGGAGAATTTTTTGATATATTTAGACGTACTCCAATACATGATTGGCATGTTGCCAACAACGCTGAATTTGAAAACGTTGGTCAATGGAAAAGAGCTTGGTACTATCCAAAGGATAATGAAAATATGCATCAAGCAGTACAAAGAGAGAGTAAAGCTGCCAGAGACTCAGCGGGTATTCTAGACGCATCAACATTAGGAAAGATTGATATTCAAGGTACTGATGCCTCAGAATTTTTAAATCGTGTTTATACTAACGCTTGGTCAAAACTAGCTGTAGGTAAATGTCGATATGGTTTAATGTTAAATGAAGATGGAATGGTTTATGATGATGGCGTTACAACTAGATTGGGTGAAAATCATTATATCATGACCACTACTACTGGTGGTGCAGCTAACGTGTTAGGAAAACTTGAAGATTATCTTCAGACAGAATGGCCTGAATTAGATGTCTATTTATCTTCTGTAACTGATCATTTTGCCACAATAAGTGTTTGTGGACCTAATAGTAAAAAAATTGTTTCAAAAGTTATTCCTGATTTAGATCTTTCTGATGAAAAGTTTCCACATATGTCATTCAAAAATGTAAAAATAGACAACATTAAATGTCGAGTAATGAGAATTAGTTTTACTGGGGAACATAGTTATGAAATTAATATCCAAGCAAACTTTGGTAAATCTGTTTGGGAAAAATGTATGGAAGCAGGTAAAGATTTTAATATTACGCCCTATGGAACTGAAACGATGCACTTATTAAGAGCAGAAAAAGGTTTTATAATAGTTGGTCAAGACACTGATGCAACACTAACACCAATTGATTTACAGATGGATTGGATAGTAAGCAAAAAGAAATATGATTTTATTGGAAAAAGATCATTATATAGATCTGATACTATTAGAGAAGATAGAAAACAATTAGTTGGTTTATTGACAGAAAATCCTGAGGAAGTTTTGGAAGAAGGCGCACAGATAGTTGCTGATATAAAAAAATCACCTATTGAAATGCTTGGCCATGTAACCTCAAGTTATTACAGCCCAAATTTAAAAAAGTCGATCGCATTAGGAGTTGTAAAAGGTGGAAAAAATATGTTGGGGCAAAAATTGATCATACCAATGGAAAATAAGAATATTAATGTAACTGTAGCTGATCCAGTTTTTTTAGATAAAGAAGGTGAAAGATTAAATGCTAAATTATAATCATACAATTAAAGAGGAAAAATCATATCAAGGTCTACAAATGAACGAGGTTAAACCTGTTATGAAATTGATAGTAAGAGGTAAAAAAAGAGAATTTTTATCAGCTGTTGGTAAATCTTTAAATATGGTTTTGCCTACAAAAGCAAATACTTCCACTCAAAGTGAAAAATTGACTGCTCTATGGTTGAGTCCTGATGAATGGATGATTTTTTCAAATGGCGTTGTTAAAGAAAATACAAATTCTTATGAAACTGAAACACTTTTGAATAAAAACATATCTAAATTAAATTTAGGAGCTGTGGTGGATGTCACAGATCAATTCGTGAGGATTAATCTTAAAGGGGATAAGATATATGATTTGTTTGAAACAGGCTCTCCCTTTAATTTTAATGATTTTAAAGGTAAAATTGGTTCAGTGACCCAAACAATTCTCGCAAAAATAGATGTGATCATTCATAATCAAAATAAAAATGAAGTGAATTTGTTTGTAAGACGCTCATTTTCTGAGCATTTATTCGCATGGATGAATGATAGTGCGTCAAGATTATAGTCACATTTAGATCTCAAATAAGTTAATAAAAAAAATGAAAAAATTATTTTTAGTAGCATTATTTGCTCTTTTACCCTTCTCACTAAACGCAGAATCTAATCTAGATAAAATTTTGTCTTCTGGAGTACTTAAAGTTGGTACCACTGGAGATTGGGATCCTATGACAGTCAAAGATCCTGCAACCAACAAATATAAAGGCTTTGATATCGATGTAATGAATCAATTAGCTAAAGATATGGGCGTAAAAATTGAGTTTGTACCTGCAGAATGGAAAACTATTGTTTCAGGAATAACATCTGCAAGATATGATATCTCAACTAGTGTTACAAAAACGCCAAAGAGAGCTGAAGTAGCTGGTTTTACCGATACCTATTACAAATATGCTACAGTGCCACTTGTTCTCAAAAAGAACTTAAAAAAATTTCCAACTTGGGACTCGCTTAATAATTCAAATGTAACAATTGCAACTACTCTTGGTACTTCTCAAGAGGAAAAGGCAAAAGAATTTTTCCCAAAATCAAAATTAAACTCAATTGAAGCACCAGCAAGAGACTTCCAAGAAGTCTTAGCAGGTAGAGCTGATGGTAATATTACAAGTTCAACAGAGGCAAATAAATTGGTCATTAAATATCCTCAGTTAGCAATCGTCCCAGATGGTGGAAAAAATCCAGCATTTTTAGCAATGATGGTACCAAAAGGTGATACTAAGTGGAATGATTATGTCAATAAATGGATTAAAGACAAAAAATCTTCAGGCTTCTTCACCAAGTTATTAGCTAAATATAATCTAAAGAGCTTATAAAAAATTAGTAATTAATTTTTTATTCTTTATAAGTTAAGGAGTGAAAAATCTATTTTTATTAATTCTAATTTTTCCATTAACGTCGTGCGGTAAAAGTGAATTAAACTGGTTAATCTTATCACCAAACAACATAGAGGGGTTAACTAATCTAAAGTTTTTATTAAGTGGTTTAACAACAACTATCTATATTAGTATAGTCTCAATCATTATTTCTATTATTCTTGGCCTTTTAGTCGCTATTCCATCACTGGCTAAAAGTAAATTCTTAACCTACCTTAATATTGGCTATGTTGAGATTGTAAGAGCAATTCCTTTGCTAGTTTTAATTTTATGGATTTATTATGGTCTTCCAATCATGACGGGTATAAGTTTTAGCCCATTCGTTTCTGGTATTATAGCGCTGTCAATTAGCGAAAGTGCTTTCCAAGCAGAAATATTTAGAGCAGGAATTAATTCAATAAAAAAATCTCAATGGGAAGCTGGAAGCTCTTTAGGATTAAGTTTTTTTAGAAAATTAAGATTAGTAATTCTACCTCAGGCAATAAAGAATATTTTACCAGCTATTGGTAATCAATTTGTATATGTGCTTAAAATGTCCTCTCTTGTATCGATTATTGGTATTGGAGATCTGACTAGAAAAGCAAACGAATTAGTTGTGACGACTTATCGGCCGCTTGAAATATATACATTTCTAATTCTAGAATATTTAGTCTTGATATTAATTGTTTCTTATCTTGTTAGAAAATTAGAAAAAAAATTACAAAAAGATTAATTTTTTCTTCTATAGTCCCAAGGATATTCAAAAGTCATTGCCCACATACCTTTTTTATTTTTTTTGGCATAATCCTCATCTGGAATGTATTTTGTTGAATATTTCCTGTAAGCAAAAGCATAACCCTCTCGAACAAGATACTTAGATAGACTTTGATTATTTACAAAACATTCAGCTAAAATTCTCTTATATCTATCTACACCCTCCTTGACACATCTTACTTTGTTTTTACCTATCTTATTAATAAGTAATTGTTTTGCTTGAATTCCACATTTGATAACCTCATTATTTTTATTACAAATTTGTTTAATTTCAGGAGTATCAATGCCACTAAAACGAATTTTTTCGTTTTTTAAATGAATAGTATCTCCGTCTATAACCTTTATTTCACTAGATTTTACATCAAGGTATGTGACAAAGAAAAATATTAGACAAATACTAGTAAGTAAAAAGACTTTTATTTTGTTTGAAAACATTATTCAAAAAATACCCAATAAATATTAGAACTGCAATTCCCATAAACCAATTTGTTACTAAAATCGTATAAAAAATATCCTCATAATCCCCTCCTTTAATATTAATTACATACCATAAACTTAAAAATGGAAGAGCTGTTAATCTAAGAATACTCAGATAAAGACTGTACAATGGTTTTTTCACTGCTTGGAATACTGCAGTGGTTATAAAAAAAACAGGATAAATTGGTCCAATTAATGCAGCAACTTTTAGATATATCGCACCATGCTTTATTGCCTCTTGGTTATCAGTAAATAATGAAACTAAAAACTCTGCACCAAAAAAAATAATTATACCTGCACATATCATAAAAGATGATCCAAACATTAAAGCTTTTCTGTATAATTCTCTCAATCTATCATAATTTTTTGCACCAAAATTTTGTCCCCCAATTGATAATACCGCTGTATTTAATCCAATTACAGGAAGTAAAAAAACTTGTTCAATTCTTAAAGCAGCACCATAACCAGCAGTAGCTAAATCTCCAAATTGACCAATGAAGTAAAGGATGTTGAACAAACCAACACCAATCAACAACATGCTAAACATTACAGGAATTGTCTGATACAAGAGCTCACCAAGAAGATCAAATTTTGGAATAAAACACTCAGGCTTAAGATATTGTTTTAATTCACAACAATAAACTTTATATGCTAAATACAAAAGACCAACAAACTGAGCCACTACAGTAGCTATTGCAAGTCCAGCGATACCAAATGCTGGAATAAAACCATAACCAAAAATAAATAATGGATTTAGAATAATATTTAAAAAGAAACTAAAAATTAAAACGTTTCTGTAACTTTTTGTATCTCCTTGCGCATTTAGTGTTCCATTTAAGGAAATTTGTATCAAAACAATTATAGTTCCATAAAAAATTACATCTAGATATTTTCTAGTTAGTATAATTGCCTCTTGGTCTGATCCCATAAGAGAAAGTAAAAAATCTGAAACATTTAAACCAAAAAAAGTAACTAGTATGGATAAAAAGATTGCAAAAATAATTGATTGAGCAACAAATAATGACGCCTTCTTTTTATTATTAGCCCCTATATTATTTCCAATTAAAGTATTAGTTCCAGCAGTTAATCCAACACCTATTGCAATAATAGTAAAATAAATTGGAAAAGATTTTGCGATCGCTGCTATTGCTTCAGCAGATATTCTTCCTGCGAACCATGTGTCTACTAGATTGTAAAAGGTTTGAAATAATGAACCAACACTTGCTGGAATAGTAACTTTTCTCAATAAAAACCATATTGGATCTTTAGTTAATTTGAAAGATTGTGACAAATAAATCCTTAATTAAATTCTTTTTGAAAATTATATTTTTTTCCTGATAGCTTTGCTTTGTATATCTGACTTTGTCTCATTCTAAAACGAGATTTTTGGTTTTTTGAGAGTTTATCAAAACAATTATGACAAGTTACACCCTCCTCATATTTTTCAGATTTTTTATCTTTAATTGAGATTGGTTGTCTACATCCACCACAAATTGAATAGGTTCCTTGTACTAATCCGTGTTTTAAACTTACTCGGTTATCGAATACAAAACACTCGCCTTTCCATAAACTTTTTTTTGGTTTGATTTTTTTTAAGTAATTCAAAATTCCACCCTTTAATTGATAAATATTTTTAAAACCTTTTCTTTCTAAAAATACAGAGGCTTTTTCACACCTAATTCCACCAGTGCAAAACATTGCTATTGGCTGATCTTTTTTTAACTTTTTTAAGTATTTCGGGAAATCTCTAAAGTTACTTATATTTGGATTTACTGATTTCTTAAAAGAACCAACTTTATGTTCAAAAGGTTTTCTTGCATCTATTAAAAGAGTTTCTTTTTTTTTAATTAATTTATTCCATTTTGTTGGATCAATATGAGTATTCTTTTTTGCTATCCTATTCGACATTTTAAGATCCATTGGAACAACTTCTCTTTTAATTTTCACTTTAGGTTTATGAAAAGGTTTAAATTTACTTATTGAATTATTGACACTATCAAATTCTTTAATATTCAAAATTTTTTTTAATCTAAAAATTGTGGTTTTAATATCTTTATTCATTCCAGAAATACATCCATTTAAACCCTCTTTGGATATGATAATTGATCCATTTATATTTTTATTAGTTAAAAGATTACTCAATATTTTTTGATTTTTTTTTAAATCATTTATTTTTTGAAATTTATAAAAACCAAACACAGTGAACATTAAATCTTCCTACAAACAGTCATTCCATCACCAAAAGGTACCATGACCTTTTCAATTCTTGTATCCTTAGAGATAAAATCATTCAAATCTCTAATACTTTTTGTAATTTTGTCATTTATATCTTTGTTAACAACCTCCCCATGCCATAATACATTATCGATTATCACTAAACCCTCTTTATTCAATAAATCTAAAGAAATTTCATAATATTTTTTATAATTCATTTTATCTGCATCAATAAAAACTAAGTCAAATTTTTCATTTCTTATACTAATTAAAGTTTCTAATGCTGGTTTAATCATTGTTTTAATCTTATGATCTTGATTGGCCTTTTTAAAAAAGCTTTGTGCAACTTTGGTTGTTTCCACATTTTTATCTAATGCAATTATACTACCTTCATCTGGTAAGGCTAATGCCATGGATAATGTACTTAAACCTGTAAAAGTTCCTATCTCTAGGACTTTTTTAATTTTAGAAACTTTAATAATCAGATGTAGAAATTGACATTGAGAAATAGATATTTGCATTCTTTTTGAATCACCAAGTGATAAGTTGTAATCTATTATTTCTTTTTGAATTGGATGTAATTTCAAACCATTCTTTAGAATATAATCTTGTAAATGTTTTGTGATATTAAGGTCTGAACCCATAACCTTATAATTTTTTCTTTAGGATCTCATTGATTAATTGAGGGTTAGCTTTTCCACCTGATGCCTTCATTGCTTGACCAACAAAAAAACCAAATAATTTTTCTTTACCTTGTTTATATTCAATAGCTTTTTCTCTATTATCATTTATTATTTTGTCAATTAATGCCTCTAAAGCTTTTGGATCACTTTGTTGTTTTAATCCTTTTTCCTCAACAATTGTTTGTGGATCTTTATCTCCATCAATCATTAATTCAAAAACAGTTTTTGCTATTTTTCCTGAAATAGTTCCATTCTTAATTAGATTTATCAATATCGCAAAGTTCTTTGCACTCACTGGACTTTGAGAAATTTCTAAACCTTTGCTGTTTAAAACAGCAAATAGTTCTCCTGTAATCCAATTGACTGCTAACTTAATATCTTTGTTTTTACCCATTTTAGCTACAACCTCTTCAAAGTATTTTGCAGTATCAATATCAGACACTAAAATATTGGCTTCATAAGAAGACAATTTAAACTCTTCAATAAATCTTTTCTTTTTATCATCTGGAAGTTCTGGAATATCATTTTTAAGTTCTTCAATAAATTTTTCCGAAACCTCCAAAGGTAATAAATCAGGGTCCGGAAAATATCTATAATCATGAGCGTCTTCTTTTGATCTCATTGACCTTGTCTCATTTTTCTTCGTATCAAAAAGCCTTGTTTCTTGATCAATAGTTTTGCCCTCTTCTATTAAATCAACTTGCCTATTAGCCTCATATTCTATAGCCATTTGCATAAACTTAATTGAATTAACATTTTTAATTTCACATCGAGTACCGAATTCCTTTGAGCCTTTTGGTCTTACAGAAACGTTCACATCAGCTCTTAAAGAGCCCTCTTGCATATTTCCATCACAAGTTCCTAAATATCTCATTATAGATCGTAATTTTTTAATGTAAGCATTAACTTCATCTGGGGATCTTAGATCAGGCTTGCTCACTATTTCCATTAAAGCTACCCCTGATCTGTTTAAATCGACAAAGGTATTTTGTGGGTCAAGATCATGTATACTTTTTCCAGCATCTTGTTCTAGGTGTAATCTTTCTATACCAACTTCTTTTTGACCATTAGGCATATCCAAAATAACTTTACCCTCGCCTACTATAGGATCTTTAAATTGTGATATTTGATATCCTTGAGGTAAATCAGCATAAAAATAATTTTTTCTATCAAATACTGAACGATTATTAATTTTTGCGCTAAGGCCAATGCCAGTTTTAATTGCTTGTTTTACACAAAATTCATTTATTACTGGTAACATTCCTGGAAATGCAGCATCAACTAAACTAACCTGCGTATTAGGCTCTGCTCCAAATTTTGTTGCAGAAGTAGAAAATAATTTTGACTTCGATAGCACTTGAGCATGAACTTCCAAACCAATTACAACCTCATATTGGTTGTCTTTTCGATTAATCAAATATTCTGAATCTTTTTTACTCATTTAATCCACCAATCAGTAATTTTATTCTTAAAATTAATCTTTTCTTCCATAGCATAAGCTATATTCAATATATTTTGCTCATCAAAGGCTTTTCCAATAATTTGTAAACCTAAAGGATAACCTTTTGAGTCATGTCCTGCAGGTATTGAGATACCTGGAAGTCCAGCTAAGTTAACAGGTACTGTAAATATATCATTAAGGTACATTGAAACTGGATCATTCGTTTTTTCACCTATTTTGAATGCTGAGCTAGGTGTTGATGGAGTTAAAATTGCATCAACTTTTTTATAAGCCTCATCAAAATCATTTTTGATAAGTTTCCTTACTTTTTGAGCTTTAAGATAATATGCATCGTAATACCCAGAAGACAAAACATAAGTTCCAATCATAATCCGTCTTTGAACTTCAGCTCCAAAACCTTCTGATCTAGTTTTTTCGTACATATCGATTAAATTTTCTCCTTTTGCTCTAAATCCATACTTTACACCATCATATCTCGCTAAGTTGGATGATGCTTCTGCTGGAGCGACTATATAATAAGTGGGTAAAGCATAACTTGTATTTGGCAGAGAAATATCAATGGTTTCAGCGCCACAATCTTTAATATATTGAATGCCCTTTTGCCAAAGATCCTCAATTTCTTTTGGCATACCATCGACTCTATATTCTTTAGGTATACCAATTTTTTTTCCTTTTATATTATTTGTAAGCTCTTTACTGTAATGATTTCTTTTAAAGTTTATCGAGGTAGAATCTTTAGGATCATAGGAACTAATTACTTCTTGTAATAAAGCACAATCCCTAACATTTTGTGCCATAGGTCCTGCTTGATCTAATGATGAGGCGAAAGCAACTATTCCATATCTTGAGCAACTTCCATATGTGGGTTTTAATCCTACTGTCCCTGTAAAAGAGGCTGGTTGTCTTATTGATCCACCAGTATCAGTACCGATTGTAACAGGTGTCAATTGTCCGGCTACTGCTGAGGCTGAGCCACCAGAAGATCCACCTGGAACTAAATTTTTATCAATAGGACTTTGTACATTACCAAAAAAACTTGTCTCATTTGATGAGCCCATTGCAAACTCATCACAATTTAATTTTCCTAGAAGTATTGCACCTTCATTCCAAATATTTTCTGTTACTGTTGACTCGTAAGTTGGAACAAAGTTATTCAAAATTTTACTACCAGCAGTTGTTTTAATATTTTTTGTACAAAACAAATCCTTAACAGCCATCGGTATACCAGGCAGTTTTAAATCTAAATTAGGTTTTTGGTCAAATTTTTTTGCTTTATCTAGGGCTGATGTAAAATCATTTGTAATATAAGCATTCAATTCCTCAGATTTTTCAGATCTATCAATAAATGCTTTAGTTACATCTGTTGAGGAAAGTTTTTTATTTTTAATATTTTCAATTAACTCTGTTAGAGATTGTTTTGTTATATCTGACATTATTCAATTACCTTGGGTACTACAAAATAATCTTCATTATCCTGTGGAGAATTTTTAATAATTTGCTCTCTGATATTTTTACTTTTTACTTCATCAGATCTTAATTTTAAGGTCGTTTCAGCAATAGAAGTTAATGGTTCTACACTGTCAGTTTTTAATTCATTAAGTTTTTCAATAAAATCAAAAATAGAATTTAAATCACCAGCTAATTTTTCAGCTCTTTGCTCGTCAACTGAAATTCTTGCTAATTTAGATATATGTTTTATTGTTTTAAGATCTATACTCATATGCTATTTAAATATGAGGCAAAGTATCACTTAAGTTTAAAATATACAATATGATCACTTTAGAGGAATTTAAAAAAAAACACTCAGATAAGTGTAGATTGATAGGTTTAGACCTTGGATCTAAAAGAATTGGTGTGTCAATCTGTGATGATAAACAATTGATAGCCACTCCTTTAAAAACAATAAATAGGAATTCATTTAAAGATCTTGTTGATGAACTCAGATTAATCGTTGATGAAAATGATATAAAAGGAATCATTGTTGGAAATCCTTTAAATATGGATGGATCCTCAGGTAGATCTGCCCAATCAGTAAAAGATACAACTGAAAATATTGAAAAAAACTTAGATATTCCAATTTGTCTTTGGGATGAGAGACTCTCAACTGTTGGTGCATTCAATCTATCTAGCCAATTAGATATTAATGTGAGTAAAAGAGAAAAAAAGATAGATGAAAACGCTGCTGCTTTTATATTACAGGGAGCTTTAGATTTTTTGAATAATTAATACTTGCTATTATAGAGGTTTATAGTTATAGAGTTGGTTTTAATGGCAATTAAAACAAATCAAGCTATTAAAATATCTCAAAAACACCTATTAGGAATTCAAGATTTATCAATCAATGATGTTAATTTAATACTTGATGAAGCAAATTCATTTATAAAAGTAAATCAGAGTAAAAATAAAAAAGTTGACGTTTTAAGAGGTAAAACTCAAATTAATTTATTTTTTGAACCTTCTACTAGAACTCAAAGCTCTTTTGAACTAGCTGGTAAAAGACTTGGGGCTGACGTTATGTCAATGAATATTAGCAACTCTGCAATTAAAAAAGGTGAAACATTAATAGATACAGCAATGACTCTTAATGCGATGCATCCTGATATTATTGTAATTAGACATCAAGACTCTGGGGCATGTAATCTACTTTCACAAAAAGTAAACTGCTCAGTTCTTAATGCTGGTGATGGCAGAAGAGAGCACCCTACTCAAGCTTTATTAGATGCATTAACAATCATAACTCGTAAAAAAAAGATACAAGGATTAAAAATTGCAATCTGTGGAGATATTCTTCATTCAAGAGTTGCTAGATCAAATATTTACTTACTTAGTATGTTGGGAGCAGAAGTGAACATAATCGC
Source organism: uncultured Pelagibacteraceae bacterium (assembly GCA_902544985.1). GTDB lineage: Bacteria > Pseudomonadota > Alphaproteobacteria > Pelagibacterales > Pelagibacteraceae > Pelagibacter. The sequence continues at coordinate 14,577 of CACCFV010000010.1, forward strand.
TCCAACAAATCTTATGCCAAAAGAAATTGAAAAATTTGGTGTTAATACTTTTACTGATATGAAAAAAGGATTGAAAGATTGTGATATTGTTATGATGTTGAGATTACAGAATGAGCGAATGACAAGTTCATATCTTTCATCCAATAGAGAATATTATGAATATTACGGATTAACTCCCGACAAATTAGAACATGCTAAATCTGATGCTTTAATTATGCATCCCGGTCCAATGAACAGAGGTATAGAAATAGATACAATGCTAGCAGATGATATCAACAAAAGTGTAATTAAAGAGCAAGTTGAATTGGGGTGTCGCAGTAAGGATGGCTTGTCTTAAAATATTTTGTGCATAATGAAAAAACAATATTTTATAAACGCTAATATAATTGATCCTTATAACTCCATGAATGAAAATGGGGGTCTGATTATAAGTGAAGATGGAAAAATTGAAGCTATAGGAAAAAAAGTAAATATTAATAATTTACCCAGTAGAGAAAAACCTGCTGATTTAAAAGGTAAATATATTTTTCCTGGATTAGTTGATATGCGAGTTTTTGTTGGTGAACCGGGCTATGAGTATAAAGAAAATTTTAGAACTTTAAGTAATGCAGCACTCGCTGGAGGTGTCACTTCTGTAGTAACAATGCCTAATACAAATCCAATCATTGATAACGTTTCTATAGTCGATTTTCTAAAAAGAAGAGGAAGAGATAAATCAAAGATAAATATTTTTCCATGCGCCTCCTTAACAAAAAATACTGAGGGTACAAACATGACTGAATTTGGTTTGTTACAAGGTAAAGGAATAATTGCATTCACCGATGGTGTTAAAACAATTCAAAACCCAAGATTGATGTCTAGAATAATGAACTCTGCTAAAGATTTGGGTAGTTTAATAATGCAGCACGCTGAAGATTATGAGCTAGCAAAAAATGGCATGATTAACTCTGGAATAATTGCTTCAAAATTAGGTCTATCTGGTATACCTGAAATCGCTGAGCGTATCCTGATCGAGAGAGATTTAACATTACTGGAAAAGGTTAAATGCAGATATCATATCTCTCAATTATCATCACAAAAGTCTGTCGAGGTAATTAAATCAAGAAAGGAAATAGTAAAATTCACATGTGGTGTTTCAATTAATAACTTATCTTTAAATGAAAATGACATAGGAGATTTCAAAACATTTTTGAAATTATCTCCACCATTAAGAAGAGAAGAGGATAGACTAGCTTTAGTACAAGGTTTAAAGGACGATTTAATTGATGTAATAGTTTCAGATCACAAACCTGAAGATGAAGAATCAAAAAGATTAACATTTGCTCAAGCAGCAACTGGCGCCTCAGGGATAGAAACTTTGCTGTCTCTAAGTTTAGAATTATATCATAACGGATCACTCAAATTAGAGACAATAATTAAAGCATTAACATCAAACCCTGCTAAAATATTAAAAATAAACAAAGGAAATCTATCAATTGGTAATGATGCCGATCTTTGTATAGTAGATATAGATAAACCATGGATTGTAAAAAAGGATAAGCTTATCTCAAAATCAAAAAATACATCTATCGAAGATAAAAAACTTCAAGGCAGAGTCACAAATACATTTGTAAACGGTAAAGAATTATTTAGGCTATAGCATGGATATTTTAATCATAGGTATAATTTCATATTTGATGGGTTCAATTCCATTTGGATTGATACTAACAAAAATTTTTTTGAAGAAAGATATAAGAGATATTGGATCTGGAAATATTGGAGCTACAAATGTGCTTAGAGCTGGTAACAAAATAGTTGGTTACATCACATTATCTCTTGATATTTTAAAAGCTGTTATCCCTGTAATATTTGTTAAAATTTATTACACAGATTTTTTATATTTAGCATCATTATGTGCATTTATAGGTCACGTATTTCCTGTATGGCTTAAATTTAAAGGAGGAAAAGGTGTAGCAACATACGTTGGTATTCTGTTTGCTATTAATATTTATTTTGGAGTTATTTTTGCTATATCTTGGTTTGTAATTTTTGCTATAACAAAATTTTCATCTTTATCTTCATTAATTGCTTCTTTATCAGTTCCTGTTTATTTACTAGTCATGGGTCAATTTAAAGACATATCTTTTTTTATAATCATGTTCGTGTTAATATTTTTTACCCATCGAGAAAATATTAAAAGATTGAAAAATAAAGAAGAAACTAAGACAAAAATTTATTAATTTGACTATCTAACTCTTTTAGGTAGTTTGTCATTTATGAACTTGGTCATTGTAGAAAGTCCAGCTAAAGCCAAAACTATCAATAAATATCTAGGTGATAATTATAAAGTATTAGCTAGTTATGGGCATATTAGAGATTTACCTTCTAAAAATGGTTCTGTTGATCCAGATCAAGATTTTAAAATGGAGTGGGAGATCGATAGTTTTTCTAAAAAATATCTTAAAGAAATTACAGACGCAGCCAAAGATTCTTCAAAAATTATATTAGCTACCGATCCTGATCGTGAGGGCGAAGCAATAGCTTGGCATGTAAAAGAATATCTAAATGAAAAAAAACTTCTTCAAGATAAAGAAATAGAAAGAGTTGTGTTTAACGAAATTACAAAAAAAGCAGTAATTCACGGTATTGAAAACCCAAGACAAATTGAACCGCTTTTAGTTGATGCTTACATGGCTCGAAGAGCTTTAGATTACTTGGTTGGTTTTAATATTTCACCAATATTATGGACAAAACTTCCAGGCTCTAAATCTGCGGGTAGAGTTCAATCAGTAGCTTTAAAATTAATAACTGAAAGAGAACATGAAATTGAATCTTTTAAGCCAGAAGAATTTTGGACTTTAAGTATCAAATTTAAAGATGAAAAAAATCAAAATATCCTAGCTAGTATTAGTCAACTCGATAACAACAAGGTTGAAAAATTCACTTTTAGAAATAAAGATGAAATAAATAAGGCCATATCAAGTATCAATCAAAAAAAATTTAATATTACTGATATATCTAGTAAAGTGGTAAATCGTAATCCATCAGGACCATTTACTACATCAACTCTTCAACAAACAGCTTCAAGTCGATTAGGTTTTGGTGCATCAAGAACTATGCAAATTGCTCAAAAGCTTTACCAAGGAGTCGATATTGAAGGAGAGACTATAGGTTTGATAACATATATGAGAACAGATGGTACTAATTTATCCAAAGATGCTATTGTGGCCTTTAGAGATTATATCAAAAAAGAAATCGGTAATGAATATTTACCTGAAAGTGCTTTAAATTACTCTGGCAAAAAGGCAAAAAATGCACAAGAGGCACATGAAGCAATAAGACCCACGGATATTATCAGGACACCACAAAGTGTAAAAAAGTATCTGAGCACTGATCAAAATAAACTTTATGATTTGATATGGAGTAGAGCTTTATCTTCTCAAATGCAATCTGCTAAATTTGATAGAAATACTATTACGATTACATCAAATAATAATGATACAGTATGCAAAGCAAGTGGATCAGTTCTTAAATTTGATGGATTTTTAAAGATATATAATAATCAAGGCAAGGATGATGATGAAAACATTCTACCCTCTGTATCTAAAGGACTTGTAAATATTGAGTCTTTAATAGATGAGCAGCATTTTACACAGCCTCCTCCAAGATATTCTGAGGCTAGTTTGGTAAAAAAACTAGAGGAGTTAGGAATAGGAAGACCATCTACTTATGCAAGTATAATTTCTACAATAGCAAATAGAGGTTATGCAGAGATATTGAATAAAAGATTTTTTCCCACTGATAGAGGAAAACTTATTTCGGCTTTTCTTGAAAAATTATTCTCAAAATACGTGGATTATAACTTTACCGCTGGTTTAGAGGATCAATTAGACGAGATTACAACTGGTAAAGAAAGCTGGATAAAAGTTTTGGAGCTGTTCTGGAAAGACTTTAATAACAATGTGTCTGAAGTAAAGGAAAAAAGAACAAGAGAGGTTTTAGATCTTTTAAATGATAGTTTAGGAGATTTGGTTTTCGATAAGGATGATAAAGGAAATATTGTAAGAAAGTGTCAATTATGTAATTCAGGGACACTAAGTTTAAAAAATAGCTTTAGAGGTGGCGCGTTTATTGGTTGTTCAAATTACCCTGAGTGTAAATTTACTAGACCTTTATCTAAAGCTAAAGCAGCTGCACAAGCACAGTTAGCAGAACCAAAATTTATTGGAAAACATGAGAATGGTAATGATATATATCTTAAAAATGGAAGATTCGGTCCATATTTGCAATATGAAAAAATTCCTGAGGATATAGAAGTTGAAAAAACACCAAAGAAAAAAAGGAAAACAAAAAAACCTAAATCAGATGTAAATGAACTTTTAAAAAATGTCTCTATTCCAAAAGGTTTGGTATTAGATAGTATTGATTTAGAAAAAGCACAATTTTTATGCTCTCTTCCTAAATCTTTAGGAATAAATCCTGACAATCAAAAAGAAATTACTTTAAACACTGGAAGATTTGGTCCTTACCTAAAGTGTGAAAACAAATCAGCTCGAATAGAAAATATTGAGGAAATCTTCTCTATAGGTTTAAATAGAGCCGTGACATTGATTGCTGAAGCTAAACCAGGGAGAATGTCTTCTTCGATGATCAAAGATTTAGGTGAACACCCTGAAGATAAAAAACCAGTAAGAATTATGAAGGGACAATACGGTCCTTATATCAAATATAAATCTCTAAATGCAACCATTCCTGAGGAAAAGGATCCTACTGAACTTACAATGGAAGAAGCGTTAATATTGATTGAGAAAAGAAGAGAATACGATAAAACAAAAAAGAAAAAAAAGAAAAAATGAATTATCAAGAAAATTTAAAAAAACTTGGCTTAAAACTTCCTGAAGCTAAAGCACCTGTAGGAAATTATGTTGCAACAAAAATTTCAGGAAAAATGTTATTTGTGTCAGGTCAAATTTCAATTAATGAAAAAGGTGAATTAATTAAAGGAAAAGTTGGAAAAGATTTAGATGTAGATTCAGGATATAATGCAGCAAAAAGATGTGCTTTAAGTATTATTTCTCAAATAATGAAGACATGTGATAATGATCTAACAAAGATCAAATCTTGTATTAAACTAACAGGTTTCGTTAATTCTACTGATAATTTTGTGGATCAACCTAAAGTAATAAATGGTGCCTCTGATTTAATCGCATCTGTTTTTGGGGATAAAGGAATGCATACAAGAGCAGCTGTAAGTGTGAATAGTCTTCCCTTAGGTGTTGCCGTAGAGGTCGATGCTATTTTCGAGCTAAATTAAAATTTATCTTCCAATACTATAATATTTAAACCCTTGTTTTTTAATTTTAATAGGAGAGTATATATTTCTCATATCATAAATAATAAATTTTTTACCTTTAACTAAATTTTTAAAATTAATTGATTTAAAATCATTCCATTCTGTGTGAATTATTACAAGATCTGAGCCTTTTACAGACTCTTTTATATTATCAATGTAAGAAACATTTTTAACTTTTGAGAATTCTTTTTTAAGACCTGTTGGATCAAAATAATTTATCTTAGCACCCTTTTTTGATAATGTGGGTATCATTTTTAAACTAGAGGAGTCTCTCATATCGTCTGTGTTAGCTTTAAATGTTACACCTAAGAAAGTTATTCTCTTATTCTTAACTTTATTATTTAAAATTTTATAGACTTTATTTAGTAAAAAATTAGATCTACTCTCATTTGATTTTATAACAGATTTAATGACAGAAAGATTTATTTTGAATTTATCAGCTGTAGAAGTTATAGCTTTAGTATCTTTAGGAAAACATGATCCACCATAACCAGGCCCTGCCCTTAAGAAACGACTACCTATTCTTTTATCTAAACCCATTCCAATTGAAATATCTTCAACATTTATTCCTGTTTTTTCACATAAATTTGCAATTTCATTAATGAATGTAATTTTTGTTGCCAAAAAAGCATTAGATGAATATTTGATTAATTCTGCAGCTCTTCTTGACGTATGAATATATTGAGCTCCTTTAGATATTAAAGGTGCATATAAATTGTTCATTAAAAGGTTAGATTTTTTGTCATTAGATCCTACAACTATTCTATCAGGAAAAATAAAATCTCGAATAGCTTCACCTTCTCTTAAAAATTCGGGATTAGATACGACAGAAAATTTATTCTTATTATTCTTTTTTTTTAGTAAAATTTTCTCAATTTCGTCACCTGTTGTCACAGGTACAGTTGACTTTGTGACTATTATCTTAAACCTATCAATAAATAAACTTATCTCTTTTGCTACTTGATAAATCTGACTTAAATCTGCACTGCTACCTCCCTTTTTAGTAGGTGTACCAACACAAATAAAAATTATATCTGAGTTTTTTATTGATTTTTTTAAATCTGAAGAAAATTTTAATCTTTTATTCTTATAATTTTTTTTTACTAGTTCAGTTAGTCCGGGTTCATAGATAGGAATTCTTCCTTTAGATAGTAAATCAATTTTTTTTAAATCTTTATCGACACAAATTACATTATTACCTAAGTCGGCAAAGCATACACCGCTAACTAAACCTACATAACCTGTTCCTATCATACAAAGTTTCATGATTTTGCTATTTCTAATGTTGATTTGATATAACCATTCATGCTTCCACAATCTAAATATTTTCCAGTAAAATTATGGGCAATAAATTTTTCATTACTCTGTATCAATGATTGTATTGCATCAGTAATATGAATTTCACCTCCTTTACCTGGTTTTTGATTTATCAATCTAGAAAATATTTTTTTTGGAAGAATATATCTTCCTATCACAGCTTTATTTGATGGTGCTTTAGAGATTGATGGTTTTTCAATAACATCTTTGATAATGTAGTTATTTTTATTTAATTTTTTTCCTAACTTGTAAATTCCCCATCTAGACACAGTTTTTTTTGGAACATTAATGCTTGCCATTACAGATGATTTATAACGATTGTGTATATTAATCATCGACTTAGAACAATTTTTTTTAATTATTAGATCATCAGGTAGTAACATAAGAAAAAAATCATCAGTGATATATTTTTTTGTCTTTAATACAGCATCACCTGTTCCCAAAGGTTTATTTTGGTAAACAAATTTAATCATTTTTTTATATTTCAAAATTTTTTTATACTCATTAATGACTCTAGGATCTTTTTTCTTTTTTATTATCTTTTTATAAAAACTATCTTTGTAAAAATAATCTTTAATCATTTGTTTCTTTTTTGAAATTATAAAGATTATTTTTTTTATACCAGCATTTTCACACTCATCTAAAATATATTCAATACCTGGTTTTCCATTAATAGGAAGTAGTTCTTTAGCAAATATACTAGTTAAAGGTAATAACCTTGTCCCTAACCCAGCTAGTGGAATAATTGCTTGTTTAATCATTTAAATGTTTTACTTATTAAAATGTTTTATACAAATGAAAATTTTATTAAACAATATTGATTTAAATGAGGCATTATTTGGCAAATCTGATATTGGATTTGTACCTACTATGGGTAGCCTTCATGATGGTCACATATCATTAATCAAAAAATCTTTAAAACTATCCAATAAGACCATTGTAAGTATATTTGTAAATCCCAAACAATTTAACAACAAAAAAGACTACAAAAGATATCCAAGGAACATAAAAAAAGATTTAAGAATTTTAAAAAGGCTTAAAGTTGATTTTGTATATTTGCCTAAAATTGAAGATGTCTACAAGTTTGCAAATAAAGTGAAAATTAAACTTAAAAAACAAGACAAAATACTATGCGCTAAATATAGAAAAGGTCATTTTGAGGGTGTGATTAACGTAATGACCCGTTTAACACAAATAATAAATCCCTCAAAAATATTCATGGGAGAAAAAGATTTTCAACAACTATTGTTAGTAAAAAGATATATTGAAAAAAATTTCAAATCTAAAATTATTTCTTGTAAAACAATTAGAGATAAAAATAAATTAGCTTTATCATCGAGAAATATTCTTTTAACTAAAAAGAATTTAAAGAAGGCAGGTCAAGTAGCAAGAAATCTTATTATTTTTAAAAAAGAATTATTTAAAAAAAAAGATTTAAAGAATTTAATATTAATTAAAAAAAATGAGTTAATAAAAAAATTTGATATTAAGATAGATTATCTTGAGTTGCGAAATACAAAAAATCTTAGATTAGCTAATAAGATTAAAGATACAAAAATTTTTATTGCTTATAATATTAGCAGTGTAAGGTTGATAGATAACTTTTGATATTTACAAAAAATAAGCTCCAACACCTAGGAATGATACAAACCCAATAACATCAGTTATAGTTGTTACGAAAACACTTGATGCTATTGCTGGATCTATATTCATTTTTTTTAATGTAACAGGTACTAATATTCCAAATAAACCTGCAACTATCATAGTTAAAATCATTGAGATAGAAATTATTAAGGATAGCTGAATATCCTGAAACCATAACTGAACAATGAAAGAACTTATGATTGCAAATATAATTCCGTTTAAAATACCTATATTAAATTCTTTAAAAATATTTTGATTAAAATTATTTTTTGTTAAATCATTAGTAGCAAGAGTTCTAACAGTAACTGCCAATGTTTGCATTCCTGCGTTACCTCCCATTGATGCTACTATTGGCATCAAAAAAGCTAGAACAACCATTTGTTCAATTGTTGCTCCAAATAAACTAATACAATATGTAGCTAAAAATGCAGTGAAAAGATTTAATAACAACCAATTAAATCGTCTTTTCGTTTTTGTTATTACACCATCAGTTATTTCTTCATCTCCTACACCAGCTAATCTTAATGCATCTTCCTCAGCCTCTTCCTTTAAAACAGTCAGAACATCATCTGAAGTTATCATTCCAACTAATTTATTATTTTTATCAATGACACACGCGGAATTTAAATTATAATTTTCAAATGAGTTACCAACCTCTTCTCTATCCATGTCTACTGGCACTAAAAAAATAGAATCATCCATTATTGATGACATCTTTGTTTCTCTTGGTGTTCTTAGAACTTTAGATGACGGCACAGCACCAATAGGTTTAAAATTTTCATCTACAATATAAATTTCTAAAAATTGTTCTGGTAAATCTTTATTTTCTCTTAAATAATCAATAGTTTGACCAACAGACCAGTTACTTGGTATTGCGGTAAATTCTCGTTGCATTATTCTAGCTGCACTATCTTCAGGATAACTAAGACCTTCCAATAAAGCAAAACGATCTTTAGGTGGTAATAAGCTTAAAATAGAGTTTTTATTTTTTTCATCTACATTTTCAAGAATAGCTATAGCATCATCAGATTCCAAATTTTTCAATATTCTAACTATTGCATCAGACGAAAGATATTTTATGATTTCAATTTGAACTGACTCATTAAGTTCAATAAAAACCTCAGGATCTATTTTAAAGTTATTAAGTTTAATTAAATTTTCTCTATCATTCTGACTTAGATGTTCAATGATATCTGCTGCATCAGCAGGATGCATTTCTTTAAAAGAATTTGTAATAAAGGTTGCGTCATTGTTTGAAATTTTATCAGTGACTACTTTTATGTATTCTTTATTAAATTCAAAATTGACTTTTTTATCTTTGATTTTTTTAATTAAAGTCATAAATTTTCCTGTTATTTAGGTCGATCTTTTAATACATAATCAAAAGAATACAATTTTTAAATGAGTATAGAAATTAAAAAGTCTGAAAAACCTGTCATTTATGAAGATGCTAAAAAACTGATGGAAGAAAGATTGTTGAATGTAGATTTAAATAAATCAAATGAATTAATTTGGACTTTAGAACATCCAGACATTTACACAGCAGGCACAAGCTATAGTGAGAGTGACATTTTAGATAAATCGATTAAGATTTTAGAGACAAATAGAGGTGGTAAAATTACCTATCATGGACCAGGTCAATTAATTTGTTATTTTGTAATAGACTTAAAAAAAAGAAAAAAAGATATTAGAAATTTTATTTCAATAATAGAAAAAACAATAATCGAGACATTAAATTTTTTTAATATTAAAAGTTTTGCTGATAAAGAAAATATTGGGATATGGTACAATGATAATAAAAAAACAAAAAAAGTTGCTGCTATTGGGGTAAGAATTAGTAAGTGGATAGCATATCATGGTTTTTCAATTAATATTTGTAATAATTTAGAAAAGTATAACGCAATCATTCCTTGTGGCATTAAAGACAAAGGTGTGACTAATTTAAAACAAATTAAAGATCAAGATTATAAAGAATTAGACAAAAAACTAGTTGAAATTTTTATTTCAAATTTGAATAAGTAAGTCTTTTAATTTTTAATAATTTTTTAAAATAATCAGGTAGTAAAGCTTTATAAGTATATTTTTTTTCTTTGATCATGAATTTTATTTCATAAGCATGAAGCATTAATTCTTTGTTAATACCAATTGTTTTAGTAAAAGATTTGTATTTATTATCTCCAAAAATTGAGTGACCAATATTAAAAAGTTGTTTTCTTAATTGATGTTTTCTACCAGTGATAGGTTTCATCTCAACAAGACTAGAATTCGAATTTTTATCTATGACTTTGTAAATTGTTTTTGCTTTTTCAATAATTTTTTTTCCGTTGTCATAACGTACTAAATCATCATTCCATTCTCCTGAATTTTTTTCAAGTTCGCCATGACATATGGCTAGATAGGTTTTATGCACTTTTCTTAATCTAAACAATGATGTTAATAATTGTGCTGTCTCTCTGTTTTTAGCCATTAAAAAAACACCTGATGTATCTTTGTCTAATCTGTGGACAGAAAAAGGTTTTGAATCTGAAAAAATTTTACTTTTTTTAAATATATCAATTAAGTTTTTTTTCGATTTTGTTCCACCCTGAACAGAAATACCAGCACTTTTATTTAAAACGATAAAATTTTCATTGTTATCTATTATTAAATCTTCATTTGCTTTGATTATTTGATTAGAGGGACTAAAACTTATTTTTTTTTGTTGAATTCTTTCTTCAAATTTAAAGTCATAAAAATCAATTTTGTCATTAGATTTTATCTTATGAGAACTTTTTATTTTTTTTCTATTAACTTTGATTTTGCCTGATCTTAAAGATTTTTCAATTAATCCTTGAGGAATTCTCCCTATTGTATTACGTATCCATCTATCAACACGCATATTATTACACGTTGAATCAACGATGTAACTTTTAAACATAAAAATATTATTTTGATGCAGCTACTGGTTTTTTATCTTCTTTTTTTTCAGACTCTTTTGAAGTAGATTTTTTCTTTTTATCTACCTTTTTTGCTTCAACATCTCTGTCTACAAATTCAATAATTGCCATCGGTGCATTATCACCATATCTGAAGCCAGCTTTAATTATTCTTGTATAACCACCTGTTCTTTTTTCGTATCTTTTTGATAATGTCTTTTTAACTTTATTTGCAGATTTAATATCTTGTAACTGTGAAACTAAAGCTTTAGTGTTATGAAGAGTATCTTTCTTACCTAATGTAATAATCTTATCTGCTTGAGGCTTTAAAAACTTTGCCTTTGGTAATGTTGTTTTGATTTGCTCATATTTTATCAGAGAATTGAGCATGTTTTTTAACAGTGCTTTTCTATGCTCAGATGTTCTATTAAGCTTCTTATTAGCAAATCCGTGTCTCATTTAGATAGCTTCCTCTAGCTTTTTAGACATTTCAGCAATGTTATCTGGTGGCCAGTTTGGTATCTCCATACCCAAATACAATGACATTCCTGTTAAAACCTCTTTAATTTCATTGAGTGATTTTCTTCCAAAATTTGGTGTTCTTAGCATTTCACCTTCAGACTTTTGAACAAGATCACCAATATAAATTATGTTATCATTTTTTAAACAATTCATTGATCTAACAGATAATTCCAACTCATCAACTTTTCTTAATAAATTTTTATTAAATTCAGGTTCTGTTGATATTTCTTTAACAGGTGCCTCTACTGGCTCATCAAAATTAATAAACATTTTAAGTTGATCTTGGAAAATTCTAGCAGAATAGGCTACAGCATCTTCTGCTGATATTGAACCATCTGTTTCAACTTCCATTGTAAGTTTATCATAGTCTAGGGCTTTACCTTCTCTCGCGGTGCTTACAGAATAAGAAACTTTTTTTACAGGACTGTATAAAGAGTCTATAGCAATCAATCCTAAAGGTGGTTCCTCAGGTTTATTTAATTCAGCTGGCACGTAACCTTTTCCTGTATTAACATTCATCTCCATGTGAAAACTTGTATTTTCATCTAAATTACAAATTACTAATTCAGGATTTAAAATCTCAACATCAGCTACTGGGGTTATATCGGAAGCTTTTATTTCACCAGGTCCTTTTGCATCTAAAATAAGTTTTTTAGTACCTTCAGAAGATGACTTTAATGCTAGAGATTTTACATTTAAAACTATATCTGTAACATCTTCTCTTACACCTTTTATAGAGGTAAACTCATGTAATACACCGTCTATTTGTATAGATGTGACTGCTGCACCTCTAATCGAAGATAATAAAATTCTTCTTAATGAATTACCTAAAGTTAAACCATAACCTTTTTCTAAAGGCTCAGCTACTATTTTTGCTTTAGATAAATCATCACTCATTTGAACATCAATCTTTGATGGTTTAATTAGTGACTTCCAATTTTTTATATTTACATTTTCAGTTTCCATTAAACTCTCCTTTTTTTTGGTGGTCTAGTACCATTATGTGGCATCGGTGTTGTATCTTTAATTGATAAAATTTTAAATCCTCTTGCTTGTAAAGCTCTTAATGCTGTTTCTCTTCCTGAGCCAGGTCCTTTAACTTCAACTGATAATGTTTTCATTCCATATTCTAAAGCCTTTGATGCAGCTGCATCTGCCGCAATTTGTGCAGCATATGGTGTAGATTTCCTCGAACCTTTAAAACCTTTTTGGCCTGCTGAAGCCCATGAAACTACATTTCCATTTGTGTCTGCGATAGAGATAATTGTATTATTGAAAGTTGATTGAACATAAGCAATACCATTTAAAATATTTTTTTTAACTTTTTTCTTTTTTGAGTAAGAGCTCTTTTTAACTCTATTTACACTCTTTTCATTTTTTTGGTCTTTCTTTTCAACCTTATCAACTTTAGCCATATTTATTTTTTAAGTGGAGTTAATTTTTTACCAGCAATTGCAATTGCTTTACCTTTTCTTGTTCTTGCATTACATCTAGTTCTTTGACCTCTAACAGGTAATTTTTTTCTATGTCTTGATCCTCTGTAGCATGCAAGATCTATTAATCTTTTAATACTTAATGAATAATCTCTTCTCAAATCACCTTCAACTTTGAAATTTTGATCTATATATTCTCTAATTTTAAGGATTTCATCATCAGTTAGTTGATTCACTCTTTTTTCTTTTGGAATTTTTAATGATGAACAAATTTGTGAAGAAAACTTATCACCAATACCATAAATATATGTGAGACCTACATGAACAAGTTTGTTCTGTGGAATATTTATACCTGCGATACGAGCCATATATTTAGTGATAATTTTCAGCCTTTTATATAAGATGATCTTTTAAAGTCAACGGGTTAAACATTGAGAAAACTGTTGATTTTAGCTGTTATTTCCTCAATTTTAGAACTACCATCTAACTCATAAAAATTAGAATTTTTAGAATAGAAGTCTAGAACCGGTTTAGTTTTTTCCATGTATTTATCATACCTTTTCACAATAGTATTCAAATCGTCATCAGATCTATTTTCTATACTTTTTCTTTGTTCAATTCTTTTGATTATCGTCTCCTTATTTACATTAAGAAAAAATACAAAATCAATTTTTTGATTAGTTTTATCTAATAATTTTTCTAAGTTTTTAGCTTGTGTCAGGGATCTAGGATAACCATCAAATATTAATTTATTTTTCTTTTTTGGATCAAATACTACATTTTCAATTAATGAGTTAACTATTTCATCACTAACAAATCTACCTTCGCTCATATCTTCAACTATCTTTTTTCCTATTTCAGAGTTTTTTTGAATTTCATCTCTCAGCATATCACCTGTAGAAATTTGGAAATTATCTAATTGTTTAACTAAAAATTTAGCTTGTGTGCCTTTACCAGCTCCTGGAGGTCCAAACAAAATTACATTCACTTTTTTTATCTATCTACCGAATTTAGTTTTTTTGATTAGTTGCTCATATTGTGAGCTCATAAGTCGGGTTTGAATTTGCGTAACTGTGTCAATTGCAACAACTACGACAATCAATATTGACGTTCCACCCAAATAAAATGGTATTGGATAATTAGCAATTAAAAACTCAGGCATCAAACAAACTAAAGTAAGGTATAATGCTCCTATGGTAGTTAATTTTGTTAAAATATTTTCAATATATAGAGCTGTACTTTCTCCAGGTCTAATACCTGGAACAAAGCCACCATATTTTCTTAAGTTATCAGCTGTTTCTGTTGGGTTGAAAGTAATTGATGTATAGAAAAAAGTAAAAAAAATAATTCCTGATGCATAAAGCAACATATAAAGTGGTTGTCCCTGTGTAAAATATGAACTTAGATTTAAAAAAGTTTCATTATCAGAAACGTCGAAATTTGAAAAAGTTACAGGTAATAATAATAAAGCAGATGCAAAAATTGCTGGTATAACTCCAGCTTGATTAATTTTTAAAGGCAAATGAGATGACTCTCCACCATACATTTTATTACCCATCTGTCTTTTAGGATAATTTATCAAAATTTTTCTTAAAGCTCTTTCCATAAAAACAATAAACAAAATAGTTAAAATCAATAAAATAAAAATAGCTATTATCATCAAAGTTGAAATTGCTCCAGTTCTACCTAATTCAAAAGTCGTCACTAAAGCTCTTGGGATTTCTGCAACAATTCCTGCAAAAATAATTAAGGATATTCCATTTCCTATTCCCCTTTGTGTTATTTGTTCACCTAACCACATCAAGAAAATTGTACCAGCTACAATAGTTGTAACTGTTGATATTTTAAAAAATATTCCTGGGTTTATTACCAAATTAGCTGAGGACTCTAAACCAACAGATAAACCGTAACCTTGAACAGTAGCTAATAAAACTGTTCCATACCTAGTTATTTGAGTTATCTTTGCTCTTCCTGTTTCACCTTGTGATTTAAGATTTTTGAAATAATCGGATACACCTGTTAGTAATTGAACAATAATAGATGATGAGATATATGGCATTATTCCTAACGCAAAAATTGCCATTCTACTCACGGCACCTCCAGCAAACACGTTAAACATTCCAAGTAGGCCTTTTTGATTTCCCTCCATTAAAATTTTTAGCTGTTCTGGATCAATTCCAGGTAAAGGGACAAATGTACCAAATCTGTAAACTGCTAGTATTGCAATCGTAAAGATTATCCTATTTCTTAAATCAATACTTGAAGATGAAGAGCTCATTATCTTAAGATATTATTTTTTAAGTTGTATTGATCCACCAATTTTTTCAAGCTTTTCTAGTGCAGATTTAGATGCTAAATCGGCTTCAATATTAATTTTATCCTTAATTTCACCAGAGCCTAAGATCTTAAGTTTTTTAGAATTTTTATTTATTAATTTTAACTTCTTTAAGGATGATGAATTTAATATATCATTTGTATTAATCGTTTTCTTATTAATGAAAGATTGTATTTTATCCAAATTTAAAATTGCTATATTTTCTTTTTGGATTGGATTAAAACCTCTTTTAGGTAAACGTCTATATAAGGGCATTTGTCCACCTTCGAAACTTTTTATTGCAACTCCTGATCTAGATTTTTGACCTTTCACACCTCTCCCTGAAGTTTTGCCTTTACCTGAGCCAATTCCTCTACCAACTCTTATTTTAGATTTATTTAATTTTGGTCTATTATTTAATTTAATCATTATCCTCTTTTTTCAATTATTTCTGATATCTTTTTATTTCTTATTGAAGAAATCTGTTTAGGTGAATTCTGTTTCTTTAAAGCTTTTATTGTTGCCCTTATAACATTGTGTGCATTAGATGTTCCCATAGATTTAGCAACAATATCTTTAACTCCTAAAACTTCACAAACAGCTCTAACAGGACCACCAGCAATTATTCCTGTACCTTTTGATGCTGATCTTAATACAATCCTACCTGATCCATCTTTAGCCTTAACGTCATGATGAATAGTTCTACCCTCTCTCAAAGGAATATGAATCAGTTTTCTTCTTGCTATTTCATTTGCTTTTTTAATTGCATCTGGAACTTGTTTTGCTTTAGCATGAGCTATACCAATCTTTCCAGCCTGGTTACCAACAACTACCAATGCAGAAAAGCCAAAACGTCTTCCACCTTTTACAACTTTGGTAATTCTATTAATATGTACTAGCTTTTCTAGAATATCGTCTGTTTTTTTCTCTTTAAAATTTTCCATCTTTAAAATTCCATTCCATTCTTTCTTAAAGTTTCTGCAAAAATCCTTATTCTTCCGTGATATTTATAAATACCTCTATCAAAATATATTTTA
>CACCFV010000011.1 GCA_902544985.1 uncultured Pelagibacteraceae bacterium
ACAATAGGTCAAAGAAAAGGAATTAAAGTTTCAGATAAAGATGCATTATACGTATTAAAGATAGACGCAGAAAAAAATGAAATTTTTGTTGGTCCAAGAGAAAAACTTGGAAAAAAAGATATTAAACTTCATGATTTAAATTTACTTGTAAATCAAAATGAATTTAAAAATAATATTTTTGTTAAAGTAAGATCAACAGGCAAACTTCTTATGGGAAAAGTAAATTTTAATAATGATAATTCAGCAATAGTTAACTTAGAAGAATTTGAAGATGGAATATCTCCAGGACAGGCTTGCGTTTTTTACAATAAAGATAAATTTGGTTATAAAGTTTTAGGTGGCGGGTGGATCAAAAATTAATTTAATTTTTTCCACATAAAAAATGTTAATAAATAAAAAGTGATTACTCCAATAAAGTAATCCCATTCCAACGCATGTTTTAAAAACTTTAATCGAATTCCAAAAAAATCATCACCAGGTAGACTGACTATAGGTATACTTATTATTGCTACTATAATTAATATTGAAACTAAAATTATTTTAAGATTTAGCACTATTGGGTTTATATGATCTTTCAATTTCTCTTTGAAAGACCAAAAAGTTGCTACCAAGTAAGCCTGGGCAACAATTTCAAAAATAATAAAAGATAACATTATTACTCTTCTAAAAAGTTTGTATAGGTCATTATCAAATTTGATACCTAAAAAAATTGAATGCACAGTTAGTGCGACCGCTGAGGCAATACCAAAAAAAACTATTTTTTTTAAATTTTTGTGGTCAACTTCAAAATATTTAATGATGTCTTTGTTAAATAACCAATATCTGATTAATAAATAAGATGTCAAAAACATTGCGGGCTTAAATACTAACCAAGAAGGGTAAGGTCTAGCTGTTCTACTGATAGAGGCACCACCATCAAAATAAGGAATTGTATTGTGCAAAATGTCTGTTTGATTTGGGAATAAACTATGAAACTGAGTTACTAGTATAAGACAGATATTTACTGCAACGAAAGGGACTATAAAAATCCATATGCTAATGGATCGTGCCTTCTCTATTGAATTCATTGAGGACTATTTCTTTTTATTTTTTTTTCTAGCTCTTCTTTTTTTTGAGCCCATTTTTCTTCGGCCTCGATGTTTTTTTGGATATCCCATTATTCCCTTCTGTTATAATTTAATTGAAATTATGTGAGGGATATAGCATTGTCCTTTAAAGTTATCAATTTTTTTATGGTAAAATCATTTAAGACATTTTTAAAACATACTGCAAAAGATTTTCATAATCAGTCAGTAAATCCACCAGTAGTTAGAGCTTCAACGATAATATTTAAATCAATGAAGCATATAAGAAAGACTCAAAAAAAAGCCCAAAAAAATCCAGCTGGCGGTCATTACGATTATGGAAGACAAGGAACTTCAACAACCTATATTTTACAAAAGATTTTAACTAAGCTTGAGGAAAGTTATCATGTATTTACCACTCCTACAGGTTTTGGATCAGTATTTTTAGCTATATTTAGTGTTGTTAGACCTGGTGATGAAATAATTGCTGCGGACCCAGTTTATAGTCCTACAAGAGTTTTAACTCAAGATTTTTTAAAAGAATTTAATATTAAAACAATTTTTTATAATCCACATGATTTAAAAACTTTAGAGAGAAGCATAACAAAAAAAACAAAATTAATTTTTGTTGAAAATCCAGGTAGCAATACTTTTGATTTTCAAGATCTTGGAAAAATTGTTTCAATTGCCAAAAAATACAAAATTTTAACAGCAATAGATAATACCTGGGGTACACCTTACTATCTTAAACCAATAAAACTTGGTTTTGATATGTCTATTGTATCTGCTACTAAATATTACTCTGGTCATTCTGATGTTATGGGTGGAAGCCTAGCAGTTAATAAAAAAGTTTTCCAAAAAGTGAAAGCAGCTGAAAAAATAACAGGTTTAAGATTGGGACCTGATGATGCATATTTAATTACTAGAGGTTTAAGAACTTTGGATGTTAGATTGGATAGACATAGAGAAAATGCAAAAAAGATTGCAGCTTTCTTGTCAAAAAATAAAAAGATTAAACTTCTCTATCCATTTAAGAAAAATTCCTTAAATTTTAGAATGTGGAAAAAGTATTATTCTGGTGCCTCAGGATTAATGGGGCTTAAAATAAAATCAAATAATATCAATTCTGTCAGAAAATTTGTAAATTCACTTAAATTATTTGGATATGGTTACAGTTGGGGAGGTTTTGAGAGTTTGGTTTTACATCAAGAATTTAGGGAAACAGGAAATAGAAAATTTATGAATTTGGCAAAGAATGAACATTTAGTCAGATTTCATATAGGACTTGAGGATCCAAATGATTTAGTTGCTGATATTAAACAAGCATTAAGACATTTGAAATGAGTTCAGAAAAATTTTTTCAATCCAGAACAGCATTAATCACATTATTTGCAGCTTGTTTTGTTGTTTTAATTTCTCTCGGTGTACGACAAACCTTTGGTTTGTTTTTCATGGATTTCAATGAAAGTCTCAAAATAAGCAATACAGCATTTGGTTTTGCTATAGGAATGCAAATGTTAATGTGGGGATTAACTGGACCTATTTTTGGTGCTATTGCAGATAAGTATGGTGGTCATATAGCAATTATTTCAGCATTTATTTTTTATGCAGCTGGAATATTCTTTTTATATACAGGACCTAATACGGGAATCTTTTTTCAAATACACATGGGGTTGTTAATTGGGATAGGACTAGGGGGAACTGCCATTAGTATTCCAATGTCTATTGTTGGAAAACACTTTCCTTTATCTACAAGAACTATTGCAATGAGTTTTGTGACTGCTGTTGGATCGTTTGGTTACTTTTTGTCTCCAATTTTCACAAGTTACTCTCTTAATGAATTTGGATGGAATTATACTTTATTTGTTTTTGGAATACTTTTAATTTCTGGTTTAGTAGCCGCTTACTTCGTAAGATCTCCATCTGCGACTGAAAATGTAGAGAAAACATCAGACCAATCATTTTCTGAAGCACTCAATGAAGCATTCAAAACAAAAAGTTATATTTTACTTGTATCTGGTTTTTTTGTTTGTGGATTTCATATTACTTTAGTTGGAACTCATGTTCCTAAGTATGTAATAGATAGAGGTCTTGAGGATTGGACTGCTGCAGCTATTTTATCTTTAATTGGGTTATTCAATATTTTTGGCTCTTTATTAAGTGGCTATCTTTCTGCAAAAATGAGTAAAAAAATAATCTTAAGTGCAATCTACTTTTTGCGAGGAGTTTCAATAATATTCTTTATATTTACTCCAGCTAGTAATATTGCAGCATTTATATTTGGAGCAAGTTTTGGGTTCCTCTGGTTATCGACAGTTCCGGCTACCAGCGGAATAGTTGCTCATCTTTTTGGAACAAAATATTTAGGCTTATTATATGGAATAGTTTTTTTAAGTCACCAAATTGGTTCGTTTTTTGGTGCATATCTTGGAGGTTTATTTCATGATACTTATGGGTCATATGACTATGCGTGGTATTTAGCAATTGCTTTATCTGTTTTTGCAGCAATAATTCATTTACCAATAAAAGAAGAACCAGTTTTAAGATTAAAAACAGAATAAATTGAATAGAACAAATCAATTAACAAAAATACATTTATCAGGGAAACCCTACATTATCTATAAATCTCAAAATGGTTTTGATCTTTACACCGATTTTTCAAAAAAAATAATTTTAAATAATAAAAATATTAAAAGTTTTTTAACAAAAAAAAATAAAAAACAATCAACCAACACAGACCTTTTCATTGGTTTTTTTGGATATGAGTTATTAAACAATCTGATTGATGTAAAAGTTCCTAAACAAAAAAATTTAAACTTTCCAAAGGGAATTTTTTATAAACCAGAAAAAAAGATCAAACTCAGTAACAAGTTAAATTATGATTTAAAAAATTTTGAATGTGGAAACTTTAAAATTAATATTAATAGAAAAAATTATACAAAAATATTCAATAAATTTAAGAAAAAGATAAAAAGTGGCGAGACATATCAAATTAAAATTTGCACTAAATATAAAACAAAGTCAAAAATCAATCCATTAGATTTTTTTTCAAGGTTATCTGATACCAATCTAGCTCCTGAGGCTTTTATGATTAAAGATAATAATTACTCAATTATTAGCTGTTCCCCAGAAACTTTGATTATAAAAAAAGGAAGCGACATATCTACAAAACCAATAGCAGGGACTGTAAAAAAAACAAAGCAGTTAAATAAAATAAAAGCATTAAATTATTTTAGAAAAAATTTAAAAGAAACCAAAGAGCACAATATGATTGTTGATATGGAAAGAAATGATTTATCAAGAATTTGTAAGGTAGGTTCAGTAAAATTGTCTAAACAAAAAATCGTTGAGGAATATAAAGACCTTTTTCATTATGTTAGCCTAATTAAGGGAAAATTAAAAAAAAATATAAATAATTTTGAAATAATTAAAGCAATGATGCCAGGTGGTTCAGTTATTGGGTGTCCGAAGATTAATACGCTTAATCTTTTAAATAATCAGGAAAAAGAAAATAGAAATATTTATACAGGAAGTTTTGGTTACATAAAATTCAATGGCGATATGAGATTTAATATTATTATAAGATCAATTTTAAATTTTAAAAACATATCCGAAATTTCAGTTGCCTCAGGTGTTGTTGTCGATAGTAATGCCAATCATGAGTTTAATGAGAATTTCCTTAAAGCTAAGGCGTTAATAGATTTATTCAAATGATTTATGTAATTGATCATAACGACTCCTTTACTCATAATGTGGTTCATCAATTTGCTTTGTTTGATAAAGTTGAGTGCGATAACTATGATAAAGTTAACGAAAATAAAATTAAACAAGCATCAACAATAATTTTTTCACCTGGGCCCGGTAATCCAAAAAATTATCCAATTAGCTCAAAAATTTATAAAAAATATAAAGGTAAAAAGAAAATCATTGGGATTTGTTTAGGATTTCAACATATTCTTTTTTGTGAGGGTGCAAAAATTGTTGAACAAAAAAAAATTTATCATGGTTTTCAATCAAATATAAAAGTAATCACCAACAAATCTTTATTCAACAAAGGAAAAATATTTAGAGTTGGCAGGTATCATTCTTTAAAATTAAAAGAACCTTTTAAATCTAATAATTTTGAGATAACTATGAGATGTTTAAATTCAAAAGTCGCAATGGCATTTGAAAATCAAAAGGAAAAAATTTATGGATTTCAATTTCACCCAGAATCTTTTTTAACTATCAATGGTAACTTACTTATTAAAAAAATCTTATCAGCTTAAAGATTTAAAACAAATAGAATTCCAAGATCTTTGGGGGGATCATGGAATTTTCACAACAATGTGGATTTTTGGTAAACCAGCAAAAATTTTATTCTTTGATAATCATTTAAAAAACTTAATTTTATCATTAAAAAAATATCAAATAAAAAAGAAATCATTAAAGTCAGATATTTTAAAAATAATTAATAAAAATTTATCCAAAAAGAGGAAATACAATCATCTATTGAGAATTGCTATAAATAAAAAAGTTATTTCAATATCTTTAAGGAAAAGAGTTAAACCAAAATTAAATTTTAATTTGAGATTAGTAAAATTAAAAAGAGAAAAACCAGAGTTTAAAAATCTTAAATACAAAAAGATCTTATCTTATTTATCTAAAATGGATAACTCTCAATCAGATATTGCATTGGTATCCAATAAGAAATTATTAGAGACCGGAACCTCAAATTTATTATTTGTTAAAGATCAAAAATTTTTTACACCTAAAAAAGATTATTATGAGGGAAATACTTATAAATTTTTTAAAACAAAGATAAGAAAAATAATTAAAAAAGATATTTTGCTTAATGAGATAAAAAATTATGATGAAATATTATTAATTGGATCTGGGAAAGGTGTTACTTCAGTAAGGACTATTAATGAACTTAAATGGAAAAGAAAAAATTTAGAAAAATTCAAGTTTCTATCAAAACAATATGATGCAGTTATAAATAAATGCAATTCTTATAAATTTTAAAACATGAAAGATCCAAACAATCCTTGTTTATTTTGTAATTTCAAAAAAAGCGGATGTGCTCATGAAAATGAGCTGGCATATGCAAGTTATGACTCATATCCAGTTTCAGAACATCATTGTTTGATTATACCTAAAAGACACATAAAAGATTATTTTGATTTATCTAATGATGAGTTGGTTGCCTGTAATGATCTTTTAAAAATTGTAAAAAAAGAAATAATCAATAAAGATCCACTAGTTAAAGGATTTAATCTAGGCACAAATATAGGAATTGTATCGGGTCAATCTATTTTACATTGTCATTTTCATCTGATTCCCCTAAGAGAAGGAGATGTAGATAATCCTCAGGGTGGAGTACGATCGGTTATTCCAAACAAACAACATTATAAAAGAAATAATTAGCCTGTTATAAAAGACAAATTGACCCTAGTTTGAGGTTGAACTATAAATTCAACTATATATAAAACTGTAAAATTAATTCAAAATTTAACAAAAGGCGAAAATGTTAAGCAACAATCCATTTTCAATTTTATCAGAAACCATTTCACCATTTGCTATGCAATCTTTTATTATAGCAATGGTTTTGTTGATTGCGGTTGGAACTATTATTCAAATGATACATCATAAAAATTTAACTTATTTTTTTAATAACGCAAAAAAAGCAAAACTATCAGCAACAAAAGAACTAGGTGTTGGGGAAAAAGTTTCCGTGATTGCTAAAACAACAGTTGTTGATATTGGTACTACGTCTGAATTAGGTTTTGGTAAAAGAAGACTGGCCCATGTTCTAGGAATGTACGGAACAATTTTATTTTGGGTGTCTTCAGCTGTTTTAGTTTTTTGTTACACAGGTGCTGATAAACCAAGTTCTCAAACTTGGTCATTAATTTGGCATACAGGAGCAATATTAACTTGCTTGGGCGGGTATTGGTTTTGGTTTTTTTTAAGAGTAGACGTATCAGCGGAAGCTCATCCTTGGTATAGAGTCATTAAAGCTGATTTATTTGTTTTAGCTTTACTTGCATGTTCAACTTTTGGGTTAGCTTGGTCTTATACTCAATTTAATGGTCAAACAGGTTTATCTTATTTATTTTTAACTTTATTTGTTACATCTAATTTAATTTTATTTGGTGGTGTTTATTGGTCTAAATTTGCCCATATGTTCTACAAACCTGGAGCAGCAATACAAAAAAATCTAGCTGAGGCTGATGGTTCAAGAGACAATCTTCCTCCACCAGCAGATGCCCCTGAGCAATTTGGCTTAGGTATAAAAAGAGAAGAGCCAAAACACTATTAATATGTTATTAAAAAAAGGAGAAAAATAAATTATGTCAACTTTTGTATACATGACAAGATGTGATGGTTGTGGACATTGTGTAGATATATGTCCTTCTGACATCATGCACATAGATGAAAATATTCGAAGAGCAAAAAACATTGAACCAAATTTTTGCTGGGAATGTTACTCATGCGTTAAAGCATGTCCAAATCATGCAATTGACGTAAGAGGGTATGCTGATTTTGCTCCTATGGGTCACAGTGTTAGAGTTAGAAGAGAAGAAGAAAAAGGAACCATATCTTGGAAAATCAAATTTAGAAATGGAACAGAAAAAAACTTCGTATCCCCAATAACAACAAAACCTTGGGGTAAATTTATTCCTAAACTTGCTGAAGGTGAAACTCCAAATCAAGGAGAAATTAATTCACAAAGATTGTATAGTGAGCCAGAGGGTTTAAATACTAATAAAGAATTACCATCAGTTCCAAAAGAATCTTTTAAAAAAGGTGTTTATTATTAATGGCTAAGCACAAAACACATTATGAGGAATGTGATGTATTAGTTGTTGGTGGTGGAATGGCTGGTACTGGAGCAACATTCGAGGCTAGACATTGGGGAAGAGATTTAAAAATTATTTGTGTTGAAAAAGCAAATATTGATCGAAGTGGTGCAGTCGCACAAGGTTTATATGCAATCAATTGTTATATGGGTATGCAATGGGATGAAAATCAACCTGAGGACCATGTTAGATATGCCAGAAACGATTTAATGGGAATGGTTAGAGAAGATTTAGGCTATGACATGGCTCGTCATGTAGACTCAACTGTTCACATGTTTGATGAGTGGGGTCTCCCAATGATGAAAAATGAAAAAACTGGAAGATACTTAAGGGAAGGTAAATGGCAAATCATGATACATGGTGAAAGCTATAAGCCAATCGTTGCTGAGGCAGCAAAAAAATCTGCAGATAAAATTTATAATAGAATAATGGTTACTCATTTATTAATGGATGAAGCTCAAGAAAATAGAATTGGTGGAGCTGTTGGATTTAATATGAGAACAGGAGATTTTCATGTATTTAGAGCTAAAGCAGTTATTGTTGCTTCAGGCGGTGCATCGCATATTTTTAAACCAAGAGCGGTTGGAGAAGGTATGGGAAGAACTTGGTATGCACCATGGAGTAATGGATCTGCATATGCACTACCTATTGCTGCAGGTGCAAAGATGACTCAAATGGAAAATAGAATTGTATTGTGTAGATTTAAAGATGGTTATGGACCTGTTGGAGCATATTTTTTACATTTAAAAACATATACACAAAATGCTAATGGTGAAAATTATGAAAAAAAATGGTATGATCAAACTAAAGAATTAGTTGGTGAATATATTGATCACCATCCAACTCCTACTTGTTTAAGAAACCACGCATTTATACAAGAAGTTGCTGCCGGAGGAGGACCAATCCACATGGTTACTAAAGAGGCTTTTCAAGATCCACATTTAGAAACAGTTGGATGGGAAAACTTTTTAGGGATGACAGTTGGACAAGCTGTTGTTTGGGCATCACAAAATATTGATCCAAAGTATACAAATCCTGAATTAACAACTTCTGAACCTTACGTTATGGGATCACACGCGACATGTTCAGGAGCATGGGTTAGTGGACCTGAAGATTTGTCTCCACCAGAATACTTCTGGGGTTACAACAGAATGTTAACAATCGATGGACTTTTTGGTGCAGGAGATACTGTGGGTGGCAGTGCACATAAATTTTCATCAGGATCTTTTACAGAGGGTAGATTGGCAGCAAAAGCAGCAGTAAAATATATTGAAGATAAAAAAGCTGAAGGAATTAATGTAACAGATAAACAATGTGATAATTTTAAAAAAGCTGTCTATAAACCACTAGAAACATACACAGTTGCTCAAAACGAGATAACTGGAGGAACAGTTTCACCAAGTTATATCTCTCCAATACAAGGGTTACAAAGACTTCAAAAGATTATGGATGAATACGTTGGAGGTATTACTTCAAATTATATGACCAATGGAAATTTACTCAAAAAAGCTCTTGAACTTTTAGCTTGGTTACAAGAGGATTTGGAACATGTTGGTGCAGAGGATTATCATCAATTGATGAGGGCTTGGGAGTTGAAACATAGAGCTTTAACTTCACAGTGTGTGACAGAGCATACTTTATTTAGGGAGGAAACTCGTTGGCCAGGTTATTATTATAGAGGAGATCATATGAAATTAGACGATGAAAATTGGCATTGTTTAACAGTTTCAAGAAGAGATCCTAAAACTGGTAAATTTTCATTGGAGAAAGTTCCGGTTTATCACATTGTTGATGAAAAAGAAAAAAAGAAAGCCTCATAATCTATTTTAAGCTAATATATGGATCTTTTATCAAAGTCAGATGAAGAGATTTTTACAATTGGCAAACCTTTTTGGGAAAATTTAGTTCGAGCGTCTAATATGAAGGATTATGGCGGTTTTACAAAAGATTTTTCTACTCAAATGTTGTTTGGAGCCAATGAAGTAGAGCTTGGTAAACAATGGGCGAATAATAAAATAATCACAAATTTAAATGAAACTTATGAACCCTTTGGGACTTTAAGACGAGGTGACCACATTACAGTATTAATCAAACAGACTAATAAGGAGATACCTGGGGAGTTTTTAGGTAGATTGGTCTTAGGGGTTGAGGATGGTGAGATCAAGATTTTTGGAGCTACAATTTATTAATTAAAGTTTGACAATTTTTTTACTGGGTGTATTCAGGGATTTAGATGCATCTTTCAAATTTAAAAATTCTAAATAACATAGCAAATAAAAAAACAACTTTTATTAAAACTGGAATTTTTTCAGCTATAGCTGCATGTTGGGGTGTTATCTTAGTTGGAACTTTTATTACTTTTAAATAAGTAATATTTTAAGTTTTTATTATTAGATGGACGTTTTTTTACCTATAGCCCAAGTATTTATTAACCCAGTAGAAATACTTTTGATAAGTGCCATTGTAGGTGTTCTTTCAGGTTTGTTTGGAGTAGGAGGTGGATTTTTAATGACACCTTTTTTAATCTTTATGGGTGTTCCCCCAGCTTACGCAGTAGCTAATGAAGCAAATAATATTTTAGCAACTTCTGTATCTGGATCTACCACTCATTGGCTAAAAAATACTTTAGATTATAAAATGGGATTAATGATTGTAGTTGGCGGGACAGTAGGAACTATAATTGGTATTTTTACTTTCACTTATTTTAAAGATATTGGAAAAATAGATACAGTTATTTCTTTGGCTTACATGTACATTCTTGCGATTATTGGGACTTTGATGTTAGTGGAAAGCTTGGGTGAGATTGATAAAGCTAAAAAAAATATTGTTGAGAGGAAAAAATTGCATGTTCATTATTGGATTCATGGTCTTCCTTTTAGAATGAGGTTTCCAAAATCTAAATTATATGAAAGTATATTTACACCTATCATAATTGGATTAGTTGTTGGTTTTATTGCAGCTATAATGGGAATTGGTGGTGCATTTATTCTAGTACCCGCAATGATTTATATAATTAAGATGCCAACAAGGTTAGTGCCTGGAACTTCGTTATTTGTAACAATTTTTGTAAGTGTGATAGTTACTTTTCTTCATTCAATTAACTATGGTTCAATAGATCTAATGTTGGTTTTAATGTTAGTTGTAGGATCAATATTAGGAGTTCAAGTGGGCCAGAAACTTGGAGAACAGATTGACAGTTCAGGATTAAAGGCCTTATTAGCAATTTTATTATTAATTGTTGGGATAGTAATAGCTTATGATACTTTTTTTGCTGAGGAGATACAACGTGAAGTATCATCTACGGAATTGACAGAATTAAATTTTTTTTCAAAATTTATTAGAGAGTTTTCCGAAGATATGCCATTCTTTTACGGATTATTTTCAATTTTATTTGCTGTTATCTTAGGAATTTCTGCTGCATTTATAAGAAGATTAATTTCAAAGTTTAGAAAAAAGTATTTTAATAAACAAGTAAAACAAACTAAATAAATAATTTAAGATAGATTTCAATCGTAAGAATACTTACTATTCCTACTGTTAACATTGCTATAAATCCAACAACAAAAGGCTTATAACCCATATTTTTAATATCTTTTAAATTTGTTGATAAACCTATCGCTGCCATAGCCATAGTTAAAAAAATTTTAGAACTATCTTTAATTAAACCTATAATTTCAATCCAATTATTATTAATTGAGAAAAATTCATCACCCGTATTTCTTAAGATTATCATTCCAATAAAACCTAGAACAAAATAAGGAAATATATTTAAAATAGAGTAACTTTTTTCTTTAATTTTACCTCTATTATAAAGATAAGCGAAAAGAGGGATCATAACTATCAAAAAAGTGTTTCTTATAAGTTTTGTAACAGTTGCAACATTTAATGTTTCAGGGCTATTGAATTGTTGATCATATATTAATCCAGCTGCTGCAACCTGTGAAGTTTCATGAATAGCAGTACCTAAAAAAAGACCGGCAAATAATGAGTTACCCTCAAAATAAAAATTTGCAAAATAGGGGTATAACAACATCGACAATATTCCGAATAGAGTGATATTAGCAATCGCATAAGAAATTTCACTTTTGTTAGCTCTTATTACTGGTGCAGTTGCCATAATGGCTGTAGTGCCACAAACAGTGCTCCCAATTGATATTAAGTAAGCCATCCTAGTTGGTATTTGAAGTTTTTTAATTATTAATTTTATTACGATTAAAACGCTTACTATACAAATTAGTATTAATGGAATTGCTATTTTTCCAAATTCTAAAAACTCGAAAGGTTTTAATTGTATACCTAAACAAATTATCCCAAGTTTTAAAATAGAATCTTTACTAAAATCTAATCCCTTTTGAAAACTTTCACGAATTTTAAAAAAATTTCCAAAGAAAATACCTAGCAGAATAGCTATCATTGCTGTTGAGATTGGACTTTTTGCATATCCTAAAAGCTCAATACCAATAATATTATTAAAACCTTGTGAGAGAGTATAAAGAATAAATGCAAGAATTATACCTGGTATAAACACCAAGTAATTTTTTAAAACCATCTTTTATTAAGTGATTATGCGCTTCTATAAAGTTTAGTCATAACAAATTCCTTATGACCTAAAGCTTCTGCGCAAGTTAGTCTTCCATTAGCAACTCTAAGAGTTGTCTCAATAAGTTTATCTCCCGCTTCTGATAAATTCATTTCTCTTGAAAGAATTTTTGATACATCACAATCAATATGCTCACCCATACTTTTAACAGTTAATGGATTAGCAGTTAATTTAACAACTGGCTCTATAGGATTTCCAACAATATTACCTTGACCAGTCGGGAATAGATGAATATTAAACCCTGCTGCTGCCTGTAATGTTACACACTCTGCTGCAGCTGAAGAAGTATCCATAAAATATAAACCTTTACCTTTTTTTGGTTCTTCCGCTGGCTCTAAAACATCTATAAATTTACAATCACCAATTTTTTGAAAATTTCCAAATGCTTTTTCCTCAATAGTTGTTAAACCTCCTGCAATATTTCCAGCAGTCGGTTGACTTTCTGACAAATCATCAGTTGCTTCTTTTAGAATAAAATCATTATACGCGCTCCAAGTTTTCATAAATTTATCTGAAGCTTCTTTTGTAGCACCTCTAGTTGCACAAACTTTTTCAGCTCCAGTTAGCTCTGAAGTTTCACCAAAACATAAATGAACACCAAGTGGCTCAAGTTTATCCATTAAGTTTCCAACTGTAGGATTTGACGCAAGACCTGAAGTAGTATCTGACTCTCCACATTTTACTGAAATCCATAAATCACTTATCGGACATTCCTCTCTTTGTTTTTCTGAAGCCCACATGACAAATTCTTGTGCTTTTTTGGATGCTTTCATAACAGTTCCAATATCACCTGTTCGTTCGATGTGAAAACCTTCTACAGGTTTTCCAGTCTTAGCTATTCCATCTACAATTCTTTTAGTCCACTTAGGTTCAATTCCTATTACAATCACTGCAGCAACATTTGGGTTACTTCCAGTACCTATCATTGTTCTAAAGTGTAATTCTAAATCTGCTCCAAACTGTAATCGTCCATATGAATGAGGTAATGCAATAGTTCCTTTAATATTGTTTGAAACTGCCTCTGCGCAAGCATTTGAAATATCATCTACTGGTAAAATAATTACGTGATTTCTTGTTCCCGCCCTTCCATTTTCTCTTTTGTATCCTAAAAAACTTTTTGGAATTTCCATCAATTTACCACTTTTTTGTTTTTACGTTATGAACATGCACATGTTCACCTTTTTTTATGGATTTAACAACTTTTCCTATGTCGTGACCATATTTTAAAATTGTGTCTCCTTCTTTTAAGTCTGTCATAGCAATTTTATGACCCAATGGTATTTCATCCATTGATTGAATATCTGTTGAGCTATCGTCCTCCATAATCCAGCATTTACAGTCTTGTTTTGGTGTTATTTTTTCGATTACCACAACCCCTACATTATCCTTTTTATCGTGAATTATGATGTCAGTAGCCATTATATCGTGTCGATTTGTTTGTTTGAATTTTCAAAAATCTTATATATTAATCCCGACAATTAAGAAATAGTTTTATAAAAAATTATTACATTTGCTAGATTAGAAAGGTTCTATTAATGACAAAAATGACAACAGAAGAAGCTTTTGTAAAAGTTTTACAAATGCACGGCATCGAACATGCTTTTGGAATAATAGGTTCAGCATTCATGCCTATCTCTGATATTTTTCCTGATGCAGGTATTACTTTTTGGGACGTAGCTCATGAAACAAATGGTGGACTAATCGCTGATGGTTATACAAGATCTACAGGTAAAATGTCTATGGTAATTGCACAAAATGGGCCAGGCATCACTGGATTGGTAACTCCAATTAAAACTGCTTACTGGAATCATACACCATTATTATTAGTAACACCTCAAGCAGCAAATAAGACTATGGGTCAAGGAGGTTTCCAAGAAGTAGAGCAAATGAATTTATTTAAAGATATGGTTTGTTACCAAGAAGAGGTTAGAGATCCATCAAGAATGGCTGAAGTTTTAAATAGAGTAATTGAAAAAGCAATAAGAGGTTCAGCACCAGCGCAAATTAATGTTCCAAGAGATTATTGGACGCAGGTTATCGATATTGAATTACCACCAATAGTAAGATTAGAAAGACAAGCTGGAGGAGCAGAGGCAATAGATAAAGCTGCAAAACTTTTATCAAATGCAAAGTTTCCTGTTATTTTATCCGGTGCAGGGGTTGTAATTGGTGGTGCAATTGAAGAGACAAAAAAACTTGCAGAAAAATTAGATTCTCCTGTTTGCTCTGGTTATCAGCACAATGATAGTTTTCCAGGAAGTCATCCATTGGCTGTAGGACCTTTAGGATATAATGGATCAAAAGCTGCTATGGAATTAATCTCAAAGGCAGACGTTGTTTTGGCTTTAGGAACTAGACTAAATCCATTTTCGACACTTCCAGGGTATGGCATAGATTATTGGCCTAAGAAAGCTAGCATAATCCAAGTTGATATCAATCCTGATAGAATTGGTTTAACTAAAAAAGTTACTGTTGGAATAAGTGGAGATGCCAAATTGGTTGCTCAACAAATATTTGATAAATTATCATCTAATGCGGGTGATACAGATAGACAAAAAAGAAAAGACTTAATTCATCAAACAAAATCTGCATGGTTGCAAAAATTATCTAGTCTAGATCATGAAGATGATGATGAAGGAACAGTCTGGAATAAAGAAGCAAGAGAGAGAGATAAAGATAGAATGTCACCAAGACAAGCTTGGAGAGCAATTCAAGCTGGAATGCCTGAAGATGTAATTATCTCAAGTGATATTGGAAATAATTGTGCAATAGGAAATGCTTATCCAACTTTTGAAAAACCAAGAAAATATTTAGCTCCAGGTTTATTCGGACCGTGTGGTTATGGTTTCCCGTCAATTTTGGGTGCAAAAATTGGATGTCCAGATACTCCCGTAATTGGTTTTGCAGGAGATGGAGCATTTGGAATTAGCATGAATGAAATGAGTTCTTGTGCAAGAGAAGAGTGGCCGGCAATTACAATGGTCATCTTTAGAAATTATCAATGGGGTGCAGAAAAAAGAAATACTACTTTATGGTTTGATAATAATTTTGTTGGAACAGAACTTGATCCAGAATTAAGCTTCGCGAAAGTAGCCGATGCTTGTGGTTTAAAGGGAGTAACTGTTAGAACAATGGAAGAAACAACAGAGGCAATTAAAAAATCATGCGAAGATCAAAAAAAAGGCATCACAACGTTTATAGAAGTTATATTAAACCAAGAACTTGGTGAGCCTTTTAGACGAGATGCAATGAAAAAACCTGTAAGAGTGGCTGGTATAAATAAAGAGGATATGAGGCCTCAAAAATCTCTAAATGGATGAAATTAAGATAAGTTCTAATAGAAGCTTTGGTAAAGAAACTAATAAACCTTATTATGATTTAATCTCAAAATTTAATTTTCAATTTTTTTATTACCCATCATTATAGAGTAATTAAACCAAAATAAGCCAGCAGAATAAGTAGAGAAAAAACTTCCAGACGGAATTAAGGGCAATAGACTTATAATTACAAATAACATTCCAGAAAACTCATAAATGTTTTTGTTATTTTTAAAATTTTTGAAAAAAAAAATTAGAGATATAATCATAAATAAAATAAAACTCAAATATCCTACTAAACCTGTTTCAGCTAATAATTCATAATGTATTTGATGTGGGTGAGTAGCGCCTCTAAGATGATTAAATTTGTGATCAAGGTCGTCATATTTTTTTTTATAACTCTCTATTCTAAAATTTTTTATTCCTATACCAAAAATTGGATTATCTAAAAAAATTTCTTTTGCAACGTTGTAATGAGCACCATATTGTGAATTTTGAAAATTCAAAAAAACAGCTTCTTTGTTAAAGATATTTAACTGATGAAGCTTATTTAACTGCCATTTATTAAGACCTGTCATTTGATCGTAATATCTTAATTTATAGTCTTTATTAAAATTTAAGATTAATATTATTGATGCAAGAGTTAAAAATAAAAACGCTGCTATATATTTTAATCTAAATCTAAAAGTAAAAAAAATAAATAAAAAAATTATTATAGATGTTTTGAGAAAATTGGATCTTTCACCTATTAAAAGTGAAATTAAAATAAAAATCAAAGATACTAAAAAAATATATAAAATATTTTTATTTGATTTATAAAATATAAAAGACAAAGCAATCAATGATAAAGCAGCAAAAAAATTTCCAATAATCAATTCATCGCCAGTAAAACTTGCTATTCTTCCTGGCATTTTTGATACATTGCCCAAAATGTTAAAACCCATAGTAAGTTCAAAAATTGTGTCAAATGCTACTATAAATAAAGTAATGGCCCAAAATTTATAGATATTATCAATATACTTTTTCTCAATATTGTTTGATAAAAATTTAAACGACAAAACAAAAAAACAAATAAAGAAAAATTTGATTACTCTCTGATAACTTAAAAAAAAATTTTGACTGAAGATTAAGTTAATTAAATAGCTTAATAAAAGAAAAAGCATTAAATAAAATACTTTATCATTTAACAAGTTAATACTTTCGTTTTTAATTACTATTACTATAAATGTAAGGGCTATTAAAATTGTAAGTGAATTAATAGCAAGATTGCCTAATAAAAAAGTTATTGGAAATATAAGAAAGAGAAAAAATAATGAGTTTTTAAAAAAATATTTTTTTTGGAAAGGTAAATATTTTTGAAACATATTTTCTAATTTTAGTTGTTCCATTAAATATTCATATCAGGCCAATTTTTATCATTATATCTGTCTAGCTCTTTTTGAGTAAAGGGTCTGAACAACACCCACACTACAACGAGCACTAAAGCTAAAAGAATTAAAGTCTTCACTTTTATCTGATTATAGCTTTAACTGATCCCAATTCATCTATTTTACCAGTATAAAGTCCTTTGCCAATAGGAACAACTCCCACTGTTGATCCTGTAAATACATAAAAATTCTTATTAAGATTTATTTTATCTTTTCTTATTTTATTTAATACAAACCGTAATGAATTCAAAGGATTAATAAAAACAGCACTAGTGTTTCCATTAATGTTTTGTTTAGTTCTTTTATTATTTATATTTGTTTTTAAATTTCCAATATTTATTTTTTTGTATTTTTTCTTTTGACCTATCAAAAATTTTACATTTGCTCCAAAATCACTACACAAATCTCCAAATGAAGTTATTCCTTTTTTTTTCTGTCTGTACCCTACAATCTCAATACAAGGAGCCATATGAGAAATAAATTTAGAGATATTCTTCGTTGTAACTACTCCTTTAGAATTAAAAAAAGATCTTTTAATTAAATAGCAAACCTCTAACTCAATCCCAAAAGTAGCTCTACTAATCTTTAGACTTTTACCACTTTTTAAAAAGTTATCTTTGTAAACAGATGCATAAAAAGGCTCTTTTTCTTTTAATTTTTTCATTACTGGAATTCCAGTTCCCCCAGCCTTGTAACCAATGATAGGTTTTTTAACTTTACTTTCACAAAGTATTCTAAATTTATTTGCCTCAGTTAGCTTTTTTGTAAATCTTCTAGGTAATGGTCCAATAATCTTATTCTTAAGAAATGCTTTTACTAATTTATTTGAAGTTTTTTCTATTAGTGTGCTCATATATTTAAATTAATTTTTTAGCAAAGTATATTTTATGATCCAAAGTTAATCAAACTAAAACCGGCTACAAAAAAAATTATTAACCAAACCAAACCCTTTATTAAAAAAAAAGTGAATCCTCCAACCAGCATATATTTACCTAATTTACTTTTTGAAAATAAATTTTTAAGTCTCGAAATCATTTAAATAAAATTTTACTAATTTAATAAGGACATTGGATCAAGTCTAGTTTGAAACCAATTTACTCGAAAATCTAGATGAGGGCCTGTGGATCTACCTGTAGAACCAACTGTTCCAATGACATCTCCTTGATTGATTTGGTCACCAACAGACACCATTACATTTTCTAGATGAGAGTAAATTGTGGAAATCCCATGTCCGTGGTCCATAATAATTGTACCACCAGTATAATAAAGATCATCTTCAGCCATAGTCACAATACCAGACGCTGATGATTGAATCATTGTTCCTTTTTTTGCTGCTATATCAATCCCATAGTGGGGCCACTTTGGTTTGCCATTTAAAATTCTTTGGCTTCCATAAACACCGCTGATAATTCCTTTCACAGGCATTATGAATTGATTTTTGAAAAATGGTAAATCAGAATTGATTGCTCTAGCTTTACCAATTCTATTATTTTCCTCTTTTATTCTTTTATAAGCCGACTCCGGTGGAGTCACTTTACTTTCCTCTAAGCCATCTATTCTTTGAATATTGTATTTTCTTTTAAGAACTTTTTTTATAATCTTTTCACTTTTTCCATTTGTAATTTTAGTTATAGTTAAATCGAATTTTCTATCTCTATCGATACCAAAAACAAAATAACCATCCTTAGAAACTTTCACTTTTTTTTTATCAATAATTATTTGAGATGAAGGATCTGTTATTCCTATAATATAATGACCCTGTAAAAATTTTCCTTTAAACTCAATAGCATTTATATGTGTTGATATAAAAAAAATTGTTAAAAAAAATAATCTTGATATTATTTTGCAGTCCATCCACCATCAACTAATAAAGAAGTTCCTGTAATCATCGATGCTGCATCGGAGGCAAGAAATACAGCTGCACTCGCCACATCTGAAAGTTCAGCAAATTTTCCTAAAGGAATATTCCCCAAAACTTCTTTTTTAAATTTTTTACTTTTTAAAAACTTACTTGTCATTGGGGTAACAACAAAGGTTGGGCAAATAGTATTTACTCTTATATTATATTTAGCAAGATCTATCGACATTCCTTTTGTCAGGCCCTCTAAACCAAATTTAGTCATATTATATACACTTCTAATAGGACCACCAACGTGACCCATTTGAGAGGACATATTTACAATTGCACCGCCAATTTTTTTTCTATTTTTAGTTTTAATCATTTTTAAAGCGCACAATTGTGCAAGATTGAAAGTTGCCATTGTGTTTATCTTTACCAAATACTCCATATTTTTAGTCTTAACTTTAGTAAAATGTTCAGGAATATTATTGCCTGCATTGTTAATCAGTATATCTATTTTAGATTGTTTATTAATTATTTCTTTAATTTGATTATAATTTGTGATGTCACAAACGTAAGATTTACATTTTGACTTTGTCTTCTTTATTTTTTTTGAGACTTCATCTAAGTCTTTTTTTGTCCTACTTATAATGATTAAATTTGCACCACCTTCAGCAAGCGCTATGGCACAAGCTCTACCAAGCCCTTTTCCAGCTCCTGTCACGACTGCAGTTTTATTTCTTAAATTATAGTTTTTTAAGTACATCATAAAAATAATATTTTAATATCAGTATAAATCAATTCAATAGCAACAATTAATATTGCTAATAATCCTGCCCAAGCAATCCATTTATATTTTTTTATCCAGTTTGATATTAATGTTGCTGCAGTTGCCATTAGTATAATTGATAAAACAAGACCAAAAATTAATAAATAATAATGGTCTCCAGCTGCTCCGGCAACTCCTAAAACATTATCTAAACTCATAGTAAAATCTGCTAACAAGATTGTCCAAATAGCTTTTAGAAAACTTGAATTATCAACTTTAATATCTTTTTCATGATCCGTACCTTTTATTACATCAACATACAATTTATAGACAATGTAGAGCAAAAGAAGACCACCAATTAGTCTTAAACCTGTAATCTGTAATAAATAAGCAGTTAATAAAGTTAAAATTATTCGTAAGACGACCGCTCCACCTATTCCCCAAAAAATAATTTTTTTTCTTTGCTCTAAAGGAAATTTTGATGCAACCATTCCAATTATGATCGCATTGTCACCTGCTAAAACAAGATCGATCAAGATGATCTGCGTTAAAATTGTAATTTGTTCTGGAGAAATAAAATCAGCAAACATTAACTTCTAAGTATCATATCAGCACCTTTTTCTGCAATCATTATTGTTGGTGCATTCGTGTTACCTGAAGTGATGTTTGGCATAATTGAAGCATCTATTACTCTTAAGTTTTGAATACCTTTGACTCTAAGTTTTTCATCAACAACTGCCATATTATCCTGTCCCATTTTACAAGTACCAACAGGATGAAAAATTGTTTGAGTAAAATCTGAACCAGCTTTAACTAATTCTTCATCGTCAGTTATATGAACTCCAGGTCTATATTCTTCTGGCTCATATTGTCTGAATGTTTCGGTTTCTAGCATTATTTTCCTTACAATTTTTAATCCTTGAGCTGCAACTTTTCTATCATCATCAGTAGATAAATAGTTCATCTTTATTTTGGGATAAATTCTACTATCACTACTCACTATATTAATTTCACCTCTGCTTGTAGGTCTAACATTTGCAACAGTTGGAGTAATTCCTTCAAAATCATGCATTGGAGTTACACCTAATATATCTGTACTAACAGGAGATACATGGAATTGTAAATTAGGAGTAGCTCTTGAGGGATCACTTTTAACAAACCCGCAAACTTGACTAGCTCCCATGGTGACAGGACCACTTTGATTAAGCAAATATTCAAGTCCCATTAAAAATCTTCCAAATAAACTTTCAACTTTTCTATTTAGAGATTTTAAGTTTTTGACTTTATAAACTGGCCTAAACATTAAGTGATCTTGTAAATTTTTACCAACCCCATTTGACTCATGAACAATCTCTATACCTAAGTTTTTAAGTTTATTAACTTCACCAATTCCAGATACTTGTAAAATATGAGGAGATCCAATTGATCCTGCAGATAAAATTACTTCTTTATTGGCATTCACAGTATTAATTTTTTCCTCAGTAAAATAATTAACACCTATAGCTTTTTTTCCTTCAAAATTTATTTTTTGAACGTGTGCATTGGTTACAATTTTTAAATTAGATCTTTTTTTTACAGGATTTAAATATCCTTTAGCAGCACTACATCTAAGTTTTAATCCTACTTTATTAAAGTTCGTAGTGAATTGAAAAAAACCTACACCAAAATTATTACCAGTATTGAAATCATTTGTTTTAGGTATTCCATACTCTTCAGCTGCATTTTGAAATTCATCAAGTAATTTTAAATTAATTTTTTTATTTGCCACAGTAATTGGACCACTATCATTATGAAATTCACTTTTTCCTAATTCATTATTTTCTGATTTAAGAAAATAGGGCAAAACATTTTCCCAGTTCCAACCAGTATTACCCAGTTGCCGCCATACATCATAATCTTCTTTTTGACCTCTAATCCATAAAAGACCATTAATCGAGGAACTTCCACCTAAAGTTTTCCCTCTAGGATATCTTATCGATCTATTATTCATAGTTTCATCAGGTTCAGTTTTAAAACACCAATCAACTTTTGGATTATGCATAGTTTTAAAATATCCAACTGGAATATGTATCCATGGGTAATTATCTTTACCACCAGCTTCAATTAACAAAACTTTATTTGATGGATTTGCAGAAAGTCTATTAGCAAGAACACAACCAGCAGATCCTGCACCAATAATAATGTAATCGAATTTTTCCATTAAAAGTTGAATCGTTTTTAGTTTAAGTTATTTAAAGCTTTTACACTCATATTTATCAATTGTCACTTGTATGAGCTTTGTTTTTCTGATTGTATACTCAAGTTAAATTTAACTAACAAGAGGAATAATAATGAAAAAAATCATTTCAATGTTGTTTGCAACTATTTTAGTGCTTGGATTTGTTTCTAATGCTAATGCTGCAAAAACACTAAAATGTCAGACAGTTCTTAACACTAAAGCTGATGAAGTTAAAATGTTAAAGGACTTTACTGACACAGTAACAGAACTAACATCTGGATCGTTAAAATTTGAAATTTTACCAGCAGGTGCAGTTGTGGGAGTTAAAGAAACTCTTGATGCTGTTGACAAAGGTTTGATTGATTGTGGATTCGCATGGACTCACTATTGGTCAGGTGATCACCCTGCTGCTATGTTATTTGGTTCGCCAGTAGCTGGCGGTGGAGTTGGTATTGACAACTTAGCGTTTCTATCATGGTTTCAATATGGTGGTGGTAAAGAATTATACGACCAGCTTTGGAAGGAAATGGGAAGAGATATCAAAGGATTTATGCTTCAACCAGTTGGTCCAGAAGCTTTAGGTTGGTTTCCAAAACCAATTAAAGATATGGCTGACTTTAGAAAATATAAATTCAGAACTCCTCCAGGAATTCCAGGACAAACTTATAAAGACATTGGTATAGCATCTGTTGCAATGGGTGGTGGAGATATTCTACCAGCTCTTGAAGCAGGAACTATTGATGCTGCAGAATGGTGTTGTCCTAAACCAGATTTAACATTTGGTTTCCAAAAAGTATTAAAGCACTATTACCTACAAGGTCTACACCAAGTAGTAGTAAATGCTGACTTTTATATTACTGGAAAAACTTATAAAGCTATGAGTGCTCATGAGAAGAAGTCTCTTGAAGTTGCTGCTAATGCTTCATTAGCTAAATCTTTAAGTTACAGAATCTATGAAAATGGAAAAGCATTACAAGAACTAACTACTAAGCATGGGGTAAAATTAGAAGATACTCCATCAGACTACTTTACAGAGTATATGGCAGCTGCAAAAGCTACATTGAATAAAAACGCTGAGAAGAATAAATTCTTCAATGAAGTTTATACTTCAATGAAAAACTTTGCTGATGTTGCTGTTCCTTTCTGGAGTGGTGCTCAAATGTCTAATGCGAAGCTAGGAATGGCTCACGCTGCAACATTAAAGTAATCAGTAATTAATCTTGATTTTTTAGAGCGGACTTTTACAGTCCGCTCTAATTTTTTTAACTAGAATTTTATGTCAGAAGAACCAGGTAAACTCGATATTTCA
Source organism: uncultured Pelagibacteraceae bacterium (assembly GCA_902544985.1). Lineage (GTDB taxonomy): Bacteria > Pseudomonadota > Alphaproteobacteria > Pelagibacterales > Pelagibacteraceae > Pelagibacter. The sequence goes on from CACCFV010000011.1 coordinate 23,387, forward strand.
GATGAAATGATTGCCGAAAGGCGGGGTGGTTCTGGTAAAATGCCAACTGACATGCCATCATGGATGGCTAAATCAATTGTTAACATTGATAAATTTAGTAAGTGGATTGGTAATATTGTTTGCTGGATATTGATGCCACTAATTTTTGCAATGACTTATGAAGTTCTTGCAAGAAAATTATTCTTAGCACCAACTATATGGGCTTACGATATAAGTCGTTTCCTTTATGGGGCATTATTTATGCTAGGAGCTGGCTACGCACTTTCTCGGGGTGTACATATCAGAGCAGACTTTTTATATAGAAATTTTAAAACAAAAACTCAAGGTACGATCGATTTTTGGTTATACTTATTATTTTATTTCCCTGGTCTTTTGGTTTTTCTTTATATGACTATTGGATTTGTAGAAGAGTCTATCAGAAGAGGTGAAAGAGGTATGGATACAACATGGATGCCTTTTATGTGGCCGATAAAGACTTGTTTATTAATAGGAATTATTTTTTTACTTATTCAAGGTTTCTCAGAATTACTAAAAAGTTATTGGGCAGCTAAAAAAGGTGAATGGCCAGGAGAGGAAAATAAGCAATGATAGCTGAGTTAATTGATCCAGCAATTTTAGGTTTTATTCTCGTCGGTGTAATGCTTTTTGCAATCTTCGTAGGGTTTCCAATTTCATTCACCTTAATATTTTTAGGATTTGTTTTTGGATATCTTGGATTTGGAAAATTGGTTTTTTATTTAATGACACTTCAATTTTCTATGGTCATGACCGAACAAACCCTTGCCGCCGTACCACTCTTTGTGTTTATGGGAATAATGATGGAACAAGCCGGATTAATGGAAAGATTATTTTCAGCTTTTCAATTAATGTTAGCAAAGGTCAAAGGATCTTTATATTACGCAGTTTTGTTTGTCTCAGTAATTTTTGCTGCAGCCACAGGTATTGTAGGCGCATCAGTAACTATTCTTGGAATCATGGCTGCAAAATCAATGAATAGATCAGGTTATGATGTTAAGTTAGCAGCAGGTACGATCACCGCAGGTGGAACTCTGGGTATCTTGATTCCTCCGAGTATTATGCTTGTTGTTATGGGCCCTATAATGGAAATCCCGGTAATAGATTTATTTGCTGCTGCAATTTTGCCTGGAATACTTCTTGCAAGTTTATATGCAGCTTACACAACAATAAGATGTATGATTAATCCTAAGTTAGGACCAGTATTACCTGATGATATGAGAGCTGCCAGCATGAAAGAAGTTTGGATTGAATTTTTTCTTGGCTTGGTTCCTCCTGCAGCTTTAGTTTTTGCAGCTTTAGGAAGTATATTGTTTGGATTTGCAACTCCAACCGAAGCAGCAGGATGTGGTGCAATGGGAGCATTGCTCCTCTCTTTAGCTTATAAGAAATTATCACTTTCTAAGCTACAAGAAGCTTTAGTAAAAACCTTAGAGATAACAGCTTTAATCATGGTTTTAGTTGCTGCATCAAATTTTTTTGGTGCGGTCTTTGCGAGATTAGGAACACCAACTTTGCTAACTGAATTTTTATTAGGATTAGAAATGAACAAGTATTTAATTCTTGCAATGATAATGGTAATGATTTTTTTATTAGGCTGGCCATTGGAATGGGTTCCAATAGTAATGATAATAGTTCCAATTATTTTGCCTTTAGTAGAAGCATTAGGATTTAATTTAACTTGGTTTGCAATATTAGTTGCAGTAAACCTCCAAACCGCCTGGTTATCTCCACCAGTTGCTTTATCGGCATATTTTTTAAAAGGCGTTGTTCCAGAATGGGATCTTAAAGATATTTATTATGGAATGATGCAATTTATGGTCTTACAAGTCATTGGTTTAGTATTAATTATTATATTTCCTCAAATTGCTCTTTGGTTGCCAACTCTCTTATATGGACAGTAGAAACTTTAAGTTTTATATTGTTTAAGTGAGTCCTCAAAATTTTAAAAAAAATCTTACTAATTGGGATTTAGTTACAGTAAATCCAAATGACAAAAACTGGGACTGGAAACTTTTGTTTTGCTTTTGGGGTGTAAACATTCAGAGTGTTATAGGCTTCTCATTAATAACATCACTTTATTTAATTTATAATCTCAATACTTTTGTTGTATTTTTCGGTACAATATTGGGATCAATTTTAGTCTATCTTTTTTCTAATTGGATAGGAAAGCCATCTCAAAAACACGGACTACCTTTTATTGTTCTATTAAGGTCATCCTTAGGTGTTACAGGAGCTAAATATTTTGGTTTGATAAGATTTTTAGCTGGGGTTTTTTTATTTGGTATTCAAACATATTTTCTATCAAAAGCTTTTAGTTATTTAATTAGAATTGCAATTTTTTCAATTGAGCCTGATATACTTGATCAAAAAATTTTCCTAACATTTTTACTTGGGATGAATTTAATTGACTGGATAGCAATTGTTATAGCAATTATTTTTCAGGGTTTTTTATTTAGCTCTGGAATGAATTTGAATAAAAAGATTATTACTACCTCAGCTATTGCAGTTTATTTAGGAATGTTACTATTTTTTTTATCAGTTTTACTTAGTGATGTTAAATTTACCTCTCAAGCTTTTTTAAATATATTAAATACAGAAAATTTTGTTGATAAGAGCAATTTAGGTCCATTAATAACTGTGACCGGTACGGTGTTTGCTTATTTCTCAGTTGTAATTTTGAACTTTGGTGATTTTTCAAGATATGTAAAAAATGAAACCCAGCTTAAAAAAGGGAATTTAAGTCTGCTATTAAATTTAATAATCTTTTCTTTTTTTGCTTTGTTTATTGTTTCGGGCATGGATGCATTTTTAAAACAAGATCCAGAAAATTTAACTAGAATACTTACAAATCCAACAGATATTCTTGGAAAATTAGATAATTTGTTACTGATATTTGTAGCTTTAATTTTCATAATTTTTGCCTCTGCCTCAACAAATTTAATAGTAAATTTTATTCCATCTCAGTACACTTTGATTAATTTTTTACCTTTTTCTTTATCAGTAAAAAGTGCAGGTTTAATAATAACAATAATAGGTTTTATAGTCGGAATATTTTGGTTAACTTTTCTAAGTCAAGTAGGTGCATTATCTTTTATTGATACATTTGAAGCTTTTTTTGGACCTCTTTTTGGAGTCATGATTTCTGATTTTTATTTTATTCAAAAGGGTAAGTTAAATAATAAAGATATTTATTCTTTAGAGAGTAATGGGGTTTATTATTATAGTGGAGGATGGCATATAAAAGCAATTTACTCTGTAATTTTGGGTTTTATTTTTTCAGCTTCAACTATTTGGAATACTAATTTGATGTTTCTTCAATCATTTTCCTGGATCATAGGTGCCTTTGTGACTGCTTTTACTTATTATCTATTAGCCAAAGAATAAATTATGGACAAAATTACCTTTGATTTTAAAAACAGAACTGCAATTGTTACAGGAGGTGCTCAGGGATTTGGTTTTGATATCACCAAACGTTTTTTAAAATCTGGTGCAAAGGTAATAATATGGGATAATGATATCAAAGCTATAGATTCAGCCGTAAAAGATATAAATAATCCAAATTTAAGTTCAAATGTGGTGGATGTATCTAATTATGAAGAAGTTGAAAAAAATGTGAAGGAAATCGTAAAAAACTCCAATATTGATATTTTAATAAATAATGCAGGCATAACTGGTCCCACCGCCACTCTATGGGAATATGACATAGAAATGTGGAAAAAAGTTGTAGACATTAATCTGATGGGAACTTTTAATTGTTGCAGGTCGATAGTGCCAAATATGATTAAAAACAACTACGGAAGAATTGTAAACGTAGCCTCAGTAGCCGGAAAAGATGGAAATGCCAATGCCAGTGCTTATAGTGTTGGAAAAGCGGGTGCTATAGGACTAACTAAGTCATTAGGTAAGGAGCTTGCAGAAAAGAATATTGCTGTAAATGCAGTAACTCCAGCTGGAGCAAAAACTAGAATTTTGGATCAAATGACTAAAGAACATGTTCAAAGAATGTTATCAAAGGTGCCAAGAGGAAGATTTTTGGAAGTTGAAGAGTTTACCTCATTAATTTGTTGGCTTTCTTCTGAGGAGAACACCTTTTCAACAGCAGCAGTCTTTGATATTAGTGGTGGTCGCTCTACTTATTAACTTCTAGGTTTTTGCTCAACTATTTTGATATTATTCATTTTAGCTCCACTAAACTTGATATCTTTAGACAAAACTGGTGCAAAAATCATTATAGACCAGTAAATTATAAGTATAAAAGCGGATATTGTCCTCATATTATTTATATAGAACTAAATATTGAGTTTTGAATGTTTAAATTTTGTCTAAATAATGTATTAAGAATTTTTTTTATCTTTTATGAAAATTTTTTTAAATATTTTAATTATCGCAATTTTATCTATTAACTTGTCTTCAGCAGATGAATTACAAGTCTTTGATTTTACTGAAACAGAGCTCGCAGATCTTCAAGTAAGAAAGGTGAGAGGTGCAGACAATAAAACACTTTATACCGTTGGATCAAATGATAATGGGAATTATTTAAGATCGGTTGCTGATAATGCTGCCTCTGGCCTAGGAAAAGAAATCAAGATAAACCTCAATAAGACCCCATTTATAAATATTACTTGGAAAGTTGAAAAAGATCTGTCAGGAATTAAAGAAAACACAAAAAAAGGGCACGATTTTGCTGCAAGAGTTTTTGTGATTAAAAAAACTGGCGCCACACCATTATCAAATAGAGCTATTAATTATGTTTTCTCAAGTAATAACGAAGTTGGGGCAAATTTCCCAAGTCCATATACAAAGAAATCGATAGATAACGTTTTAGCTAGCACAAAAGATAACTTAAATGAATGGGTGACAGTTAAAACTAATGTTAAAGAGGATTTTAAACGATTACACAATCTTGATGTCAATGAGCTTGATGGACTTGCTATTATGTCAGATACAGATAACTCAAAAATGAAATCTATCGCATATTTTCAAAATATATATTTTTCGGCAAATTAATTTATTTTTTGCTATAATTTCGTATGAATGAGAATTTTTTTCACACTTTAAAGGTTTATTATGAGGATACTGATGCCGGTGGTGTTGTATATTATGCTAATTATTTAAAGTTTTTAGAAAGAGCAAGAACAGAAGCTCTACATTCGATTGGATACAGTAACCAAAAAGTTAAAAAAGATTTTGGTTCATTAATCATAGTGAAAGCTTGCAATATTGAATATAAAAAACCAGCAAATCTCGAGGATCAACTAAAAATAAGATCTTTTGTTAAATCTATTACTAAAACATCTTTTTTTATGAATCAAATAATTACCAAAGGTGATGACATTATAGTTGAGGCACAAGTTCATTTAGTTTTTGTTAATGATTTGGGTAAACCAGTAAAAATACCTGATGAAATTTACTCAAAATTTAAACCTTATTTTTGTGACACTATTAAAACTTAGCTATTTTCTTTGCTTTAATAAGCAATTGGTTAATCATAGTAGTCGTTATTAATTTTGTATTTACATTTCTTGGA
>CACCFV010000012.1 GCA_902544985.1 uncultured Pelagibacteraceae bacterium
TCTTTTTTCATAATTTAAAAATTTTAAATTTATTATTCCAATTATATGAAGCGATAAGATTATTATAACTAGTCCTGCGGCTATTCTTAATTCATAAGAATTCTCCAGAAAAATTTGTCCAAGAAAAGTTGAGGCTGCTCCAAAGGTTATAAAGACTAAAGAAAAGCCAACTGTAAATAGAATAATTGGAAATAAATTGATGTTCTTTTTATCAACAAGTTCATCTATAGAACTTCCAGAAATATAAGAAATATAACCAGGTATGAGTGGTAAAACGCATGGTGATAAAAAACTTATCAATCCAGCTCCAAATGCAATAATTAATTCAATCATTACTTTTCTTTAACAACTTTCAATTTTTGTTCCCCAAGACTGTCTACTCTTAAAATCATTTCATCACCATCTTTTAAATAATCTGGTGGATTCATTCCCATCCCAACTCCTGCAGGTGTGCCTGTTGTGATAATATCACCTGGCATTAAAGTTATAAATTGACTGATATGTGAAATTAAAAAATTAAAATTAAATATCATTAAACTGGTATTTCCAGTTTGTCTTCTTTTTCCATTAAGATCTAAAGATAAATTTAAATTAAATAAATCGTCAATTTCATCCTTTGTTATCAAATACGGACCCAATGGACCAAAGGTGTCTCCAGATTTTCCTTTTACCCATTGACCACCTCTATCTTTTTGCCATTCCCTCTCACTTATATCGTTACAAATACAATAACCTAGTACATGTTTCTGAGCTTCATCCTCTTTAACGTATTTAGCTTTACTTCCAATAATCATTGCAATTTCAACTTCGTGATCTAAAGACTTTGAATTTTTTGGTATTACAATATTATCATTTGGTCCGACAATACAATTTGGAGATTTATTAAAAACAATTGGCTCTTTTGGAGCATCAGAATTTGTTTCCTCAGCATGAGCCTTATAATTTAAACCTATTGCGATAAAATTTGCAGGTTTTATTACACATGGTCCAATTCTTTTGGTACTTTCAATCAATGGAAGAGAATTTAAATCTAGCTTTTTTATTTTATCTAAATTTTCAAAATTCAAATTCTCTGGTGTAAAATCTTTTAAAATATTTGATAAATTTCGAAAATTATTTTGATTGTCAATAATTGCAGGTATTTCATTACCATGCTCACCAACCCTTAAAAGTTTCATCAATTAACCTTTAATACCAAGATGAGTATATTTAATGTTTAGATAATCTTTTATTGCCATTGACCCACCTTCACGTCCATAACCACTTTGTTTAATTCCCCCAAAAGGTGCTTCTGCAATAGCTACCATAGGTGTGTTAACAGCGACTGAACCTGTTTCTAATTGTTCTGACGCAAGATGAGCTGTCTCCATTGAGTTGGTGCATACATAACTACACAAACCAAGCTCATGATTGTTAGCTCTCTCAATTACATCATCAAAAGATTTAAATGATAACATTGGAACCAATGGTCCAAAAGGTTCTTGTTTCATTATTGTAAAATCATCTTTTACATTATCAAACACTGTTGGTTCATAATAAAAACCTTTGTTAAATCCTGATGGTCTCTTTCCACCCAGTAAGACTTTTGCACCCTCTTGTTTGGTTTTTTCAACTAATTCATCTATTTCATTCAGTCTCTTTTTAGTAGTTAATGGACCTAATTGAGTTGCGGGATCCATGCCATCACCTATTTTCAATTTTTTTGTTTTCTCAATAAATAAATTTACAAATTCATCTTTTTTTTTCTCATGAATATAAAATCTATTTGGAGATATACAAACTTGACCATTGTTTCTAAATTTAGCAGCAATTGCCATATCAGCTGCTTTTTTAATGTCAGCATCATCAAATACAATAAAAGGTGAATGACCTGACAACTCCATTGTTACTCTTTGAACTTTATCTGCAGCTTGTTTCAATATTAGCTTTCCAACTCTCGATGATCCAGTTATAGAAATTTTTTTAACTATATCTGAGGCTATCAATTGTTGGGCGATACTTGGTGGATCACCTGATAAAAGATTTACTACTCCTGGTGGGACACCACATTCTCTACATATATCAACCATCTCCATTACAATTCCAGGAGTTATTACATCAGGTTTAACTATAACAGAACAACCAGCTGCTAAAGCAGTTGAAATTTTTCTAGCAGATAATACTGCAGGAAAATTCCAAGGTGTTAATGCTGCAACAACACCAACTGGTTGATAGTAAACATGTACCCTTGTATCCTCAAATCTACTTTCTACAGTTTGTCCATAAATTCTTTTTGTTTCTTCAGCATTCCATTCAAATATATCTGCAGCACCTCCTACTTCACCTTTGGCTTCTGCGAAAGGTTTTCCAACTTCTAGTGTCATCCATTTAGCAAGTACATCTTGTTTCTCTCTCATTTTGTCTGCTATTCTTCTTATGATATAAGATCTTTGCCAAGGAGCAGTTTTTTTCCAAACTTCCAAACCTTTTGCAGCTGACTTTAATGCTCTATCAACATCCTCAGATGTAGCTTTAGAGGCTTTTCCCAAAACTTCTTCATTTGCAGGATTAATTACTTCGTAAGTACCTCCATCTGATGATTTTTGCCATTTACCATCGATAAATTGTCCAAATTTTTCGTACATAAATTCAATTTAGCATTACTATAAGTTGTGTCTACTATGTAATTTTTACACATTTATTATCTCTGATTAGATGATACTCTTATTAAAAAAAGGAGTTCAAGATGAAAGCATATATAATGGGTAATTACACTGAAAAAGCTTTTCAGGGTTTTTTAAAAGATCCAACAAGTGATAGAAAAGCTGTTGTAGAACAATTAACAAAAGCTATGGGTGGAACAATGCATAGCATGGATATCGTTAGAGGTTCTTATGATTTTGTAGTTGTTACTGACGTTCCAAGTTTTGATGATTTTGCAGCAATTAAATTGGTTGTTGAAGCATCTGGAGCTGTAAGAAATTTGACAATGCTTGAAGCAATTGATTTTACAAAAGCTACAACAAAAGCTAGTAAAATTGGTTACAAAGCCCCAGGTCAATAATCTTTTGGTATAACTTCCGGCCGTGGACTGGAAGTTATATTAATTTTTTTTTAATTTGGAGGAAAATTTAAGATTTTCGTTATTAAATTTTGAAGAATGCTTTTGGATGTAATCATCCATAATTTTTACTTTTTCATCTTCAAATTCAGAAACTTTTCTACTATTTAAATCAACATATAAAGCGAGAACTTCTATTGTTGATGCGAGAAACTTTTTTTCTTTATGAACCATTTCCATTTTATATTGAAGTCTTTTTTTGTCGTGATCAAAATAAATTAGATTAACATCAACCTCATCATCAACTTTGAGCTCTTGATTGTAGGTAATATTTGACTCTACTATCATAGTGCTTTTGCCAGTTGTTTTTGCTGAGTGCTCTCCCATTTTGAATATATTATTCAAAGTATCTGCTCCATATTTATCAAAGATCAAAAGATAATATGATACGTTCATATGATCATTATAATCTATCCAATCTTTAATGATTTTTTGAGAGCTCAGAAAGACCGACATTAAATGTTTTTGTACGTTTTATTAATGATTTGGATTTTCGTTATCCACTACAAGGCATATTTCAGATTTTGTTAAAAATCTTCTTCCCGTTCCATTGTCTAATGAAAACATGCCTCCAATTCCTTTTACAGCGTCTATTGTAAGGTCTGTATGTTTCCACTTTTCATATTGATCACCATTCATATAAAAAGGAACCCCGCCTATTTCACCAAGTTTTATATCATTATCACCTAAAGGGAATTCTCCCTCTTGAAAACACATGGGTGCACTTCCATCACAACAACCCCCTGATTGGTGAAACATTAATTTTTCTCCGTATTTCTCTTTTAATTCAGATAGTAAGTTTAATGCCGAATGTGTTGCAGATACTTTCATATTTTTTCTCTGGCCCATGATTTCGAATCATGGACCAGTATATATTATTTGATTAAAAGAAGCCTAATTTTTTCTCAGCATAAGAAACATGAAGATTCTTATTCTGTCTGTAATGATTAAGCATCATTTTGTGAGTTTCTCTTCCAACCCCAGATTGTTTGTAACCACCAAATGGAGAGTGAGCTGGATAAGCGTGATAGCAATTAGTCCATACTATCCCTGCTTGTATTGCTCTACCCATTCTGTGAGCTATATTACCATTTCTAGTCCATACAGCTGCGCCTAAACCATAAAGAGTGTCATTAGCAATTTTTAATGCCTCTGCTTCATCTTTAAATTTAATCACAGATACAACGGGTCCAAAGATCTCTTCTTGAGAAATTCGCATGCTGTTATTAGCTTCAAAAATAGTTGGTTGAATATAATTACCTTTTTCCAATCCACTATTAAGTTTAGCAGCACTTCCTCCTGTAAGAACCTTAGCACCTTCTTTTTTACCAAGCTCAAGATAAGATTTAATCTTCTCCATTTGCTCTACAGATGCTTGAGCTCCAATCATAGTTTCCATTTTTAAAGGATTATCTTGAACAACAGCTTTTGTTCTTGCAATAGCTCTTTCCATGAATTTATCATAGATAGACTCTTGTATCAAAGCTCTACTTGGACAAGTACAAACCTCACCTTGGTTAAGATTGAACATTACAAAACCCTCAATACACTTATCAAAGAAATCATCATCTTTTTCCATGATGTCTTCAAAGAAAATATTAGGAGATTTTCCACCTAACTCTAAAGTAATTGGAATAATGTTTTGTGCAGCGTACTGCATAATCAATCTTCCAGTTGTCGTTTCACCAGTAAAGGCAACTTTAGCAACTCTTTTAGATGATGCTAAAGGTTTACCTGCTTCTAGTCCAAAACCACTTACAATGTTAACTACTCCTGGAGGTAATAAATCTCCAATAAGTTCCATCATTACCATAATAGAAGCTGGTGTTTGCTCAGCTGGTTTTAATACTGAACAGTTTCCTGCAGCAAGAGCTGGTGCTAATTTCCATGTTGCCATTAATAATGGAAAATTCCATGGAACTATCTGACCAACAACTCCTAGTGGTTCATGAAAATTGTATGAGTATTGATTGTTAGCAATTTCAGCAATTGATCCTTCTTCTGCTCTAATCACACCAGCAAAATATCTCCAATGATCAATGACCAAAGGTAAATCTGCTGCCATACATTCTCTTATAGGTTTTCCGTTATCTAAACATTCAGCTGTAGCTAATAAGTTTAGATTCTTCTCTAAAACATCAGCAATCTTATACAATATATTAGATCTAGTTGTGATGTCTGTTTTTCCCCATTCAGGGAAAGCTGCGTGAGCTGCATCCAATGCTGCTTCAACGTCTTGTTCATTCGATCGTGCTACTGAACAGATTTTCTCATTTGATATCGGGCTAACATTATCAAAATATTTGCCTGATTTAGGTTCTACAAACTTTCCATTTATGTAGTTTCCATACTTAGCTTTAAATGGAAATTTAACCTTTAAATGAGAAGTATCTAATACAGATGACACTTTCATAGCTTCTGCACTCATTTTTTTTACTCCTCTTGTTTTTTTTGTTATTTCAAGCTTATTATTTTTTCTAGATTTTTTAGAACGCTTCTTAGTCGCAGACTTTTTTGTCTTAACTTTTCTTTTCGTTTTTATTTTTTTTCTAGATGATTTAACCAATTTAGTTTTTCTTTTATTGGTTTTTGGCTTAGCTTTTTTTTTTCTTTTAGTAGCCATAACTAATTAAACTCGTAATATTAGCCTGTGTCTATTTCTTAAAATTTTATTTACTACCTGCAATTGAAGGAACACAACATCTTGTGGTAAAATTTTGAGTGATTAATATTTTTTTTACTATAAGTAGTCCTTAAATATGGACCAAAATTTCTTTAATAAAGTCAGAATTTTAGATGGTGGTATGGGCCAGGAACTTCTTGCAAGAGGCATGGAGCCTAATGGTACATTATGGAGTGCTAATGCTTTACTTCAAGAAAAATACCACCAGCTTTTATTAGATACTCATTTAGATTTTATTAAAGCGGGTGCAGAAGTAATTGTCACTACAACTTTTACAACAAGAAAATCCCGTTTAAGGGATAATAATGTTTTTGATAAATATGAATATCTCAATAAAAAAGCTGGAGAAATTGCTCAAAAAGCAAAAAAAAATTATCCTAATGTTTTAGTAGCTGGTGGTTTGCCTCCACAAAACTTAACTTATGAAGCAGATAACAGTGCTGATGATGAGATGAGAGAAAATTTTAATAGTCAAGCAAAGCTATTAAATCCTTATATTGATTTTTTTTATTTTGATGTCTTAAGCAGTATTAGAGAATTTAAAATTGCTATTGAAAGTATAAAAGAATTTAACAAACCCTATTTATTAGGTGCACATATTTCTGAAGGAAATCATTTACCAAGTGGTGAAAAAATTAAAAAAATTATAAATGATATAGAACATTATAAATTAATGGGAATTATATTATCTTGTGTTTCACCTGAAAATTTTGAACTCAATCTTGAAGAAATTAAAAATTTAGGAGTTCCATTTGGATTTAAATTGAATGCTTTTATAAAAACAAATTCAAAACCTAATTATAACGATGCATATAAAAAACATAAAACTGGAAATCCAAATGAATTCCTTGGGGTAAGAAAAGATTTGACTCCAGAGAAAATGCTAGAATTCGCAAAAAAATTTAAAGATGCAGGAGCTACAATAATTGGTGGTTGTTGTGAAACTACACCTTTGCATATAAAAGCTTTTTCTAAACTTAAGTAGTTTTTTTGTAATCTGCTTTTCTTACAAAATAAATTCCGACTGAAACAGCTATTAAAGAAATTAATACTTTTGTAGTAATTAATTCTTTTAAAAATATATAACTTAAAATTGTTCCAAAAATTGGAATTAAGTATGATACTTGTGATTGGAAAATTAATCCATTATTTACTAAAATTCTAAATCTTAATAACCAAGCTATACCTGTTGAAACAAGACCTAAATATATTACTGACACAGTTGAGTCTAATCTTGGTGTTAGGTTCCAAGGTTGTTCTATAAAACTAACAAGTGGTATCAAAATTATTGTTGCCCAAATTAATATAGATCCAGTCACATTTTCATTTTTTTTCTTACTAATTTTTAAAGTAAGTACGCCACCAACTACATAGCAAGTTGAACCTAAAAGTATTAGCAAGGCAGATATAAAGTTATTTTCATCGATTAAAAGATTATCTGAAAATAAATAAAGTATTCCTGAGAATCCTATCAAAATTCCAAATGTTTTAATAAAATTAAATTTTTCATTTGTCGTATAAAAATGACCAAGCACAGTTGAACTTAAAGGTGTTGTAGACATTAAAATTGCAGCTAAGTTACTTTGAACTGATTGAACTCCATAAGCTATTAAAAAAAATGGTGCTACCAAGTTTATAAATCCTATCATAGCAAACCAATGCCAATCTTTTGAGAAAGCTTCTATTTTAATATTTTTATAATAACAAAGTAATAAAACTGGAATAGCACCAAAGAAAACTCTTAAAAATGCAATGGTAACTGGGCCGTATGAGTATGTTGCAATCTTAATATTAAAAAAAGCAGATGCCCAAATTAATGCAAGTAAAACCAATAAAAGATAATCAATAATTTTAGGCTGTCTCATTCAGTAATCTCTTCTATATGTCCTTTTGTAATTTTTTGTAATTTTGTAAAATCTATTTTAAATACGCAGTTTGGATGACCAGCAGCAGCATATAATGATCTAAATCTACTTAAAGATTTATCTATTAAAATTTCAATCTTTCTTAAATGACCCACAGGTGAAACCCCTCCAATAGTATAACCTGTAATATTTTTTACATCTTCAGCTGAAGCCATAGATGCATCCTTTATTTTAAGTGCCTTCTTAATCCTGTTTAATGATGCCCTTTTATCACCTGCAACTAAACATAAAGTGTAACTATTCTCAGTTTTAAAGAGTAAACTTTTTACAATTGCTCCTACCTCACAACCTAAAGATGAAGCTGCCTCAAGGGCAGTCCTGGCAGAGGTTTCTAAAATAATTATATTTTGAGATTCATCAAAATCTTTAAGGATTTTTTCAACTCTTTGAACTGGCTCTTTGTCTAATAAACTCATTATTCAACTTTTAATTGTTAGTCAATTTGCTCATTACCTACTAAACTTATGTAAAAAATGCATAGGTGATATCAATTAAAAGAGCATTATCTATCAGTCTTTTTTTGTTATTACAACGTCCAGAATTATAAAGGAGAGATTATGAGTTCAAGTGATGTATTAAAGACTATTAAAGATAAAGATATTGAATACGTAGATCTAAGATTTACCGATCCTAGAGGTAAACTTCAACATGTAACCATGGATGCCAAAATGGTGGATGAAGATATGTTGAATGAAGGAATTTTTTTTGATGGTTCTTCTATAGCTGGTTGGAAAGCTATTAATGAGTCAGATATGATTTTAAAGCCAGACAATTCCAGAGCGATTGTAGATCCGTTTACATCTCATAATACATTAAATCTTTTTTGTGATGTTTTAGATGCAATTAAAAAAGATCCTTATGAGAGAGATCCAAGAGGAACTGCAAAAAAAGCTGAAGCTTATTTAAAAAGTTCAGGAATTGGCGATAAAGCTTATTTTGGTCCAGAAGCTGAATTTTTTGTGTTTGACGACGTAAGATTCAAAAATGACATGAATGAAACTGGATTTAAAATTGATAGTAAGGAAGGTCCTTACAATTCAGGAAGAGAATATGAGAATGGCAACATGGGTCATAGACCAGGAATTAAAGGTGGTTACTTCCCCGTTCCACCAGTTGATAGTGAGCAAGATATGAGAAGTGAATATCTTAAAGCTATGAAAGAAATGGGAATTAAGGTTGAAAAACACCACCATGAAGTTGCCCCTAGTCAGCATGAACTTGGAATGTATTTTGGAACACTTGTAGATCAAGCAGATAATTTACAACTTTATAAATATGCTGTTCACATGGTTTCTCACTCATTTGGTAAGACAGCTACGTTTATGCCTAAGCCTGTTAAAGGTGACAATGGTTCAGGAATGCACGTTCACCAATCGATTTGGAAAGGTGATACTGCATTATTCTCTGGAGATAAATATGCAGGTTTATCTGATACAGCTTTACATTACATAGGTGGAATTTTAAAACATGCAAAAGCAATAAACGCTTTTTCAAATGCTACAACGAATAGTTACAAAAGACTAATTCCAGGATTTGAAGCTCCAGTTCTTTTAGCTTATTCAGCAAGAAACAGATCAGCATCATGTAGAATTCCAATTACATTAAGTAAAAAAGCAGCTAGATGTGAGATTAGATTTGGTGATGCCGCAGGTAATCCATATTTAACTTTTGCAGCAATGTTAATGGCTGGTTTAGATGGAATTAAGAATAAAATTGATCCAGGTAAATCTTTTGATAAGGATCTTTATGCTCTATCAGAAGACGAAGTAAAGAGAATTCCTACTGTTTGTGGATCTTTAAGAGAGGCAATGGAAAGTCTTGATAAAGATAGAGATTTCTTAAAACAAGGGAATGTATTTACTGATGATCAAATTGATGCTTATATTGCATTGAAGTTTGAAGAAATACACAATTTTGAGCACACACCTCATCCGATAGAGTTTGAGATGTATTACAGTTGTTAATTTTTTTATTGTCTAGTTTTAGCAATTTTATTTTTGCCAGAACCTTTTTTAACAATGTAATCTAGTGTTCCATTTGCACCAGTATCAACAGATTTAATAAGAGATCTTATAAAAGTTTTTCTCTTCTCTTTTCTGTCTTCACTGTTTAGCAAATTTCTAAATTCAAAGACGTTCATAAATAAGATATTACTTATCTATGCGTTTATTGCAACCCTGATATGTTCAAAATGGGATTAAACTTTAAATGATTCTCCGCAGCCACAACGCTCAGTTTCATTGGGATTATTGAAAACAAATGATGATGAGAAATCCTCTTTTTTATAATCCATTTCAGTTCCCAAAAGGTACATAACTGCAGCCGAATCAATATAAACTTTTACTCCTTTGTCTTCGATCAATTCGTCATTTGGATTAACTTTCTTTGAATATTCCATAACGTATGACATTCCTGCACAACCTCCTGATTTAACTGAAACTCTCACTCCAATTGCATTTTTTTCTGCGTTAGACATAATTTCTTTAATTCTAGCAGCAGCATTATCACTTAATTTAATAATTGGGCTCATGCTAGATTTAACTCCAATTTTGCAGCATCAGACATTTTATCTGGTGTCCAGGGAGGATCCCAAACTAATTTTAAATCAACTTCCTCGATTTCCTCAACTTGCATAGCACCTTGTTTTACTTCATTTGGTAAGGTTTCTGCGACTGGACAGTTGGGCGTTGTCAAAGTCATCACAATTTCTGCTTTTTTACCATCGACTTTTACTTCATAAATTAAACCAAGCTCATAAATATTTACTGGTAATTCCGGGTCGTAAATTTTTTTAATTTCCTCAATTATTTTATTCTTAGTATCCATAACTAATTTTCAGTTGTAATTTCTTTTCCATCATTTTCCATTGCAGAAACCAAGGTATGCCATGATAGAGTAGCACATTTTACTCTCATTGGATATTGTTTTACTCCTGATAAGCACATTAGTTTTGTTTTATCATCTTCTTTTAAAATTTTATTTTTAAGCTCAGGGTTTTCTTTAATCATCCCTAAAAAATCTTCAATTATTTCTTTAGCCTCATTATCACTTTTGCCTTTTATCAAATCAGTCATTATTGAAGCAGATGCCATTGATATTGCACACCCACTTCCCTCAAATGAAATATCCTCTACTTTTCTTTGGTCATTTAATCTTAAATACACATGTACATTATCTCCACATAGTGGATTATTACCTTTTGCATCTTTATTAAAATTTTCTGTTTTTCCTAAATTTCTAGGATTCTTTCCATGTTCTAAAATTATTTCTTGATATAATTCTTTTAAGTTCATTTTAAATCAAAAACCTTTTTACAATTATTAATACCCTCATTTAATTTATCTAAGTCATCTTTAGTGTTATAAACTCCTAATGATGCACGTGCGCTTGCAGGTATGCCTAATTTGTCATGAAGTATTTGACAACAATGATGACCTGCTCTTATAGCAACACCAGTTTCATCTAGAATAGTTGCAATATCATGTGGGTGAACTCCTTCTACAGTAAAAGATAATACTCCACCTCGCTCTTTAGGATTTCCAATTAATTTCACAGAATTATTCTTTTTTAAAATTTCTTGACCATATTCTATTAATTCTTTTTCATGCTTAATTACATTTTCAATTCCAATACTTTCCAAAAACTTTATTGATTGGTCAAACGCAATGACTTGTGCTGTAGCCATGGTTCCAGCTTCATACTTATTTGGAAGATCTCCATAAGAAATCCGATCCTTTTTTACTTCATTGATCATTCCCCCGCCCCCTTGGTATGGTGGAAGTTGCTCTAACCATTTCTTTTTTCCATACAAAACTCCAAGACCTGTTGGGCCGTACATTTTATGACATGATATTGCATAAAAATCACAATCTAGGTCTTGCATATCTAATTTTAAATGTGGTCCTCCCTGACATCCATCAACTACAACAACTATACCCTTTGAATGTGCTAGTTGAGTTATCTCCTTGATTGGTAAAACTGCACCGGTGACATTGGATAAATGAGTTATAGCTATTACTTTAGTTTTTTCTGTAATTTCTTTTTCTATATTTTCTATTGGTATATCTCCATCTTCATTAATCTCTGCAAACTTTATTTTAATATTTTTTGATTTTCTTAAAAAATGCCATGGAACATAATTTGAATGATGCTCTAATTCTGTAATTAAAATTTCATCATTAGGTTCCAAGATTGCTTGACCCAGAGTATTAGCGACTAAATTCAAGGCCTCTGTCGCACCTTTAGTAAATACGATCTCATTTTTATCTTTTGCGTTTATATATTTTTGAACAGAAGTCCTTGTATTTTCATATAAATTTGTTGCTGCAACAGCTAAATAATGAATGCTTCTCCCCACATTTGAAAATTGTTTGGAGTAAAAATCATTTATTCTGTCCAGAACTACCTTAGGTTTTTGAGATGAATTAGCGCTATCCAAATAAACTAAATCATTATTTTGAATTTTTTCATCAAAAATAGGAAATTCTTTTTTAATGTTATTTATATTCATTCTTTTAATCCGATAATATTTTTTATTAGTTTCTTTATTTCTGGGTCAGTGATTTTTTCAACAACATCTAACAAAAATCCATTAATCAAAAGTTCTTTAGATTGTTGATAATTCAAACCACGAGACATTAAATAAAAAATTGAATTTTCATCCAAACTACCAGATGCTGATCCATGTGAACATTTTACATCATCAGCATAAATTTCTAATTCTGGTTTTGCATTGAACTCAGATGTTTCATCTAATAGTATTGCTTTACTTAATTGATACCCATCAGTTTTTTGAGCTTTTGAGTTTACATATATTCTTCCTTGATACGCAGATTTTGAATTTTTTCCAAGAACACCTTTGATGAGTTGATAACTTTTGGTGTTCTCAACTAAATGGTTGATTGTAGTTCTAATTTCATGTTGCTGATTTTCTTTTAATGAAAATACTCCATTAATAAAAGCAGAAGAATACTCGCCCTTTAGATTGCAATTGATTTCATTCTTTAAATAATCTGAACCAGCAGATAATATAAACGTTTCTGAAACACTATTACTATCTTGTTCAATATTATTAAAAGAATATTTTAAATCATCATTTCTAAATTTATCAATTTTATAATTTTTAAGTATTGAATCTTTTTCTAAATTAAAATTGTAAAAAATATTAATAAAGTTTTTTGCTATGTTATTAGTAAAATAATCAATAAGTTTTAAACAACTATTTTCACCTAATTCAAAATCTAATCTTAGATTGATATTGGTAGAATTTATTTTATCATTTGTTGAATGATAAATTATTAAAGGTTTTTTTAGAGAATAATTTTTTTTGATTAAAATTTTGAAAACTTTATCGGTAAATGCACCATTCAAATCAATTAGAGAGTTTTCATAATTAAATGATATATCTTTTTTAGTTTGATCGGTTATTTCAATTTTATTTTGGTCTTCGAAGTTAAAATCAATTTTTTCAATTCTTCCGTTTATAAAAATAATTTTATTATGCTCTAAACCATCAACAAAAATAGATGGATCAACTTTGTTAGATTGCGAATAATCATTAAAAAAACTTAAATCGCCAATATTTTTTTTAATAATCTGACTGATATCTAAAAATTTCCAATCCTCTTGCTTTCTATTTGGAAAACCTTTCTTTATGAAATCATCTAAAAAATTTTTTTTAAATTGAATTACTTCATTAGAGAATTTTGAAGTTTTTACTATTTTATCAAAATCTGACTGTAATTTTTCACTCATCTAATTAAAACTTTCGTATCCTTTTTTTTCTAATTCAATTGCTAATTCTGGACCACCAGATCTAATTATCTTTCCATTCATTAGAACGTGAACAAAATCTGGTTTAATGTAATCTAACAATCTTTGATAATGGGTAATGATTAAAAAAGAATTATTTTTATTTCTTAAAGTATTTACTCCATCTGCAACTATTTTTAATGCATCTATATCCAATCCTGAATCTGTCTCATCTAAAATAGATAATTTTGGGGCCAACATAGACATTTGTAAAATTTCATTTTTCTTTTTTTCTCCACCTGAAAACCCAACATTCAATTGCCTATTTAGTTTTTCTTCATCAAATTTTAATTCTTTAGCTTTTTCTTTAACAAGCTTTAAAAATTCAATCGCATCTAATTCTTTTTCACCTCTTGCTTTTCTTATTGCATTTAAAGATGTTTTTAAAAATATATTTGTATTTACACCTGGAATTTCCAATGGGTATTGAAAAGCTAAAAATATTCCTTTGTGTGCTCTTTCTTCAGTCTCAAGTTCAAATAAATTTTTGTTTTCAAATAAGATTTCACCTGATACTTCATACCCTTTTTTTCCTGACAGAATGTTAGATAATGTGCTTTTTCCTGATCCGTTTGGACCCATAATTGCGTGAACTTCGCCAGGATTTATATTCAATGAAAAACCCTTTAAAATCGATTTGTTCTCAACATTCGCGTTTAAATTATTTATTTTAAGCATTAACCAACGCTCCCCTCTAAGCTAATACCTACGAGTTTCTGGGCTTCAACTGCAAACTCCATTGGTAATTGTTGCAATACTTCTTTACAAAAACCATTAACAATTAATCCTACAGCTTCCTCAGGATTAAGTCCTCTTTGTTGACAATAATGTAGTTGCTCTTCACTTATTTTTGATGTCGTAGCTTCGTGTGCAATATTTGAATCGAAATTTTTATTTTTGATATATGGGACTGTATGAGCTCCACATTTATTTCCCATTAATAAGGAGTCACACTGTGTATAGTTGTTAGAATTTTTTGCTTTTGAATTAATATCTACTAAACCCCTGTAAGTCATGTCAGAAAATCCAGCACTTATACCTTTTGAAATAATTTTACTTTTAGTATTTTTTCCTAAATGAATCATCTTTGTTCCAGTGTCAGCCTTTTGATAATTATTAGTAATTGCTATAGAATAAAACTCTCCAATTGAATTATCACCTTTTAGAATACAGCTTGGATATTTCCAGGTTATAGCTGAGCCTGTTTCAACTTGCGTCCAAGAAATCTTAGAATTGTTCCCTTTACATAATCCTCTTTTAGTAACAAAGTTATAAATTCCTCCTTTGCCATTTTCATCACCTGGATACCAATTTTGCACTGTTGAATATTTTATTTCTGCATCATCTAAAGCAATCAATTCAACATTTGCTGCGTGTAATTGATTCTCATCTCTCATTGGAGCAGTGCATCCCTCGAGATAACTAACGTAACTTCCTTTGTCAGCAATAATTAGGGTTCTTTCAAACTGTCCTGTCTCTGACGCATTAATTCTGAAATAAGTTGATAGCTCCATAGGACATTTAACACCCTCAGGAATATAGACAAACGACCCATCTGTAAAAACAGCAGAGTTTAGTGTGGCAAAAAAATGATCAGTGACAGGTATTACAGTGCCTAAATATTTTTTTACTAAGTCTGGATGTTTTTGAATTGCTTCTGACATTGAACAAAAAATTATTCCATGCTTAGTTAACTCACCTTTAAAAGTTGTTGCCACTGAAACAGAGTCAAATACAGCATCAACTGCAATCCCATTCAGTCTTGCTTGCTCCTGTAATGGGATTCCAAGTTTTTTATATGTTTCTAAAAGTTTAGGGTCAAGCTCATCTAAACTTTTTGGCTTATCCTTCATGCTTTTTGGTGCTGAATAATAATATAAATCTTGATAATCAATTTTTGGATATTTTGGTTTTTGCCAATTAGGCTCTTTTAATAGTTTTAATCGCTCATAAGCCTTTAATCTAAAGTCTAACATCCATTGTGGTTCTTTTTTAATGTTAGAAATAAACTTAATCACATCTTCGTTTAAGCCTTTTGGAGCTTTAATATTTTCTATATCGGTAGTAAAACCGTATTTATAATCTTTTAACTTTTCTATATCTTTTTCTCTAGTATCCATTTTAAATTCTTCTCTCAACGTTGTCTTGAATAAGATCTTCTAAACTTTTTTTTTCAAAAAAATCGTTAATATGGTTTTCAAGCTCATCCCATAAATTATGGGTTAAACATTTTGTAGATTTACCATTACATCCTTTTTTAGACTCTTTTTTGCACTGAACAGTTTTAACTTTTTCATCAACAGCATCAAAAATATTAGTGAGTTTTATTTCTTTAGCTTTTTTATTTAAAACGTAGCCACCTTGATTTCCTCTAACACTTTGCACAATATCTTTTTTTCTAAGTTTAGAAAAAATTTGCTCTAAGTAATCAAGTGAAATGCCCTGCCTAAGAGATATGTCTCTAAGAGATACTGGATTAATATTGTTAAATCTTGCGAGATCCACTAAAGCCATTACCGCATATCTGCCTTTAGACGTTAATTTCATAAAACCTTTATTTTACTGGGGTATATATAAACCCGACTAAAATAGTCAAGTATATATGATAAAAAAAAACTAACATTTTATGACGCACATGTGATAAACGTAATTTTTTTTGAGAATAATTATCAATATCAATTATGGATAATAAAATTTTAGAAATATTCATTCCTGGTCCGGCAGGAAGGTTAGAAGCAAAATATTTCAAAAGTAAAAAAAGTACTTCGCCAATTGCTTTAGTATTACAACCTCATCCTCAATATGGAGGAACAATGAATAATAAAGTTGTTGTTGAGACGTTTCACGCTTTTATGGACAATGATTTTTCAGTTTGCAGAGTTAATTTTAGAGGTGTTGGAAAAAGCGATGGAGAATTTGATAATGGGCAAGGTGAATTGGCTGATGCTGCTGCAGCACTTGATTGGTTAGAGAGAGAAAATTTTGATAATTCACAATGTTGGGTATCAGGATTTTCTTTTGGTTCTTTAATAGCAATGCAATTATTAATGAGAAGACCTGAAATTAATAGATTTATAGCTATTTCACCCCAACCTAATGTTTATGATTTTTCTTTTTTATCACCTTGCCCTTCATCTGGACTTATGATCTATGGAAAAAAAGATGAATTAGTTCCAATGGAATTCATAAAAGATTTAGATAACAAACTAAGTGCACAAAAAGGAATCAAAGTAGAATTTCAAGCAATACCTGAAGCAAATCATTTTTTTTCTAAAAATGAAATTGAACTCACTAAATGTCTAGCAGAATATATTAAAAAAGAAACTGCGCTATACTAAAAATTTTGTAAAATATCACCACCAGAAATAGCTTTTTTACATCTTGTCGTACTTGGAAATGAAATTGGTAATTTTAAATATGATCTTATAGCTAGATAAGCAAAAGCTTGTGACTCGATAAAATTTCCATCTAAATTATAATCGTCTATATCATTTATAATCAAATTTTTTTTTGTTAAATAACTTTCAATTGATTGCATCAAAAATTTATTTTTTCTTCCACCTCCACAAAATATATATTGATGAGGATTAACGTTATTATGTTTATTAATTTTCCTCAAACCATCAGCAATTAGATATGCAGTAAATTTTGTTAAAGTCGCACACCCGTCCTCAAATGATAAACCTTTTACAAATGATGTGTCGAAATCTTTGACATCCAATGATGTTTCATACGATTTAAACTCAAAGTTATCTATTGCTTGATTTAAAATTAAATCATCGACTTTTCCAATATTTGCATAATTTCCATCTTTATCAAATTTTAAATCTTTATTATTTCTTACCCAATCATCTATCAAACAATTTCCTGGGCCCACATCATAAGCAAAAAAGTTTATTGAATTATTTAGATCCTCTTTGATTTGAGTTATATTTGTAATACCTCCAATATTAATTATGTTTATTGGTAATTTAAGCTTAAAATTTTTTTGGATAATTTTAGTAATCAAACTATGAAATATTGGTGTAAGTGGAGCCCCTTGGCCTCCGTGATTTAAATCATTTTGTCTAAAATTATTGATTACAATTTTTTTGAGTAGACTAGATAAAAGTCTTCCATCTCCTAACTGTTTTGAAATTTGAATTTTTGGGTTATGAAATACTGTTTGGCCGTGAAAACCTATTAAATCAATGTTTTCATTAATGTCTCCAATCACCTCATTAATTAAGTGAATATTAAATAATGTGAATTTTTTTTCTACATCATTGATCTCTTTAGAATGAGTTTTTAAGTCTATAGAGTTGCTAATTTTATTTCTTAAACTAATTAATTGCTTGTAAAGTCCATCATCAAACTCTCTATAAGTATCATAAATACTGGAAAATTGATCATTACCATCAGATTTAATAACAGATAAGTCCACTCCATCCATAGATGTACCGCTCATCAAACCAATTGAAGTGAATATCTTTTTTTTCATTATCATTTTTTTTTAAAAAAATTTGTATATTGTAGAATTATACGCTTATGAATAAATTTTTAAAAGAATTTAAAGATAGAGGTTACTTTTATCAATGTACTGATGAGAATGAGTTGTCCTCTTTACTAGATAAAAAAAAGATTAAAGCCTACATTGGTTTTGATTGTACAGCTGAAAGTTTACATGTTGGTAGCCTCTTACAAATTATGTGTTTACGAATGCTTCAAAAACATGGACACCAACCAATTGTATTGTTAGGTGGAGGAACTACAAGAATTGGTGACCCATCTGGTAAAGATAAAACACGAAAAATTTTAAGTGAAAATGAAATTGAAAAAAATTCTAAAAATATTGAAAGAATTTTAAAAAAATTTTTAGATACAAGTGATAAAAATGTAAAACCAATATTTGTTAATAACTATGAGTGGCTCAAAGGTTTAAATTATATCTCTTTTTTGAGAGATATCGGAAAACATTTTACGATAAATAAAATGTTAACATTTGAAAGCGTAAAAACAAGGTTGGATAGAGAACAATCTCTGAGTTACATGGAATTTAATTATATGATTTTACAAGCTTACGATTTTTTAGAACTTAATAAAAAAGAAAATTGTGCATTGCAAATCGGTGGATCTGATCAATGGGGTAATATAGTGAATGGTGTAGATTTAATTAAAAGACATTCTAACCAACAAACATATGGTTTAACTACTCCTTTAATCACGTTAGCAACAGGTGCTAAAATGGGAAAAACTGAAAATGGTGCAATATGGTTGGATGAAAAATTTTTGTCACCATACGATTATTGGCAATTTTGGAGAAATATAGATGATAGAGATGTGTCGAAATTCATGAAATTTTTCACAGATTTAAGTATTGATGAAATAGAGAAAATTAAAGAAAAAAATATTAATGAACAAAAAATTATTTTAGCAAATCAAACCACTTCTATGCTTCACGGTGAACAAGAAGCAAAAAAAAGTGAAGAAACTGCAAAAAAAACTTTTTTAGAAAATTCAATGGGTTCTGCATTACCTTCTGTTTCAATTAAAAAAGATCAATTGAATGACAAGTTGAGTATTGTTGATTTAATAATTCTTTCCAAGTTAGAAAAATCTAAAAGTGAGATAAGAAGATTGATTAAAGGTAGTGGCGTTAGAATTAATAATCAAATTATCAATGATGAGAAACTAATAATCAGTGAAAAATTATTTGAAGATAATACAATTAAAGTCTCCTTGGGTAAGAAAAGACATATCAAAGTTGAAATAAACTAATTTTTTTTTATTTTTTCAAGAGTTCTTGTAATGAATCTTGGTGTAAGAGTTTTCACAGGGTTTACAGTTGTTTTTAATTTATTTGGGGGACCTTTTATCTTAAAACTCACACCAAAAACACCCTCTCCAACTTTTTTCCCTACCAAAATATCTCCAAGAAGAGGAATTGAGGATATAGTTCTATTAATTGTTGTTGCTGGAACCATAGTTCCTCTAAGACTAACCAAATCATCTCTTTCAATATAACCTTCCATCAATAAAGAAATAGCGGGACCGATGGCATACAACTCCTCTATTCTCATAAGATCATTCTTATTAGAAAATTTCATTTCAAAATCTGTAAATCTTATTCCCTCGCCAGTTAATAAGTCGGCAATACCTTGAAGAGATGCTAATGTTAATAATTTTGCTAAAGCTGGTACTTCTTGTACCTTAAAATTATCAATTATTAATTTTGAATTAGAAACATTGTTTTGTTTAATAGAATAAAAATCTAAGTTACCTTCCTCAAAACCTTTTATAAATTTGTACCTATTAACAAAAGGCTTTGCTAAATCAGAATTAAGAGTTGTAATTTTCTCATTTGAAGTGGATCTAATAGTGAAATTAATCTTCTGATTTTCAGAAAAATCTCCAGCTAAATTAGCATCAATTACTTCACTATTGTTGAATATTAAATATCCACCTAAATTTTCTATTAGATGTTCTTTATCAAGGAATGCTTCCTCTATCTTTATATTCAGTTTAAAATTTTTAAAAAAAATTTTTTTGCTCTCTGGATTTTTATCATCTTTCAATAAATCATCTATAATTTTAGTGGCGTTGAA
>CACCFV010000013.1 GCA_902544985.1 uncultured Pelagibacteraceae bacterium
TCTCTATGCATATAGAATCAAATTAAAGAATCTTAGTCAAGAACCAATGTTATTGACGCGTATATGGAGCAGGAATTAATTTTTATTTGCTTATGAATGCAACTTTATAGATATAAGTTTTATCTTTATTTCTATCTCTTTGATGTCTAAATTCTGGTAAGTTTAGTTCCCAAACTAATTCTCCATCTTTAGTAACTTGTCCAATTCTTTGTGAACCTGTAACTAACCAATTTCCGTTTTCTAGCTTTTCTAGAGTTCTAAGTGGAATCCAAGGTGACTTTCTTTCATGTGGCTCTGGAATAGTCCATATTATTTTTGGACTATCATCAACATTGTCAAAATTTCTTTTATTTATATTATGTGGTCTATTTCTATCTAGATAATAAAAAAAATTATTACCGTTTTCATTATAAACTTCTGAAGGATCGTGTACTCCTGTAGCGTTTTTAAATCTTTTTATAATTTTGTTATTTTTAAAAACTACTACTTGGTCATAATTTCTTACACTAAGCATAATACTCTCATCTTCGAGAATTCTTATAGAATTTGAGTGCATGTTATCCTTATCCATTGCACGTCTTGGATTAAGATCGGCCTTATCCATATCAAAGAAATCTTCTGATTTTGACATTACTATTTTACAATCATTAGTAACTTTTGTTACAATTGGATTTTTTTTTCCTTTAAGGTCCCAACCATTTACGAAAATAAATGAACCATCATCTAATTTATCCAGATCATGACTAATATGTTTATTCTTACATGAATTTAATACTTTGCCTTTTCTATTTATTTCAAAAAAACCTTTTTTTGGTGCAACAATTAAAAATGTGTCGGTTTCAGGCAGCCATTCTATATCAGCAGCTGCGTTCCATTCAGCCTTCTTAAACTTTCTGGGGATTTTTTTTTCCCAAATAACTTTACCCTTATTGTCAATTTCTATAATTCTTTGGTTGTAGGTATCAACCAGTCCAATAGTTCCTTTTTGAACTTTATCAGCATTATTAGTAATTAATTCACCTATAATTTCTGATTGAGAATTTACTGAAAAAAAAGAAAAAATAATTAGTAAATAAAAGCTTTTTAATAAATTTTTAAACATAACTTATATTTTATAATATGATTTTAGTTACATTGTTAAATAATTATTAAATAAATTCTAAATCAAATTAAAGAATCTTAGTCAAGAACCAATGTCATTGACGCGTATATGGAGTGGGAAATACTTTTACTTTTATTTTTAATAGGTTGAATTAAAAGTTTTTTCATTTTATGCATTCTCCAATTGATCCTAGTTTGCATTTGATACCATCAACCCAGACAGCGTTATTTAAATTTGCTCCTTCAAAATTAGTATTTAAGATATTGGCTCCAGTAAAGTCAGCTTCAAAAAGATTACTATCCTTAAAAGTGGCTTCAATTAAAGATGCACCCTTAAAACTGACGCGACTCAAATTTGCACTTGTAAAATTTGCTTTTTCAAAATTACCTCCTTCAAGATTTGCCTCATATAAGTTTGCTCTAAAAAATGAAGATTCTGCAAAATTTCCGTTAGCTAAAATAGAGTTCATCATTATGCTCTTATCAAATATTACTTTAATAAAACTAATAAATGATAAATTAGAGTTTGGAATATACGCACGACTTAAGTCTTGCCCTTCTGAAAACTGACAGTTAGAATAATCAACACCATCTACCGGTGCATCATCACAACCGGCATTAACGTTACCACAAAAAAACAATCCCAGAACTATGATTGCTAAAAGCTTTTTCATGAACTTAGATTAACAGAATCTATATTTAGAGTCTAATTGCTAAAAAAATAAAGAATCTTAATTAAGAACAGATGTCATTACATGCTATTGGAACAGAAAATGTTTATAAAGTTGTGGATTGTAACTGAGTCGTAATAAATAACTTATTCACAAAATATGAAATTGTGGATTGTAACTGAATTGTAATAAATAACTCAGAAAAATTATTTTAAAAATCTTTAACGTTTTTGAAACTTTTCCTTAATATAATAGTCATATAAAATCTAATGAAAAATTTAATATATATCTCAACTTTCTTCATTTTATTCAGTTTTAATTCAGTTTTACAAGCTAAAACTATAAGTGTTACAAGTCCTGATGATGATGGATATGGTACATTTAGATATGCAATTAACAAAGCATCTGAAAGTAAAAAACCAGTAACAATAAAAGTAAAAACAAATAAAACTATCATAATTGGTAATTCTCTGGATTATAAAGGTCTCCAACCTTTAACAATTATTGGCTCAGGTCAAGTTGTAAGAGGTAATAATGTCGATATTTTAAAAATATCCAACGGTGCAGATTTATCAATAAGTGATTTATCTTTTTTTGGAATTGGAAGCTTCAATATTAAAAGAAAGGGAACTGGATATGGTATGTACAATGTTGATGCAAAGGCTGGAAAAGGTATTTTTGTTGATGTAAGAGATGACCAAACTGGGACGATAAATATTAATTTAAAAAATGTTAGAGTTGAAGGTGTAGCAAATCATGGAATTCATATTTCAGATTGTAATTTAGCTGACAAATGTGGAAGTGGTAGTGGTGGAGCCGGAGAGGGTTCTAGTGCCTCTATAAACGTGGTGTTGGATAATGTAACAATTTTTGATGCTGGTAATGGTAAATTTGATGCAGATGGATTTAGAGTTGATGAGCGTGGTGATGGTGACATTAACTTTACAGCTTTAAACTCAAACTTTTTATATGTAGGTGCTGATGGAGTTGAATTAGATGAAGGTCAAAAAGGAAATGTTGTTGCAAATGTAACTAATAGTACATTTTCAAATAACGGTGCTTATTGTGATCCAAAATTATTAAAAGCATATATGCCAGCTGAAGATGAGGGAGAATTTGAGGATAATCAAAGAGCTAAAAATTCTATCCCAAGTAAAATAAAAGGCTCTCCAGATGATGGATGTTTTGAGAGAGAAGTTGAATTATATCCTTCAGGTTTTGTTAAAGAATTTGAATTTGGAATAGACTTAGATGATGGCTTTGACATAGACGAAGCAGGCCAAGGAAATTTAGTAGTGAATATTGATAGATCCAGAATTGTTGGAAATTTAGATGAAGGTCTTGATTTCGATGAGGAAAATAATGGCGATATGTTCTTACAAATAAAAAATACTGTCGCGATGAATAACACTGATGATGGAATAAAAAACTCTGAAAGTGATGGTGGATCTATTATTGCATTATTTGAAGGCATTAACTCTATTGATAATGGAGGCAAAGGAATAGTTGTTGAGGAAGAAGACACAGGCAACGTACAAGGATTTGTGCAAAGTACATTCACTAGAGGAAATGATGATGGTGATAAAACTGGTATTGAAGCTGTTCAAGAAGACGATGGAATGGGAACTTTAAAAATTGTTTCCTCAACTATTGTCGAAGGTTTTGATTTAGAGGGTGTAGAATTTAAATAATATTAATTTTTATTCTAAGATATTATAGGAAGACCGACACATAGATGCTAAAGAATAACTAAATCTAA
Source organism: uncultured Pelagibacteraceae bacterium (assembly GCA_902544985.1). Taxonomy (GTDB): domain Bacteria; phylum Pseudomonadota; class Alphaproteobacteria; order Pelagibacterales; family Pelagibacteraceae; genus Pelagibacter. Next base: position 3,532 of record CACCFV010000013.1, read on the forward strand.
TTTTTGTTTTCCTAATCTTTCATTACCATTCTCAGTAACTAAATAAGTTTCCCCTAGATTCATTGCTAAATTACTTGTAGAATCCATTAAGATCATATGTAGGAAGAACACATTACCAGGTTCTATTACATACGGATTGCCCGTGTATAGCATAGGCCAATCCATCCAATTTGGAGAAAAAGTATTTCCTAATGAGTAACCACAAGCGTTCATTCGAGCTTTTTGAAAACCAAGGTCATCAAACGTTTTTGCATGAATATCAAAAACTTCTCCAACTTTATTACCAGGTTTTAATTTACTTTCGCAATTTTTAAGAGCTTCAACACATGCTTCATGCATTTTATGATGTTTAGGATCTGCTTTACCAATAGGAATAGTTCTAAACATTGCAGAATGGTAATGTCTATAAGTACCAGCCCATTCAATAGTTAATTGATCTTGTTTATCTAAAATTTGTTTTTCTGCTTGATAACGACAAAGCAGTGCATTTTTACCAGAACCAATTATAAATTCATTTGCAGGATAATCTCCACCACCTTCGAATATAACTTTATTCATTTCTGCTAATATCTTAGATTCACTTATTCCAGCTTTTGCATGTTTCCATACTTCGTCTAAGGCTTTATCCGCAAGCTCTGCAGCTTTTTTGACATAAACAATTTCTTCTTTAGATTTTACAACTCGTAATTTTGTTATTAAGTCTGATTTATCTTCAAGAGAACAATAATTTTCTAAAGATTTGTTTAATCGAAGAGCATTACGACCAGTTAAACCATAAGCTTCATATTCAATTCCTAATTTTTTTCCTTTAATATTTAATTCATTCAAAATAGTTTTAAGATCATCTGTTGGATTTGATCCATCTTTATCAACCCATATCCTAATATCTTCTATGTTGGATGTATTTTGAGCTTGTCTTAAATCAGGAGCTCTTGTGAGCAGTATTATATTTCCGTTTTTATCTAAAACCAATGTCTGAAAAAAAACATAACCAAAGGTGTCGTATCCAGTTAACCAATACATGGACTCTTGTCTAAACATCAAAAGAGCATCAAGGTTTTGCTCTTTCATCGAATTTAAAACTTTATTTTTTCTGCTAGAAAATTCCTCTTTTGAAAAATGAAGCGCCATTAGAATTATTTAGTAACTAGTATATTCTTTTATCTCTTTTATAACTGAACCGGTGTGATTATTAATTTCTAATTTTATTTTTGCTCGATCATCATTAAGAAAATGGACGTCTCTTGAAAGTTTAATAAATTTTTCACCAAAATCTTTATCTTTTTCACATTGTCTTTTATCATCCTCAATAACCCATAGTTTAGAATTTATTTCTTTTAATGATTGATAAAGATCATTAAGTTTATCATCAGATTTTACATTCTTATCAAGCTGATTTTTTAAAATAGAGTGTTCGTTGTTGATAAATTTTAGTTTTTCTGAATCTTTAATCTTTCCTTGTTTGATTTCTAAAATTGAAATTTTATCTAAAAGTTCACCTATCGAAACTTCAACTATAATTTTATTCATAAAATTTAATACTGTGCTATCTTGTTATAAATATGTCTAATATTTTAATTATTAAACACGGATCATTAGGAGATATAGCTCAAGCGAGTGGTGCAATTCAAGACATATCTGAAAATCATAAAAATGATCGAATTTATTTACTAACAACAAAAGCTTATTTAGAAGTTTTTAAAAAAAATCCATATATTCATGAAGTAATTCTAGATAAGAGATTGCCAAGATATAATCTTATATACTTATATTTCTTAATGAGAGAACTTAAGAAACATAATTTTTCAAAAGTTTTCGATCTTCAAAATTCCTCAAGAACAAATTTTTATAAAAATATTCTTTTTCCTAAGGCAAAAAAAGAAACTTGGTCTAGCTCAATTACAACTTTGCCAGAAGTAATAGATAAAAAGGAATTTGATAAACACTCTGTTTTAGATAGATTTAATCATCAATTACAAACCTCAGGACTAAAAACATCTCATACTTTAAATCCTAATTTTAGTTGGGCTGGCTCTGAGATCAGCAAAATCAAAGATCATTTCAAATTGGATAAATTTATTTTGTTATTTCCTTTTTGCTCGCCTCACTTACATATTAAGAAATGGCCTTATTATAATGATCTTGTAAAACTTATTTTAGATAAATTTGGTGAAGAATATGAAATTGTTATAGCTCCAGGCCCATCTGAGATAAATGATGCAAAAGAAATAAATGCTAAAGTTTTATTAGATAATGGAAAAGCGCTTGATATTTCTCAACTAACTTCTTTAATTAAAGAAAGCACCTTTGTTATTGCTAATGATACTGGACCTGCTCATATTGCAGCTCATGTTGGAGCTAAAGGCTTAACTTTATTTGGAAAACATACCACTGCATACAAGGTCAGCATTGAAAGAGATAATTTTAAAGCAATTGAAGTAACAGACTTAAACAATTTGAGCGCAGAAAAAGTTTTTGAAAGATTAGTTAAATCTTTAAATTAATTAAGAATTTTTTTGTATTCTTCAAAAGTTTTATCCCATTGAAATTTTGAAACATATTCTTTGGCATTTTTTCCAAGTTCAATATATTTTTTATTTTCAATCATTGAATTTAATGATGAATAAATTTCATCTAGATTGTTCCCATCACAAATTAATCCAGTTCTATTATGGTCAATGGCATCTGATGCACCACCGTCTTTTCCTCCTATCGAAGGAATTCCATATTGTGCAGCTTCTAAATAAGCTATTCCAAAACCTTCTACAGAAGTTTTATGTATTATAGATGGCATGACAAAGATATTAGATTTAGCTACTAAGGCATTTTTTAAATCTGAACTTATATCTTTAAAAAACATTACTTGTGAAGTTAGATTTAATTCTTCAACTAATTTTTTTATATTCTCTTCCTCATCGCCATAACCAATGCAAATATAAACAATATCAGGGTATAGTTGTTTTAAATTTCTTAATGCCATAATTACTTTTTCATGATTTTTTCTTTTATCAAATCTAGAAACAGTAATAAGTCTCGGTGTTTTGACTTTTAATAAACTTTCAACTTTCTCAAGAGATTTTTTATTTAATTCCTCAACTGGATCAGCTCCTGGGTTTATGACTATAACTCTGTCTTGGTCTACACCATTATTTATTGCTAAATTTTTTGTGTATTCAGAATTCGCAATTACTTTCTTTACATTATTAAGAACTTTTACAACTCTTTTATTTAATGAACTTCCTACAGGATGGTTGATTTCCTTACCATGAATTAAACAATACTTTTTTTTATCAGTTTTAATTAGTTCTAAACTTTTCCAGTGATCAGCAATAATCCCCTCAACTTTATTTTCTTTTAAAAATTCATTTATTAATTGAGATTTTCTTATTTTTCTTAAAAATTTTATTCCACCAACTCTTTCAATTGAAAAGCTAGCTTGTTCATCAAAATCTTTATGATTTTCGTGATAATCTGCAAAAACTTTAATCATGAAATTTTTTGACATCTCACGAGATAAACCCCACATCAAACTTTGCATTCCACCTAATTCTGGCGGGAAAGTTCTAGTAACAATAATATACATTAATTAGTTTTCCACTTAATACCACATCCAGCACTAGGAATTTGATTCTCAGGTCCCTTATTAGTTTCAGCAATTTGCGTCATAGCTTTGAAAAGATCACTATCGCCATCTCTAACTGGAATTAATTTTTTTAGTTCTCTTAATCTTCCTCTGTATTGAAGCTCTAAATCTTTGTTGTATCCAAAAAAATCTGGAGTACATACTGCATCATAAGTTTTTGCTACTTCTTGTGTTTCATCAACTAAATAAGGAAAACCAAATTGATTTTCTTTTGAAAATTTTATCATATTTTCAAATGAGTCCTCAGGATAATTTTCTGCATCATTAGCGCAAATAGCTACTGAATTGATACCGATATCTTTTAATTTTTTACAATCCTCAACAATGTCATTCGTCACTGCTTTTACATATGGGCAGTGATTACAGATAAACATTATTAACGTTCCTTTTTCACCTTTAACATCTGCTAAGGAAAGAATTTTACCCTCTGTTGATTTAAGCTTAAAGTCATGAGCTTTTTGACCAAAATCACATATTGGAGTTTGTATGGGCATAATGTAATAATATATAAATTATGTTTTACGATTTAAAAGATAAAAAACCAAAAAACTCTGGCGAAAATTGGGTAGCACCTAATGCAACTATAATAGGTGATGTTACTTTAGAAAAAAATTCTAGTATCTGGTTTAATGCAACTTTAAGAGGTGATGTAGAAAATATTCATATTGGTGAAGGATCTAATATTCAAGACGGGAGTGTTTTACATACAGATCCAGGTTATCCATTAAAAGTTGGAAAGAATGTTACCGTTGGACATATGGTTATGCTTCACGGCTGTACCATAGGAGATAATAGTTTAATTGGTATTGGAGCAGTAATTTTAAATAATGCAAAAATTGGAAAAAACTGTTTAGTCGGCGCAAAAGCATTAATTACAGAAAACAAAGAAATTCCAGACAACTCTTTAGTGATTGGTTCACCTGGAAAAATTGTAAGAGAAATTACTGAAGATGAAAAAAATGCTATTATTGAAAACACAAAACACTACCAAGATAATTGGAAAATATATTCTAAATCAATTTTTTAATAATAACTTAATATTTCTTTAAAATTAATTTAAATTTTCTTAGTTAGATAATTTTATATTCTAATGATTAAGAAAATAATTAAATTTTTAAAGAAATTTGCGAATTTTTAAATACGAGCTAATGATTTTAAATTTACTCATATTTATTTCATTAATTATGGGAAGTTATTTTTTAAGTTTTGTAGTCAGTTAAACTACTTATTTTTTAAGGAACTAACCAGCTTTCTTTTTTATTTTCCAAATCAAACTTTGCTCTTCGGTGACCTTTAGCAGCAAGATATAGCCACTCAATAGATTTAATCATACATTTAATAACAGTAAAGTTTTTATATCCTTCTTCACTTTGTTCCATAGTGTAATCAAAATCTTCTAATTTTGATATCATTCCAGAAGTTGGATTTTCTGAGGATGTTCCAGGAGGGCTATCTGTTAAATAACATCTTCTACTAATATGTTGAGTTTTTTTCCATGAATCTTCAGTTATAGAATTTTGATTATTAACTTCACATTCCACTTTTACTCTTAATTGAATTTTTTCTTCTTTATCGTAGAAAACTAGAGAGGCATTCTTATTTTTTTTAAGAATATCCACTTTTGGAGATCTTAAATCAGTATGAAATTGTAGAAGATTGTTTGCTCTATCTGATTTACGCAAAACAACAATTCTACCGTCTACTTCATCTTGGTGAGCGCATATGAAAACAGGAATTCTAAATGGTGAACCTCTATTAGTCACAGCATCATCTAACATAGACCAATACTTATTTTGAATCTCTGCTAAATCTTCATAGTATGCTGGCTGCATACTTTACTTTCTAAATCTTTTTATTAAGCTTGAAGTATCCCAACGATTACCACCCATTCCTTGTACTTCACCATAATATTTATCAACAAGTTCAGTGACGGGTAATAATGAACCATTATTTTTAGCTTCTTCCATTGCAATCTTTAAATCTTTTCTCATCCAATCTACTGCAAAACCAAAATCAAACTTATCATCTATCATTGTTTTATATCTATTCTCCATTTGCCAAGATTGAGCTGCACCTTTAGAGATAACTTCAATAACATCTTCCATATTCAATCCAGCTTTCATTCCAAAATTAATAGCTTCAGATAAACCTTGAACTAAACCAGCAATGCAAATTTGATTGACCATTTTAGCTAGTTGTCCATTTCCTGGTCCACCAAGTAATTTCATTTTTTTGCTGTAACAATCTATTTTATCTTTTGCTTTATCAAAGTCAGCTTGATCTCCACCGATCATTACTGTTAACGCACCATTCTCTGCACCAGCTTGTCCACCAGATACAGGAGCATCTAGTGCACCAAATCCATTTTTTTTTGCATATTCATGTATCTCTCTTGCAATTGTTGCAGAGGCAGTTGTGTTATCAATATAAACAGCACCTTTTTTAATTGTTTTAAATGCACCGTTGTCTCCAAAAGTTACTTCTCTTAAATCATTATCGTTTCCAACACATGTAAAAATATATTCAGCATCTTTTGCAGCTTCAGCTGGTGTATCAGCCATTTTACCTTTGTATTCTTTAATCCATTTTTCAGCTTTTGATTTTGTTCTGTTAAAAACAGTTACATTGTGTCCGCCTTTTGATATATAACCAGCCATTGGATAACCCATGACACCAAGACCTATGAAAGCAACATTACAGCTCATAATTTTTTAATATGTTTAAAAGTTTAAGTTTAAAAGTAATTATATTTGGTTTTATATTTACATTTTTTTCTAGTTTTGGACAGAGTTTTTTTCTTGGTCTTTTTAATTCTAGTATACGAGAAGCATTATCTATTACCCAGGGACAATTTGGAACAATCTATGCATCCGCAACTTTGCTTAGCAGTTTTTTGTTAATTTGGGTTGGAAAAAAAATAGATGATATCAATATATTTAAATTTGCATTTTTTGTTACAATACTTTTATCTTTTTCATGCTTTTTCTTTTCAAAAATTTCATCAATAACTTTTTTGTTTATAGCAATTTTTTTAATGAGATTTTCAGGTCAGGGTATGATGTCTCATACCGCAACAACGACAATTTCAAGATATTTTACAAAATCTAGAGGAAAAGCTTTAAGTACGAGCTGGTTTGGTCTCTCTACTGCTGAATTTATATTACCTGTTTTAATTGTATATTTACTTACTATTACTTCTTGGCAAAATTTATGGATATATATTTCAATATTAGTTTTAATATTTCTTCCAATTACTTCTTTTATCTTGGTAAGGAATTTAAACTTTGAGTCTAGAGAAGAAACAAATCAAAATGAGTCTAGTGAAAATATAAAACAGTGGAAAAGAATTGAAGTGCTTAAAGATTATAGATTTTATATCGTTTGTTTGAATATGTTAGCAATGCCATGGATTGCAACAGGTGTATTTGTTTACCAATCTTTTATTACTGAGTCTAAAGGGTGGGGCACCTATGTAATTGCACAATCTTTTATGGTTTATTCTGTTTTGTCAGTAATAACTTTGCTAGTTGCAGGTTTCTTGATTGATAAATTCACTAGCAGAAAGTTGCTTATTTTTATGAATATACCGTTGTTAATCTCAACAATAGTTTTAATGTATTTTGATATTTCATTTTCAGCTTTCTTATTTTTAGGTTTAATTGGTATATCAAATGGACTTGCAAACGTATTAGGCTCTTCAACATGGGCAGAAATTTATGGTGTAAGGCACATCGGATCTATAAAAGCCTTAACTACAGCATTAATGGTTTTTTCAACCGCTTTTGGTACTGCATTATTTGGTCTTTTAATTGATATAGGATTTTCAATAGAACAGGTTGCTCAAGTATCATTTATCTATATTTCTTTAGCTGCAGTTTTGTTATTTTTTGTCAGAAAAAAGCTAAATCCCATGTATTTATAAAATTCTCCTTGATTTTTTAAAGTTCACTGTATAGATACTCCGCATGGCTAGAGTAACAGTAGAAGATTGCATCGATAAAGTAGAAAGTCCTTATGAATTAGTGTTAGTTGCTAAAGAAAGAGCAACTCAACTTAACACAGGAATAGAACCAACTTTAGATAGAGATAACGATAAAAATACAGTTATTGCTCTTAGAGAAATTGCAGAAGAAAATATTAAAGTAGATGAACTTACCGAAAGTGCAGTTTACAAATTAAGAAAACATGTAGAGCAAGTTGATGATGGTGCTGAAGATGATGAAGATGTTGGTGATGATTTTGAAAGTCTATATAAAGGTGAAATTTCAAAAAGTGGTACACCTATTTTACCATCTAAGAGAGCAAGAAAAACTCCAGAGAAAATTCAAGTTTCTAATGAAGATTTAGCAGAACTATCTCAAACTGCTAAACCAGATATTGATACAGCTGCAACTGATGAGACAGGTGATGAGCAAGGTGATGTTTCGTTAGATGAGGTGACTGAAACAGAAAATCAAGCTACTGATCAAGATACTTCAACCGAAGCTGAGAATAATTAAGTAAATTCTTTTAAAATTTTTTCCCTATGTTCGTCTAAATCAGGGATATCACCCCTAGTTTTTTCATCTTTATAAGTAGACATTTTAATTGGATTACCTGCTAATTTAAAATCTCCAATCTCTTTATGAAATGCTTTAACAATCATGTTTCTTGAATCTACTTGAGGATTTTCCACTGCTTCTTTAATATTAAATATTGGACCACATGGAATTTTTTCTTTTTCCATATCTTTAACCCATTCACTAGTGGACCTAGAAACTAATTTTTTTTCAAGTATATTTTTAAGTTCATCCATATTTTTAGATCTAGATGAATTGTCAGAAAATTTTGGATCCTTGCTCATCTCAGGCATTGCTAAAAGTTCACAAAGTTTTTCGAATAATCTATCGTTTCCAGCAGCAATAATAATGTAACTATCTTTTGTTTTAAAAGCTTCGAAAGGCGCAATTGATGGATGACGTGAACCCATTGGTTTTGGAATTTCATTTTTTGCTAAGTAACGAGCTATAGCATTTTCTAAAATTGCTATTTGACAATCTAGCATCGAAACATCTATGTACATTCCCTTACCTGTTTTTTGTCTATCATAAAGAGCTGCATTAATTCCAATTGCTGTAAACAAACCAGCTGTGATGTCACCAATTGATGTCCCAACTCTAGTTGGTTCAGAATTAGGTTGTCCAGTTACACTCATTAATCCACCCATGCCTTGCACAACCATATCGTAAGCAGGCAATTCTTTCAGAGGACCGGTTTGACCAAATCCAGAAGCAGATGCATAAATTAATTTAGGATATTTTTTATTTACATCATTCCAACCGTAACCCCATTTTTCCAAAGTACCTGGTTTAAAATTTTCAACTAAAATATCTGCTTTAGATAAAATTTTATCAAAAATTTTTTTATCATCAGTGTTCTTTAAATTCAGAGCAATACTCTCTTTACCTCTATTCAAAGACATAAAATAAGCTGAGTAATCTTTTATGAATGGTCCAAATTTTCTTGAGTCATCTCCTATGTCTGGTGCCTCAACTTTAATTACTCTTGCACCAAGATCTGATAATATCATAGTACAGTAAGGACCCACTAATACCCTTGTTAAATCAACTACTAGTAGGTTTTTTAAAGGTCCATCCATATAATTATATATATCATGAGTTTTTGACGACTTGACTCTTATTAATAAGTTCACTTTAATTCAATTATTAAAAATAACAATAGAGGGAAAAAATAATGTTAAAAAAGATATCTTTATATTTAACTTCATTAGTTTTTGTTTTTACTACTATTGGTTCTGCTTATGCAGTTACGCTGAAAGCAAGTCACCAATGGCCTGGTACACCAAGAGCTGATGGATCTTATGACCCACGTCATGAAATGGTTCAAATCATTGCTGACGAGGTTAAAAAAGCAAACGTTGGAGTAGATATTAGAATTTACCCAGCTAAATCATTATACAAACCAAAAGAACAGTGGAAACCAATGACAACTGGTCAATTAGATATTTCTGCTTTTCCATTAGCATATGCTTCTAAATTCCATCCAGAATTTGATGCAACTTTAATGCCTGGAACTGTAAAAAATCATGACCACGCATTAAGATTTAATAAAGGTCCAATGATGACTGAAATTAAAAAAATTATTAATGATGCTGGTGTTGTAGTTTTATCTGATGCTTGGTTAGGTGGTGGTTTTGCTTCAAAAACAAAATGTATTAAAAATCCTAGCGACGCAAAAGGTCAAGTTATGAGAGCTGCTGGAAAAGCATTTAACCAAATGTTAGAAGCAGCTGGAGCTGGTATACAAAGTATGCCTTCATCTGAAATTTACACAGGTTTACAAACTGGTGTATTAACAGGTGCTAACACAAGTTCAGGAAGTTTTGTAAGTTACAAAATTTATGAACAAGTCTCATGTGCAACTCCTCCAGGAAAATTTGGTCTATGGTTTATGTATGAGCCAATTTTAATGTCTAAAAAGTCTTTTGATGCCTTAAATTCTAAGCAGCAAAAAGCTTTAATGAAGGCTGGAAAAGTTGCTGAAAAATACATGACAGCTCAAGTAGAAAACTTAGATAAAAAGTTTGAAGATGCTTATAAAGCTGCAGGTGTTAAATTAGTATACATGGATGCAAAAGACCATGCTGCATGGGTAGAGATTGCGAAAAAATCTTCTCATAAGGCATTTGCTGATAAAGTTCCAGGTGGCGATAAGCTAATGGAAATGGCTTTAGCAGTTAAATAAAATAATATATAAAGAACCCCTATTTATTCTTATTAAATAGGGGTTTTTTTTATGAAAAAAAAGTATCTTCAATTTTGCGATCTAATTGCTAAAGCATGCGGTGCTTTCGCTGTATTAGCGTTGCTCTTATCAATCTTGGTAATCGTTGAGCTTGTTTTTGAAAGATATTTTTTTCAAAGAGCAATCACATGGCAAACAGAACTTGTCACAATGTTATTGGTTGCTTCAACCTTTATAGGAAGTGTGTACGTTCTAAGTGAGAAAGCTCATGTGAGCATGGAATGGATTTACGATTTTTTATCCAAAAAAAATGTAATTAGGTTAAAAATTTTTACATCATCTATTAGTTTATTATTTTTCCTAATTTTATTTTATTTTGGATTCATAATGGTAGAGGAAGCATTTACCAAAAATTATTCAACAGGAACTGTGTGGGATCCACCACTATGGATACCATATTCATCAATGATGTTGGGGGCTTTATTAATGATATTACAGTATATCGCAGAAATTATAAAATTAACTGATGAAGAGGATTTTAGATAAATGGATCCATTGATTATAGCATTAATTGTTGCGGTTTTTACTTTATTGGTACTTTTTTCTGGAATTCCAATTGCATTTGGTTTGAGTTTTGTTTCGATAGCTCTTTTGGTTACATTTGAAGGTTTTCAAATGCTTGATGTCTTTGCTGAAACATTTTTTGCAGGATTAAATTCATTTGTTTTACTTTCTATACCGATGTTTATTTTAATGGGAATGGCTGTTGCTAATTCTCCTGCTGGAAAAGATTTATATACAGGATTAGATAGATGGCTTTGGAGAGTACCAGGTGGATTGGTAATTTCAAATATTGGTGCTTGTTCAATTTTTGCAGCTTTGAGTGGATCTAGTCCTGCAACTTGTGCTGCGATTGGAACAATGGGAATACCTGAAATGAGAAAAAGAGGTTACTCCGATCAAATCGCAACAGGAACTATAGCAGCAGGTGGAACTTTAGGAGTTTTAATTCCACCTAGTATTGTTTTGATAGTTTACGGAATCGCAACGGGCACATCTATTGGAAGATTATTTTTGTGTGGTCTTGTACCAGGTTTTATGTTGGCAGGTATGTTTGCGATATGGGCTCTAATACACAGTTATTTTATTGATAAAGATGCAGCAAAAGCTTTAAGAAATAGAGTAAGACCAACTCTAAAAGAAAAACTTGAAGTTTTACCAAGAATTCTTCCTTTCTTAGCGATCATAGCAGGAGTTCTTTATGTACTTTATGGAGGAGTTGCAACACCATCTGAGGCATCTGGAGTAGGTGCATTCTTAGTTTTCGTATTAATAGCTGTCGTTTATAAAATTTATCAGCCAAAGAAGATTTGGAACATTGTTAAAGTTTCTATGAAAGAAAGTGTAATGATAATGTTCATTATTGCTGCCTCATATCTTTTTGCGTTCACTCTTTCACAATTATATGTAACTCAGTCATTAGCACAGAGCATGGTTGAATTAAGCTCTAATAAGTGGGTTGTGTTCATTCTAATAAACATATTTCTTTTGATAGCTGGCTTCTTTTTACCGCCAGTTGCAGTTATTGTAATGACTTCAGCAATATTATTGCCAGTTATCACTACTTTGGGTTTTGACCCATATTGGTTTGCAATAGTATTTACAATCAATATGGAGATTGGCTTAATTACACCACCAGTTGGATTAAATCTTTATATTATAAAAGGAATTACCCCAGACGTTAGTTTGTCAGAAATTTTAAAAGGATCTATACCGTTTATGATAATTATGGCTTTAGCTATAGTAATTTTATGTATTTTTCCTGAGATTGTTACATGGTTACCTGATAAAATAATGGGTAAAGACCTTGGATTCTAAAAAAAAAATAAACAGAAAAATATCAGTTGCCCCAATGATGGATTGTACTGATAGGCATGATCGTTTTTTTTTAAGATTGATGAGCAAAAATGTAATGCTCTATACTGAGATGGTTGCAACAAAATCTGCAATTCATGGCGATAGAAAAAAAATTTTATCTTTTAGTCCTGAAGAAAAACCATTAGCTCTACAAGTTGGTGGTTCTAATAAAGAAGAGTTAGCAGAAGTAGCTAAAATTGCAGAGGATATGGGTTACGACGAAATTAATATTAATCTTGGTTGTCCTAGCAAAAAAGTTCAAAAAAATAAATTTGGCGCATGTTTAATTAAAGAACCTGATTTGGTTGCTGAATGTATTAATTCAATGGTAAATGCATGTAAAATTCCTGTCACAGCTAAGACAAGAATTGGTTTCGATGATACAGAAGAATTTGATTATTTAAATGATTTTATTCATAAGATGAGAGATGCTGGTTCTAAAACATTTATATTGCACGCAAGGAAAGCAATCTTGACAGGTTTATCTCCCAAACAAAATTTAAATATTCCAAAACTAAATTATAAAATGGTTTATGATATTAAAAAAAAAAATCCTAATTTAGAAATAATTATAAATGGAGGGATAACAAAAATTGAGGAAATAAATAATCATTTAAAGCATTGTGATGGTGTAATGATAGGAAGGTCAATATATCAAAATCCATATTCCTTAATTGAAATTGAAAAAGAAATATTCAAGACAAAGAGTAGTCCTACAAGGGAACAAGTTGTAGAAAAACTTTTAGAGTATGCTGATAGAGAAGTAAAATTAGGAACACAAATTAATCACATCATGAGACATACAGTAGGTTTATATCATGGACAAGTTGGTTCAAAAGAGTGGAAAAGATATTTAAGTGATAACATGATGGCAAGAGACTCTGATTTTCAAAAAGCAAAACATATTATGACTATTGTCCAGAATAATGAGAAAGCAATCCAGGCTAACTCATAATGGAAACTTTAGACATAAATGAAATTATAAATCTTTTATTTGTTTTATCTTTAGCAGCATCTGTTGCTGGTTTTATGGCAGGTTTATTAGGAGTTGGTGGTGGTATTATAATAGTGCCTGCTCTTTATTATGCTTTTACTGTTTTAGATTTTGATATTGCAACAAGAATGCACCTTTCAGTTGGTACTTCATTAGCGATTATAATTCCAACTTCTATCATATCGACAAAAACTCATATGGAGTATGATGCGGTTGATTTTAAACTCATAAAATCCTTTGGCATATTTATTTTATTTGGAGTTATCGGGGGAACATTTTTAGCAGTAAACTTAAAAACACCAGCTTTTGTTTTATTCTTTTCCATTATGGCTTTTATAGTTGGTTTATTCTTTATCTTTTTCAGAGAAAAGCTTTTAAAAAATCCAAAAATGATTTCCGACTCAGCTAAAAATATTTCAGGAGTTATTATAGGTTTTATATCTGTATTATTGGGCATAGGTGGTGGTTCATTAATGGTTCCTTTTATGAGAACTTTTGGATACGATATTAGGAGATCAATAGGAACTGCAGCAGGAGTTGGTTTTCTGATCGCTGTATTTGGTACAATTACAATGATTACTGGAGGTAAAATTGTAGATAATATTAATACACCCTATAGTCTTGGATATGTGAATTTACTTGGATTTCTAGTTTTTGTGCCGGTAACAATGATAATGGCTAGAGTAGGCGCAAAAGCAGTTTATAAAATAGATAAAAATATATTGAGTAAGATCTTTGGGATATTCTTAATTATTGTATCGATTAGATCTTTTTTTGAATACTTATCAATAAATTAATATTAACCAGTTCCCCATTTAATCTTGTTCCAAATTCTCTCATGAAAATAGTAAAAAAAAAGTGGAACTATTGATCCAACACCGAGTATCCCTGCACCTGTAAATGTTCCAGTGTAAATGTATCCAAAAATTACCCAATAAACAAAAATGATAAATCTCCAAGAAAAAGTTTTAGCTATTGATCTAATTTTTTTATCTGCCATAAAAAAAAAGAGGTGATTTCAGTCTCCCTCCATCACCTCACAGATTTAGAATAAATGATTCTTTACAGTTTTATGAACACTTTTTAGTTGAATCTGAAAGTTTATAATTTGAATTTATCTAGTTTTTGAAAGCTTTCGCTCAAAAATTGTACTCAATTTAACCATAACTTCTGTATGCAATAAACACAAAAAATTGGTATTTTAAAATATGAGTAAAAAAGGGTTAAAAAAAAAGACACAAAATAATTTTAAAATTTATAAATTTTCCCCAGATAATGTCATTAATGGAGCAAAAAAAAACATTAAAAATTTTTTCCAAAACCTAAAAAAAGATAGAGAAAGAAATAAATTAAAAATAGAAAAAGAAAAAAAAATACAAGAAAAAAAAGAAATTCAACAACAAAAGAAGCAAGCTCAGAAAGATAAAATAAACAGGGCTAAAGAAGAGAGGCTTCAAATATTGGCTCAAAAAAAATTAATTACAGAAAATGAGAAACAAATTCAAAAAAATGAGGAAAAAAGGAAAAAAATTGAAGAGAAAAGATTAAAAATTGAACAACAAAAAATTAAGGATGAGGAATCTAAAAAATTAAGAGAGGATGCAAGAAAACTAAAAGAGGAAGAGTTAAGAATCAAAATATTAGAAAGACAAAAAATTAGAGAAGAAAAAAATAGAATTAAATTGGAGGAAATAAAATCTAAAGAATTAGAGGCTCAAAAACGTAGAGAGGAAAAGGAGAGGGAGAGACAGGAAAGAAATAGAATGAGAGATTTAGAAAGGCAAAAAAGATTAGATGAGGAGCAAAAACTAAGGGAAGCTGCCAGAAAATTAAAATATGAAGAGGAAAAATTAAGAGAAACTGAAAATAGATTGAGACAACTTGAATTAGATAGAAAACAAGAGCTAGAAAGACAAATCCTAGAAGAGCAAGCAGAACAGAGAGCAAAAGAGGAAGAATTAAGAGAAAAAGAACAACAATTAAAGGAAGCAGAAGCTGAAAAATTATTAAAAGATAAAGAAGAGAGAGAAAGAGTCGAAGAAATAAGAAAAGAACAAGAAAAACAAAGACTTATTGACGAGGAAAGAGCTAAATTATTAAGAGAAAAAGACGAAGAGGAAGAAAGAATTAAAGAGGAAAATCGTAGAATAAAAGAATGGGAAGATAAATTTGATCAAGAACAAAGAATTAGAGAAGAAGAATTAATCAAAAAATTTTATAATGATAACTCAAGACCATCAAAAATAGAAAATGATATTAATGATAATGAAAATAAAGAGGATAAAAATTAATCAAATTTTTTGATCGTATTCTCCAATTTTACCAGTTTTCATTAATGTTTTGTCAATAAATCTAAAAATATTTAGCTTTCTTTCATCTGATGTTGGACTTTCAGTAACTACAACTAAAGAAGGTTTGTTGGATGAAGCTCTAATTAAACCCCAAGAACCATCTTCAAAAGAAAATCTAACTCCATTTACTGTTATAATTTCCTTTATTTCTTGATTATCTATTTTAATTTTTTGGTCTTTTATTTTTTTAAATTCCCTTACCATTTCGTCAACTACATTGTATTTTTCCTCATCTTTACAAAAAGGCGCCATTGTTGGTGATTGGTAGGTAATTGGAAGTTCTTTAATTATTTCACTCATTTTCTTATCTTGATTATTTAATAAGTGACAAACTTGAATTGCTGAATTAATTCCGTCGTCGTAACCATAACCTAATGGTTAATTGAAAAAAAAGTGCCCACTTTTTTCAAATCCAGCCAAAGCTTTCTCATTATGTACTTTTCTTTTGATGTGAGAATGGCCTGTTTTCCAATATAAAGTTTCACATTGATTTTTGTTTAAAATTTTGTCAGTCGAATAAAGACCAGTAGATTTTACATCTACAATAAACTTTGAATTTTTATGTGAATTAGACAAATTTCTAGCGATCAATAAGCCTATTTTATCAGAAA
>CACCFV010000014.1 GCA_902544985.1 uncultured Pelagibacteraceae bacterium
AAATCCAAAAAATTTTTTAGGTGGTAAAGGAGCAAATCTGTCTGAAATGGGGAGGATGGGATTGCCCGTACCTCCTGGTTTTACTATTTCAACGAAAGTTTGTGAAATTTTTTATAAGGATAAAAAAAAATTAAATTTAAAATTAATAAGCCAAATTAAGAAAGAAATTAAAGTAATAGAAAAAGATGTATCAAAAAAATTTGGAGATTTAAAAAACCCTCTTCTTTTATCAGTTCGATCTGGAGCCAGAGTTTCAATGCCAGGTATGATGGATACAATTCTTAATTTAGGATTAAATGATAAAACAGTAGTTGCTTTGTCTAATAAAACCTCAAATGGAAGATTTGCAAAAGATAGTTATAGGAGATTCATCCAGATGTACGGGAATGTAGTTATGGGTGTTGAAAGTTACCACTTTGAGGAATTAATCGAAAATTATAAGTTAACCAAAGGTGTATTGTTGGATACAGATCTTAACGAGAAAGATTGGGATGGTTTAATTAAAAATTTTAAAAGTGTTATAAAAGATAAGACAAATAAAGATTTTCCTCAAGATGTTTATCACCAATTGTTTGGAGCAATAAATGCAGTATTTTTATCCTGGGAAAGTAAAAGAGCCAAAGTTTATAGAAAGTTAAATCAAATTCCATCTGAATGGGGAACAGCTGTTAATGTTCAATCTATGGTTTTTGGAAACATGGGTAATGATTGTGCAACAGGAGTTGTATTTACTAGAAACCCTTCAGATGGAACAAATAATATTTATGGAGAATATTTAATTAATGCTCAGGGAGAAGATGTTGTGGCTGGAACTAGAACTCCACAATATATTACTAAGAGCGCAAGAAAAGAAGCAAAAGTCTACGATGCATCTATGGAAGAGTCGATGCCGAAAGTATATCACGAATTATATAAAATTTTAAAAAAACTTGAGAAACATTATAAGGATATGCAGGACGTAGAGTTTACAGTTGAAAGAAGTAAACTTTGGATATTACAAACTCGATCTGGGAAACGAACATCAAAATCTGCAGTAAAAATTGCTGTAGATATGGTTAAAGAAAAGTTAATTACTAAAAATGAAGCTGTTTTGAGAATTGATCCTAACTCTTTAGACACGCTTTTGCATCCCACTTTAGATGAGAAAAGTTCGATCAAAGTTATAGCAAATGGTCTACCAGCATCTCCCGGTGCAGTAAGTGGAAAAGTAGTTTTTACCTCAGAAGAGGCTGAAAGATTAAATGATATGTTGCAAGATACAATTTTAGTTAGAGTTGAAACTTCTCCAGAAGATATTCAAGGCATGCATGCTGCAAAGGGAATTTTAACCTCGAGAGGAGGAATGACTAGTCATGCTGCGGTAGTAGCCAGAGGAATGGGGAGACCCTGTGTTTCTGGTTCAAGTGAAATTGAAATTAATTATGATAAAAAAATTTTTAAAACATCCTCTCATGAGGTTAAAGAAGGTGAAACGATTACTATAGATGGTTCTACAGGAAGAATAATTCTAGGAACGGTTCCAACCATAAAACCAGAAATATCAGGAGACTTTTCAAAATTAATGGGCTGGGCTGATAAAATTAGAAAAATTAAAGTACGAACTAATTCTGAAACCCCATTAGACACTAAAACGGCTAGAGAATTTGGGGCTGAGGGTATAGGACTTTGTAGGACAGAACATATGTTTTTTGATGAAGAAAGAATTTTATCAGTAAGAGAAATGATTTTGTCAAAAACATTAGAGGATAGATCTAATGCCTTAAAAAAAATTTTACCTCATCAAAAAAAAGATTTTATGGAGATATTTCAGATTATGCATGGACTTCCAGTTACTGTTAGGTTGTTAGATCCGCCATTACATGAATTCTTACCTAAATCTGATAAAGAAATTTCTGAAGTAGCAAATGTTATTGGATCAGATAAAAAAGATATTAAGGCCAGAATAGAGGAACTTCATGAACAGAATCCAATGTTAGGACACAGAGGTTGTAGACTTGGTATCTCATTTCCTGAAATTTATGAAATGCAATGTACAGCTATATTCGAAGCCCTTGCAGAATTGAAAAAAAGTAAACAAAAATTTGCTTTTCCTGAGATAATGATACCTTTAGTTTCAACTGAAGCTGAGATTAAAATAATGAAAGATTTAGTAATTAGTATTGCAAGAAAAGTACAAAAAGAAAATAAAACAAAAATTGAATTTCTTGTTGGTACAATGATTGAGTTGCCAAGAGCAGCAATCAAGGCTGATGATATTGCAAAGCATGCTGAATTTTTTAGTTTTGGTACCAATGATCTAACACAAACAACTTTTGGAATAAGTAGAGATGATAGTGGTAAATTTTTAAATGATTATATAGACAACAAGATTTTTACCATTGATCCATTCGTATCTATTGATGACGGGGTAAAAGATCTAGTTAAAATAGCAGTTTCAAAAGGAAAAAAACAAAATAAAAAAATTAAATTAGGGATATGTGGCGAACATGGTGGTGATCCCATGAGTATTAAATTTTGTTCAAAAGTTGGGCTTAATTATGTTTCATGTTCACCTTATAGAGTTCCTATAGCTAGATTATCAGCTGCCCAAGCTGCTCTTTTAAAAAATAAAGATTAATAAAATCTAGAAATCTAGATTTCAAGTTTAAAATCTATAGCTGGGGCACTATGAGTAATGCATCCAACTGAAATTCTATTTACCCCGGTTTCAGCAACAGATTTTACAGTTTTAAGATTAATATTTCCCGAAGCCTCTGTTTCATAAAATTTTTTGACAAGTTTTACACCCGCTCGAAGACTCTTGGTACTCATATTATCAAATAAAACAGTATTAAATTTTAGTCCAATAATTTTTTTAAGTTGTTTTAAGTTATCCACCTCAACTGTAATTTTCTTTCCTCTTTTATTTTTAATTGCTAGTGAAACCAATTCTCTTAAATGAGAATTAGCTATATGATTATCTTTAATCAAAAATTCATCACTTAAATTAAACCTATGATTTGTGCCGCCTCCTAATTTAACAGCATATTTTTGAATAACTCTATAATTTGGTAAAGTTTTTCTGGTGCAACAAATTTTACACTTTTTCCCGACAAGTTTTACAAATTGATTTGTTATTGTAGCTATACCAGAAATATGAGATAAAAAATTCAATGCTACCCTCTCAGCAGTCAAAATTGAGTCAGCTTTTCCTCTTATGACTGCTATTACAGAATTTTTCCGTACTAAGGACCCATCCTTTTTTATTAATCTAAACTTAATTTTTTTGTCAATCTGTTTAAAAGATTGTTTTACAAATAGCAAACCTGCAACAATGGCTTTTTGATTAGAAATTATTTTTGCTTCAATAATTTCGTTATTGTTTAATAGGTTGGATGTTATATCTCCATAAGGATATAAATCTTCTGTAAGAGCAAGTTTTACTCTGTCTTTAATAAAAGTTTCACTTAATTTAATTTTTGACACGAAGTGTTATCTACCGATAGCAACCATTTTTTCTACTGACAATCTTGCTTTATCAATTGTTTCTTGATCCATGATAATTTCACCAGTTTCATTTTGTAAGCAGTCTAAAATTTTTGGCAAAGTGATTTTCTTCATATGAGGACATATATTACATGGTTTTATAAATTCTACGTTTGGATTTTCGACTTGAATGTTATCACTCATTGAACATTCGGTTACCATCATTACTTTTTTAGGCTGATTATCCTTTACATAATTAATCATTCCTGACGTTGATCCTGCAAAATCACTTGCTTTAATTACTTCTGGTGGACATTCAGGATGTGCAATTATCTTAATTCCAGGATTATTTTTTCTTATATTCTTAATTTCTTTTTCATTAAATTGATCATGAACAATGCAAATTCCTTTCCATGAGATAATTTCAACATCAGTTTGTGAAGCAACATATCTAGCTAGATAGTCATCAGGTAAAAAAATAACTTTTTTAACACCTAAGGACTTTACAATTTTAACTGCATTAGCAGAAGTACAACACACATCTGTTTCTGCCTTTACATCAGCAGATGTATTAACATATGAAACCACAGGTACTCCTGGATATTTTTCTTTTAACAATCTTACATCATTTCCCGTAATTGAAGAGGATAGTGAACAGCCTGCTTTCATGTCCGGTAATAAAACTTTTTTATTTGGACTCATTAATTTTGCAGTCTCAGCCATAAAATGAACTCCAGCCATTATAATTATATCTGCTGAGGTTTTTGATGCCTCAACAGCAAGAGCCAAAGAGTCTGCAGAGAAATCTGCAATGCCGTGATAAATTTCTGGGGTTTGATAGTTATGAGCAAGTATTACAGCATTTTTCTTTTTTTTTAATTTATTAATTTGATGAATATAAGGAGCATGAACTGCCCATTCAATCTCAGGCATAACCTTTGAAATTTTCTTGTAAATTTGATCAGTTGCTGATTTTACTTCTTGATTAAATTCCATAAATAAATTTATCAATTTGAAACCTACTTGTCATTGATTTAATGTGGGTCATATTTGCGGCCATGCTGAAATTGGTAGACAGGCACGGTTGAGGGCCGTGTGGACTTAGTCCATGAGAGTTCGAGTCTCTCTGGCCGCACCAAAAATTTATATCTTTAGCCATTCAGGTATTAATATTTTAAATGATCCATTTTTACATTTTAAAATAAGATCTTTATTAAAATTTTCATTTGATAACTTTATCAAGGCAAAGGGGTATTCTTCATTTATCAAAATTTTTCCAATTTCAATATCGTTAGAATACACTTTTTCATCCTCATCAAGCTTTCCATCTATTATCTTAACCGGTAATAGCCTTTTAGAAAGTTTATTTTTAAGTTTAATTCTAGCAGTATTTTCTTGCCCTACATAACATCCTTTTTTAAAATCAATACCATTAAGCTCTTCAAAATTACATTCAATTCCAAATAATTTATTTTTTAGTTTATTTAAATTCTTTGGAACAATACCAAGTTTATGACTTTGGTTATGGTAGTCTTCAATATTATCGTCTTTTAATTCAAGTTTTTTTAGAGATAGATAAAGTTTTTCTAAATTGATTATTAGTCTTGCACCTAAATTTTTATTTCTTGGATCTAGAATTATTGGATCTTCCCTATATTTCATTGTAAAACCAAGAATGTCTTTTGATTTTTCTATTGTTAAATATTTTTCATAACTAAAACTTGCAACAACAAATTCATTGCTAAGATTAAGGATTTCTACTTTTGATCTTATTTTATATAAATTTAATTGTTTTAATATTTCTTCAGATTGAGCTTTCTCACAATCAATAAAAAAACCTGACTTATGCTTTACAACAATAAATTCATAAAGAAATTTGCCCTGAGGGGTAAATAATGAGGCAAAACAACTTGAGCTATCTGTAACTTTATTAATGTCATTGCTAATTAAATTTTGCAAAAAGTCTCTAGCATCCTGGCCATTTACATAAAGTATGGCTCTATCTTTTAATATATAAACACTATTATTCATATTTGATTGATCGTTAAATTTAATATAATAACTTTTTTTACAAATGTTAGATCTAATAATCAAAAATGGGCAATGTTATATCAATGGAAAACTAGAGGATAATGATATTGCCGTTAAAGATGGTAAAATATTAAAAATTGGTAAAATATCAGAAGAGGCAAAAGAAATTTATGATGCCAAAAATAAAATTACCTTACCTGGTTGTATAGATACTCAGACCCATTTCAGAGAACCGGGTTCTACAGACACAGAGGACCTTCACTCAGGAAGTAGAGCAGCAGTAGCTGGAGGAATTACAGCAGTATTTGAAATGCCAAATACCAACCCTCCAACCTCAAATCTAAAAGAATTTCAAAGAAAATTGGATCTTGCAAAAAACAGGATGTATTGCAATTACGCTTTCTATTTTGGTGCTACAGCAGGTAACGTAAGTCAACTCGCTGAGTTAAAAAATTTAGAGGGCTGTTGTGGTATCAAATTGTTTGTAGGTTCCTCAACAGGTAATCTTTTAGTAGCACTAGAGGAAGATATTGATAAAGTTTTTCAAAATAGTTCAAAAGTAGTTTCAGTCCACTCTGAGGACGAAGAAATCTTAAATAAGAATAAAAAATTAATTAAAAATGGTGATGTGCACTCCCATCCCATTTGGAGAAGTGAGGAATGTGCAATTTCTTCGACTAGAAGAATAGTAAGGCTAGCAAAAAAATATAATAAGAAAGCTCATGTACTACATGTCACTACTAAACAAGAAGTGGATTTTTTATCTCAACATAAAGGTAATATCACTTTTGAAATTACACCGCAACATTTAACAATCTATGCACCCGATTGTTACGATAGGCTTGGAACCTACGCTCAAATGAATCCACCAATTAGAGATAAGTCTCATTATAATCGACTGTGGTATGCAGTAAGAAATAATTTAAATGATACAATTGGCTCTGATCACGCACCACATCTAAAAATAAATAAAGATAAAGAATATCCTAATTCTCCATCAGGTATGCCAGGTGTTCAAACACTTATGCCAGTAATGTTAGATCATGTTAATCATGGAAAATTATCACTCACTCAACTAATAAATCTGGTGTGCGAAAATCCAATAAAAATATTTGGGATACAGAACAAAGGATTTATTAAAGAAGGATATGACGCCGACTTTACTATTGTTGATATGAATAAGAAAATAACAATTAAAAATGAGAATATAGAAAGTAAATGTGGATGGTCACCTTTTAACGATGTTGAATTTAAAGGAACACCAGTAGCAACAATAATCTCCGGTAAAATAAAGATGAGGGATGGAAAGATTTTAGGAGAACCTGAGGGTACCCCTATAAAATTTAATTAATTTTAACGGTAAAACTATTAACCAGTATCACACCAATAACTATAAGGAATAAACCTGCAATAGCTTGCCAAGCCAAAGTTTGTTTAAAAAAGAAATATCCAAGTAATGCTATTGTAAATACTCCGAGTCCACTCCAAGTGGCATATACTATTGCTATTGGGAGTTTATCCATAACAAATGTCATCAAGTAGAAAGACACCAAATAAAATATTGTTAAACAAATTGTTGGAATAATCCTGGTAAAATTTTGTGAAACTGGCAATAACATTGTACCAGCTACCTCACAAAATATAGCAATAAGCAAAAAAGAATACGTTTTAAACATTATTTAGTATTTTATTTTCAATCAAGTCTTGTTTGATCTCATCAAGAATTGCAGGATCATCAATTGTTGGCGGCATTTTATACTCAACATTATCAGCAATTTTTCTAATTGTTCCTCTCAAGATTTTTCCAGATCTTGTTTTAGGAAGTCTTTTGATAACTATTGCAACTTTAAATGCAGCTACAGGTCCAATTTTATCTCTAACCATTTGAATACATTCTTTGGAAATTGTTTCATTATCCTTTTCAACACCAGCTTTTAAAACAATTAATCCAATTGGTAATTGCCCTTTTAATTTATCAGCAATTCCAAGAACAGCACACTCAGCTACTGATTGATGTTCAGATAAAACTTCCTCAATTGCACCAGTTGATAATCTATGGCCAGCAACATTTATGATGTCGTCAGTCCTAGACATGATCCAAATATAGCCATCTTCATCAATGTGACCTGCATCATAAGTTTGATAGTATCCATCATAGTTTGACATATAATTTTCTTTGTATCTTTGATCTGCATTCCAAAGAGTTGGAAATGTGCCAGGAGGTAATGGCAATTTAACTACAATATCTCCCATTTCGTTTGGTTTAGCTAAAGTTTGATCTGATTTAATAATTTTTACATCATAACCTGGCACTGCTTTACAGGCTGAACCATATTTTGTTTTCATCATTTCAATTCCTGTGCAATTTGAGCTTATTGCCCAACTTGTTTCAGTTTGCCACCAATGGTCTATCACTGGAACTTTTAATAAATTTTCTGCCCATTTAATTGTATCTGGATCTGCTCTTTCACCAGCAAGAAATAAACTCTCAAAACTTCTTAAATCATACTTAGAGAAGAACTTTCCCTCAGGATCTTCCTTTTTAATCGCTCTAAATGCAGTTGGAGCAGTAAATAAAGATTTTACTTTGTAATCAGATATGATTTTCCAGAAAGCTCCTGCATCAGGTGTGCCTACAGGTTTTCCTTCGAACAAAACTGTTGTGCACCCTTTAAATAATGGGGCATAGACTATGTATGAGTGACCTACAATCCAACCTATATCACTTGCTGACCACCAAATATCTCCCTCATCAATGTTGTAGATATTTTTCATTGTCCATTTCAGAGCTACAATATGACCCCCAATATCTCTTACAATTCCCTTGGGTGTTCCTGTTGTGCCCGAGGTATAGAGTATGTAAGCAAACTCATTTGAATTCATCTCTACACAGTCTGTATCTTTTGCATCAGCCAGTGCCTCATCCCAACTAATTTCATTAGGTGCATTTAATTTAGCCTCATGACCTTTTCTTTGAAATAAAATCATCTTACTTACCTTATGACTTGCTAGTTTGACTGCTTCATCTACTAATGGCTTGTATTCAACCGTTCTACCTGGCTCAAAACCACATGATGCTGTGACTAGAATTTTAGCTTTGCTGTCATCTATTCTACTTGCAAGTTCATTTGATGCAAAGCCTCCAAAAACAACTGAGTGAATTGCTCCAATTCGTCCACAAGCAAGCATTGCAATGACTGCTTCAGGGATCATCGGCATATAAATTATTACTCTATCACCCTTACCAACGCCTTGATTCTTTAAAGCACCGGCAAATTTAGAAACTTTTGATCTTAATTCCTCATATGTAAGCTTACTTTTGTTACCTGTGATGGGACTATCATAAATTAGTGCAGTTTTTTTACCTTGACCCTTATCAATGTGAATATCTAATGCATTGTAGCAAGTGTTTGTAACCCCGTCCTCAAACCATTTGTAAAAAGGAGGGTTTGACTTGTTTAAAATTTTTGTGGGGTTTTTAAACCAAAATATATCGTCAGATGCCTCTTTCCAGAAATTCTCTGGATCTTCAATTGATTTTCTATAAATTTCTTTGAATTTATCTGACATAATTAAGTTGATTCGTTAGTTAATTTATTGTGGTTTTTAAATCACAAATTGTATTTAATTTTAAAAAACGAGTAAAATCAATGTAAATTAATGACAATTATGTCTTCTATTAAGTGATTTTATTTGGTATTTAACCACAACTTTTGCTTAGGGAAGCCTAAGCTTAGTTTATATAAACTAAAATAAAAACTAACTAAAGAGGGAGTTTTTTATGAAAAAACTTAAACTGTTTGCTCTAGCAGCTTTAGCCCTAGTGGGTTATGCAGGTGTTGCTAACGCAGCAGACGCAACGATGTTAGCTCAGGATGACTTTGTTGGAATATCTTTTTGGATAATTTCAATGGGTATGTTAGCGGCTACAGCTTTCTTCTTCATGGAGAGAGGTACTGTTAACCCTGCGTGGAAAACATCAGTAACTGTTGCAGGTCTTGTAACTGGTATTGCTTTCATTCACTACATGTACATGAGAGAAGTATGGGTTGCTACAGGTGACTCACCAACAGTATACAGATATATTGACTGGTTAATTACTGTGCCATTACAGATGGTAGAATTCTACTTAATTCTTGTAGCAGTAAGAAAAGCAAACTCTGGAATGTTCTGGAGATTGTTAATCGGTTCATTAGTAATGTTAATCGGAGGATACTTAGGAGAAGCTGGATACATCAATGCTACACTTGGTTTTGTAATCGGTATGGCTGGATGGATTTACATTCTATATGAAATATTCTCTGGTGAAGCTGGAAGAGCTGCTGCTAAAAGTGGTAACAAAGCTTTAGTGACTGCCTTCGGTGCAATGAGAATGATTGTTACTGTAGGTTGGGCTATTTATCCATTAGGTTATGTATTTGGTTACCTAACAGGTGGTGTAGATGCTAACTCACTAAACGTTGTTTACAACTTAGCTGACTTCATTAACAAAATTGCATTTGGTCTAGTAATCTGGGCTGCTGCAATGAGTTCAGGAGCTGGCGCAAGAAGCAGATAATTACTATTTAAAGTAAATTTATAGGGCGGGTATGTTTTACATACTTGCCCTATTTTTTTTTAAGTCTATATATATTCAATGGCTAAAATCACATACATAACATCTGATGCTAAAGTTCATGAGATTGAGGTTCAAAATGGTCTCACTGTTATGGAAGGTGCTGTTCAAAATGATATACCTGGTATAGATGCAGACTGCGGAGGTGGAATGGCTTGTGCAACTTGCCATGTTTATGTCCAAGATGACTGGTATGATAAATTATCAGCTAAAGAAGATGGTGAAGAGGATATGTTAGATATGGCTTTTGAACCCAAAAAAAATAGTAGACTGAGTTGTCAATTAATTGTTTCAGATGACTTGGATGGGTTAGTAGTTAATATTCCATCAAAGCAAAGTTAAATGATTGAAACAGATGCATTGATAATTGGAGCTGGACCTACTGGTCTTTTTACTGCTCACCAAATAAAATTAATCGGTTTAGATTGTGAAATCGTTGATAACCTTGATAAGGTTGGGGGCCAATGTATTGAACTTTATCCAGATAAACCGATTTATGATATTCCTGCTGTACCCGAATGCACAGGTGAAGAGTTAACAAAAAATTTAATTAATCAGTTAAAACCTTTTGATATCAAATTTCACTTAGGTGAAAGAGTAGAGGAAGTAAAAAAAGATG
Source organism: uncultured Pelagibacteraceae bacterium (assembly GCA_902544985.1). Classification (GTDB taxonomy): domain Bacteria; phylum Pseudomonadota; class Alphaproteobacteria; order Pelagibacterales; family Pelagibacteraceae; genus Pelagibacter. The sequence goes on from CACCFV010000014.1 coordinate 10,731, forward strand.
ATGTTAATTGGATTGTAAAAACAAATAATGGAAAAATATTTTCAACTCCAAATGTAATTATTGCAGGAGGAGTTGGTTCATTTGAGCCAAGAAAATTTCCTGTGAAGGAATGTGAAAAATTTGAAAACAAGTCTGTATTTTATTCAGTAAAAGACAAAAAAATTTTTGAGGGAAAAACAGTTGCAATTTTTGGTGGTGGAGACAGCGCATTGGATTGGGCAGTTGAATTATCGAAAAATTCTAAAGTAAATTTGATCCATAGAAGAGAAGAATTTAGAGGAGCACAAGCTACTGTTGATAAAGTGCATTTGCTAGCAAAAGAGGGTAAAATAAATCTTTTTACAAAATATCAAATGATATCAGTCAAAGGCAACGGTCAATTAGAAAGTATAGATATAAAAAATGATCATGATGAAAAGAAGAATATAAAAGCTGATTATGCTTTGGGTTTTTTTGGTTTAATTATGCAACTAGGACCTATCGCTAATTGGGGACTTAATTTAGACAAAAAAACTATAGAAGTTGATACAGAAAAATTTGAAACTAATCAAAAGGGTATCTACGCTGTAGGAGATATTTGTACTTATCCTGGTAAATTAAAACTAATATTATCTGGATTTCACGAGGGAGCCCTAGCTGCAAGAGCATGTTTTAAATTGGCAAGACCTGATGAAAAATATAGATTTGAATTCACTACAACCTCAACAAGTTTATTGAAAAGACTTGGAAAAAAAGAGTGATAGATCTTTACTCAGCTAATACACCAAACGGCAAAAAAATTAGTATTATGCTTGAGGAGATTGGATTTGACTACAAAGTAATTAAAGTTGACATTAATAATGGTGAGCAGTTTAAGGATGAATTTAAAAAAATAAGTCCTTTAAGTAAAATTCCAGTGATTATTGATCATAAAAATAAAAAAACTGTTTTTGAGTCAGGAGCTATTTTGATTTATTTAGCTGAGTTAAGTGGAAAATTTTATGATTCTGAAGAAAGATTAGAAATTAATCAGTGGTTGATGGCTCAAATGGGTTATGTTGGTCCAATGTTAGGCCAACACCATCAATTCCACCATTATAATCCTGGAAAAAGTAAATTTGGTGAGGAAAGGTATTTTAAGATTTCTAAACGAATATACAAAGAGTTGGACGATAGATTATCTAAATCAAAATATTTATCAGGAGATAATTACACAATTGCAGATATTGGGACATTTCCTTGGATAGCAAGACATGAATGGCATGATATTGGTCTTAAGAATTATAAAAATCTTACCAGATGGTACGAAGAAATTTCTCAAAGAGAGGGAGTTATAAAAGGTTTTGCTTTTATGGATGAAAATGAGGTTCCACCCAAACCATATTAGTTCATTGAGCTAAGCAATCTAAATAAAGAGGCAAAAATACCATGACCTGAAATCTCTATAGCAAGAACAATGATAATTATTAAAATTATTTTTGTATCCATTAACTAAATACAATAACCAATAAAATTATCCAAAACAAACCATAATAATAATATATGTACTTTTTAGTAAAATAATAAGTTACTGGGTTATGAACTTTTTTAGTTTTTTTCTTTTTTTTAGTCATCTGCGTGTACTTTTTCATCCTTCTCATGTTTTTCTTGAGCAGCAATTGTATACTTCGCGACCGGTCTTGCCATAAGCCTTTTTAACCCAATTGGTTCTGCTGTATCTAAACAGTATCCATAAGTATCTTCTCTAATTCTTGCTAGTGCCTTATCTATTTCTGAAATTAGTTTAATTTGCCTGTTGATAGCTTTCATCTCAACATTTTTATCAGTGTATGAACTTGCCTGATCTACAATATCTGCCGAAATGCTATTATCGTCCATACTACCGTTATAAAGAGCTTCATTGTTTGCTCTTATTAAATCTTTTCTCCACTCTTGAAGCTTCATTCTAAAAAATACTTTATGTTTTTCACACATATATTTTTCAGTGTCTTTAGGAATATAAGTTTTAGAAATTTTAATTGGACCTTTAATTGTATCTTTAGTTTTAGTTGTCGTAGTTTTAACTGCTAGCTTAACTTTTGATTTACTGGCAGTTTTATTCTTTGCTTTTACAACTTTTTTTTTTACTTTGCTGGTTTTAGCCATATTTTCAAATTGAATTCGAGGGAGTATATTCAGCAAAATATGCGTGTCAAGCAACGTTAATTATTGTAATTATTAAGTTATGATCAGTTCAAATAGAAATATAAATAATATATTTTTTATTTTTGCTCTATCACATTTGTTAATTTGGACAGTTGTTCCGACAATAACTAATAAAAATTTACCCCTAGATGTAATCGAAGCATTAGCATGGGGAAGTAATCTAGATTGGGGTTTTAATAAACATCCGCCAGGTAGTGCATTCTTTCCAGAAGTTTTTTTTCAGATTTTTGGTGCACAAGATTGGGCATATTATTTTTTAAGCTCATTATTTATGGTGATTTCTTTCTATTTTGTTTTTAAACTTGCAAGTGAAATTTTACAAAACAAATTATTGAGTCTTTTCTCTGTTTTAATTTTAGAAGCTATATATTTCTATAATTTTACAACACCTGAGTTTAACGTAAATGTATGCCAGCTTCCATTTTGGTCTTTAGTGGTTTATTTTTCATGGAAAATTTATTCCTCTAAAGAGATAAAGTTATCCGATTGCTTTTTTATTGGTTTGTTTGGAGCAATAGGGTTCTTATCAAAGTACATATTTGTTTATCTATTAGCATCAATTTTTTTACTTTTTGCATATTTAATATTTATTAAAAAAGATAGAAAATTTGATTTCAAATATTTTATTACTCTAGAGGTGTTTATAGTTTTATTAGTTCCTCATCTTGTATGGTTATATGGGAATGATTTTATTACAATTTTTTATGGCTTAAAAAGAACTGGCTTAGAACCAAGCTTAATAAATCATTTTGAACAACCAATATTTTTTTTACTTAAACAACTAGGAATACTTTTCCCGTTTTTCTTTTTGATTTGGTTATTAGTCAAAAAAATTAAATTTAAGTTTAATATTAATGATAAAAAGTTACTTTTCCTATTAGTCATAAACTTATTACCAATTTTCTTAATTTTACTTACATCAGCGATAATGGGTTCTAAAATTAGAACAATGTGGATGACCCCTTTTTATTTATATTTTGGAGTTTTATTTATTTATATTTTGAAATCTCAAATAAATACAAAAAGAACAAATTCTTTTTTATTTGGCTTTTTGTTTCTATTTTTTTTGTCACCAATTATTTATTCTTATGTATCAATTTCTCAAACAGATAAAAGAACTGACTATCCTGGAAAAGAGATTGCACTTAAAGCTCAATTAATTTGGAGTAAAGATTTTAATGAAGATATTCAATTCGTAACTGGAGATGAATGGAAAGCTGGAAACTTATCGTATCATTTAAAATCACGACCTGTTTGGGAGGGATCTACAAATGATGAAATTTTGAAAAATGCCTCACAATTTATTTGTATTGAAGATGTTTGTTTGGGAAGATACTAAAATAAAATTATATTATGAAAATAATAATTTTAACCCCAGTATATAATGATTGGCAATCGGTATACAAACTTATCGATGAAATAAATAATTTATCGTTAAACCAAGAATTTGAAATTTCAGTTTATATATTTAATGATTATTCAAATCATGATCGTCCAGACTTTGAAAAAGATCTAGAAAACATAACTTCTATAAAAATTTTTAATATGAAAAAAAACCAAGGGCATGCAAGATGCATTGCAACTGGTTTAAGATACATCTTTGAAAAAGATAATTTCGATTATGTAATCCCGATGGATGGCGATGGTGAGGATAGACCTGAGGAGATTGAATTTTTTTTAGAACAAATCAAAAAATCACAAGATAAACCTATTGTAGGAGAAAGAGTTAAAAGATCGGAAAAAATGATATTTAGGATTTGTTATCAATTTCATAAATTTCTTACATTAGTATTTACAAGTAAGTCAATTAAGTTTGGAAATTATACTTGTTTACCAAAATCAATTGTTGAGAAAATGATTAATGAAAAAGCTACATGGAATAGTTTCTCAGGCTCATTAAAAAAAATTGAAAATAATTTAATATCTATTCCTTCTATTAGGGGTAACAGATATTTTGGACCGTCAAAAATGAGTTTTATTAATTTAATTAAACATTCACTCTCAATTATTAGCGTGTTTAGAAAAATTTTTTTAATTCGATCTGCTTTATTTATAATTATCTATATCTTAATGATAAAAAGTAATGCATCTATAATTACTGCAATACCTTTAATTTTTTTATTAATAGCTGTTTATTCAATCTCAAATTTAGCATTAAGAGAAAATATGGAAGAATTTAAAAATTGTTTAAGCCAAATAAATGATATTGAGAATATTAAATGAAAAAAAAAGATCTTTATTATGAGAGAATCCCCACAAAACTTTTAAGAGAGGATGTCAGGTATTTAGGAAATATATTAGGGCATGTAATAAAAGCACAAGAGGGACAAAAGTTTTTTAATTTAGTTGAAAAAGTTAGAAAATTATCAAAAGCTAATAAAGCTAATCCAAATTCAAAAAAACTAAATAGTGATGTAATTAACGCAATCAAAAAACTTGATCCTAAAAATACTTTTAAATTAACTCGAGCATTTTCACATTTTATGAATTTTATGAATTTAGCTGAGTTAGTTGATGCCTCTAGAAGTATAAATGAAAATGAAAATAATAAGAAAAAATTAGATAAAAAGAATTTATTTATTGAGGAAATTTTTGAGGATTTGTTTAGAAAAAAAGATATTTCAGACAATAAGATTTATGATTTAGCTAAAAATCTTAATATAGGTATTGTTTTAACAGCTCATCCGACAGAAGTAAAAAGAAGAACTTTAATTCAAAAATATCACAAAATTATAGAGATCCTCGAGGAGCGAGAATTGTTTAAAAATTTCCCATCAAAATTAAAAGTTCTCGATAAAAATCTTTACGATGAGTTGACGATTATTTGGAATACGGATGATCTTAAAAGATTTAAACCATCACCATTTGATGAGGCTAGATGGGGATTGGCCATTATTGAAGATAGTCTATGGGATACTGTTCCAAAAGTTTATAGAAAATTAAACTCTATATTTGTAAAAAATATGGGTAAAAATTTACCAAAAAATTTTAATCCTATTGTATTTGGTTCATGGATGGGTGGTGATCGAGATGGTAATCCTAATGTTACTTCAGAAGTCACAAGAAAAGTAATTTTACTTTCTAGATGGGAAGCAGCTAAATTATATGAAAAAGCTCTCACTAAAATAATAAGATCTTATTCTATGGAAAGGGCTTCAAAAAAAATCTTAAGCAAAGTTGGTCAATCATTCGAGCCTTATAGAGTCTTTTTAAGACCTTTGAGAGACAAAATGAGAATTACACATAGATCTATTGAACAACATCTGGTGCATAATAAGCCATTAGATCAAAAAAAATTATTAAGTTCTCGAGAGGAAATTCTCAAACCTTTAAGAGTTGTAAGAGAGTCTTTAGAGCAAAATCAAAATGAGAATATTGCTAGTGGTGATTTGTTAGATTTAATGAGACGAGCAAAATGTTTTGGGATTAATTTAGCTAGATTAGATATCAGACAAGAGTCTACAAGACATAAACAATTGATATCAGAGTTTGTTAATATGAAGTATAAAAAAAATTATTCAAATTTTTCTGAGAAAGAAAAAATAAAATTTTTAAGGAAATTTATAACTTCTAAATCCAATAAAATTGGAAATTTTCACTTTAAGAATAAAGAAAATAAGGAAGTTTGGGCCACTTTTAATACTTTATCAAAAGAGCCGTCAGAATGCTTAGGTGCATATGTAATATCTATGACTACCTCTGCTTCAGATATTTTATCAGTATCTTTCTTACAAAAAGAGGCAAATATAAAAAACAAATTAAGAGTGGTTCCTTTGTTTGAAACTTTAGATGATCTTGTTAATGCAAGATCCATAATGGAAACCCTGTTCTCACAAAAATGGTATAGAAAACTGATCAATCATGAACAGGAGGTAATGATTGGATACTCAGACTCAAGTAAGGACGCTGGAAAAATATGTGCTAGTTGGCATCAATATAAAGCACAAGAAGAAATAATAAAATTAGCAAAAAAATTTAAGATTAAAGTAACTTTTTTTCACGGCAGAGGTGGATCAGCTGGTAGAGGAGGAGGTCCGATACAGGCTACTTTAAGATCACAACCCCCTAACTCAGTTAATGGCAATATAAGAATTACCGATCAAGGTGAAGTAATTCAACAAAAGTATGGTTATGAACCTTTAGCTAATTATAACTTATGTAGTTACATTGGTGCTGTTACAGAGGCTACTTTAAATCCCCCACCAATTCCTAAAAAGAATTGGAGAGATCTTATCGAAAAAATGTCTGATATTTCTAAAAATTCTTATAGAAAAAATATAAATCAAAGTTCAGATTTTATTCAGTATTTTAGGACTGTCACTCCTCATAAAGCACTTGGTAAATTGTCCATTGGTTCAAGACCGTCAAAAAGAAAAAATGTTGATAATATAAAAAGCTTAAGAGCAATACCTTGGGTATTTGCGTGGACACAGATCAGATTAATGCTTCCAGCCTGGTTAGGAAGTGCAGAAGCATTAAGATACTCTTATATCAAACAGTTTAGAAAAACTTTATATGATATGGAAAAAAATTGGCCTTTTTTTAATTCAATGCTTGATATGCTTGATATGGTAATTTCTAAAGCTGATCCAGAAATTTCAAAAATTTATGAGGAGTTTCTCGCTGATAAAAAACTTCAAAGAGTTGGACAGAAACTAAGATTTCAATTTGATACAATAAAGGAATTAAATAAAAAAATTACTCCCAAGGAAATTTTGAAGATAAGAAAAGAATTTAGATCTAAGGTATTAGCAAGAAATATCTACTCTGAGGTTTTAAATATTATTCAGCCAATAGTTATTTACAAATTAAAAAAGAAAAAAGATAAAAAAAATAGAAAATATTTAGAGGACGCTTTGCTGACCTCTATCGCGGGTATTTCTGCTGCAATGAAAAATACTGGATGATATTTAAAAGAATTACTTTTTTAATTTTATTATCTTTTATAATTACCAACACCTCAAAGAGTGATTTTAAAGAAATAAAAAAAAAAGCAATAATTAATAAACCAGAGATTATTTTTCCAATTCGAGAAAAACTGGATAAATGTGTAAATAATATGTATGTAAATCAAACTACTAATCCTGTTTTACCAGTAATAAAAGTTGAAGCTCCGTCAGGATATGGGCTGGATAATAGATTTATGTATGCTTTAAATAAGTTTGAAAATTTTAAACGTCCTTGTGGAGGAGGAGATATTGAAGCTTGCGAGAATGTAAAAAGAGTAATTTTAGATTGGGCAAAAGCCGATGCTGCAAAAAGAACAGGACCATCTAATCACGAGGGCAGACACTGGAATGATACTTTGACAGTAAATCTTTGGGTGGCTTCTCCAATGATGGCAGGATATTCGTTTGCAAAACAAATTATTAAAGTTCCTGATAATGAAGATAAACTAATCAAAGATTGGTTTGAAAGAATTGTTAAAAAAAATAAGCATTTAATGTATGGTATGACTTATAAACAAGGCACTCAGGCGATAGGAGTTCCAAAGAGAGCCCATAACCATGCACTTTCCTCAGCTATAGCACATATGGAACTAGGAATTTTGTTAAACGATAATACTCAGTTTCGTAAAGCTTTTAAAAATTATGAGGCAGCAATCAAACACCAAAGAGGAGACGGAAGCTTGCCTATAGAAACAAGACGTGGTGGAAGAGCAATGTTTTATCAAGGAAGAGCCATGAATGCCTTAGCAGTTATAGCAATTATCGCTGAAAATCAGGGATATGATATTTGGAACTATGAATATAGAGGAAAGAATTATCACAACCTTGTTAAGTTTTTCATAGATTTCACTGAGAATAATGAAATTGTATTTAAATATGCTAAAGAAATGAAATCACCGGGACCTGCTAAGAATTATAAAGTTCAAGATCTAGATAGCAGATCAAGTAGCAATTGGGGATGGCTCTATGCTTATGTTACTCGATTTCCAGATCATGAGAATGTTCAAAGATTAAAACAATGGTCTATTGATCAAAGTAACCTTAATAATTATCAAAGAAAAATAGTTCTTAATTTTGAAAATATTTTAAAAAGAAACTTTGGCACTTCATCTTGGACTGTGGTTGAACCTAATTGTCATTTTACTAAGTAGCTCTAATTGTTGGCAGACAATAAAAATCAGCTGTATCTATTTTAGAAGAGTATTGTCTTCTCATATTCCATTTTTTATGTACTCCAGCACTTGCAAGACTTAATGTGGATCTGCCATATCTATAATTAGTATTGTCAATTGATCGCATTAAACTTTTTATCTTTTCATCTTTTTCTGATGAAAATAAATTTTTTCTACCATCATCGTTACGTAGTCCTGTAAGCATGACACCTGCTTTCTGATACCGGTATCCATTTTTGAAAATACTTTCTAAAATTGAGACTGCAGTTTTAACAGTTTCAATACTATTATTTGTTGCAATTGGAAAATCAATTGTCTTTGCATTTGAATAATAACCATAATCTCTTTGAAAAGGACTCGTTCTGACAAAAACTGTAATTGCTTTTGCAACTAAAGACTCTGATCTAATTTTTTCAGATGCATTCAAACAATAATTCGCAACTGCCTCTTTTAATTCTTGAAATTTTTCAATTCTCTTTCCAAATGATCTTGAAACCACACAGCTCTTTCTTTTTGTTTGTGTTGTCTCTAAACCAATACATGGTACTCCTCTAAGTTCCATTGCAGTCCTCGAACTTAAAACATTGGAACATTTTTTG
>CACCFV010000015.1 GCA_902544985.1 uncultured Pelagibacteraceae bacterium
ATGAATTTGATATTCATGGTGGAGGTATAGATCTTATTTTTCCTCATCATGAAAATGAAATAGCTCAATCTAGATGTGCCAATGATACAAAAGTTTTTGCAAATTATTGGGTGCACAATGCTTTTATTACTATGTCTAATGAAAAAATGGCAAAGTCACAAGGTAACATTCTAAAAATAAAAGATTTTAGAAATAAGATTAGTGGTCAAATAATCAGATTGGCTTTAATGAGTGCACACTATAAGCAACCATTAGATTGGAACGATAAATTATTAAGTGATTGTGAAAGTACTTTAGACAAGTGGTATAAAGTATACTCATCTGATCTTAAATTTGTCAAAGTTTCAGACGAAATTCTAAAACCACTTTATGAGGATTTGAATACACCTGGATATATTGCGAACCTTCACAAGTTATTCGAAAAAGCTAACAAAGGTGAAAACACAGACTTATTTGTTTCAGCATGTAAATTTATTGGTTTGATGAATGAAACTAGTGAGCAATGGAATGAATTTAAAAAGAAAAGAGTATCTATAACCGAGTCTGAGATTGAAAATATGCTTAGTTTAAGAGACAAAGCTAGAGAAAATAAGAACTATAAAGAAGCTGATAGAATTAGAGATGAGCTCTTGGACAAAGGTGTTTTAATAGAAGATAAAGATGGTAAAACACTCTGGAAATTTAAATGAGCAAAGAAAGATTATACATATTTGATACAACTCTAAGAGATGGAGCTCAAACGCAAGGAGTCGATTTTTCTTTGGAAGACAAAGAAAAAATTGCTTTAGCTTTAGACAACTTGGGTGTGGATTACATTGAAGCAGGTTGGCCCGGGGCTAACCCAACTGATACAGAATTTTTTCAAAAGAAACACGATTTTAAAAATTCAAAACTAACATCTTTTGGAATGACGAAAAGGTCTGGACGAAGTGCAGAAAATGATACTGGTTTATCTGCACTCATGAACTCTAATACCTCTGCAGTATGTTTAGTTGGTAAGTCTTGGGATTTTCATGTCGATGTTGCCTTAGGTATTACAAACGAAGAAAATTTAGACAATATTTCTGAGAGTGCAAAACACTTTGTTAAAGCAAAAAAAGAATTCATGTTTGATGCAGAACATTTTTTTGATGGTTATAAAGCAAATCCAAAATATGCACTCTCATGTATTAAAGCTGCTTATGACGAAGGTGCTAGGTGGGTGATTCTATGTGACACAAATGGAGGAACACTTCCTCATGAAGTTACACAGATTGTTGGAAAGGTTATAAAAGTAGTGCCCGGAAAAAACTTAGGAATTCATGCACATAATGATACTGGTAATGCAGTTGCTAATTCATTAGCAGCAGTATTATCAGGTGTTCGACAAATTCAAGGTACAATAAATGGTTTGGGGGAAAGATGTGGAAATGCAAATTTGATGTCATTAATACCAACATTTTTTTTGAAAAAAGATTTTTCATCTCAATTTGAAATTGGAATAAAATCAAAAAACATCAAAAATCTGACCGATTGTTCAAGGCTTTTAGATGAAATTTTAAATAGAAAACCTAATAAGCACTTACCTTATGTTGGTGCTGCAGCTTTTTCACACAAAGGAGGATTACATGTATCTGCTGTGCAAAAAGATCCAAAAACTTATGAACATATCAATCCAGAGGAGGTTGGAAATACAAGAAATATTGTTGTCTCTGATCAATCAGGAAAGTCAAACATTATATCAAGATTAAAAAGTATCAAAATTGATATTCAAGAAAATGATCCAAAAATTAAAAAATTATTAGATGAAGTAAAAGATAGAGAATTCATTGGTTATAGTTATGATGGTGCTGATGCATCATTTGAATTATTGGCTAGAAGAATTATTGGAGAAATACCAAGATATATATCTATTAATGAATATGACGTTTCAGTAAAGAAAAATAAATCTGGCGAAATAGTTTCTTCTGCAAAAGCTCAGTTGGAAGTTGATGGAGAAAAGATTATGTGTGAAGGAGAGGGAAATGGTCCAGTAAATGCTTTGGATAATGCTATTAGACAAAACGTTGATAGACTAGATAAGTACTCAAAATATTTAAAAGATTTAAAGCTAGTAGATTATAAAGTTAGAATATTAAATACAGGAACAGAGGCTGTAACAAGAGTGTCGATAGAAAGTACAGACTCTCAAGGAAAAAATTGGTTTACTATCGGTGTATCAACGAACATTATCGATGCTTCATTTAAAGCATTAATTGATAGTTTGGACTATAAATTATTTAAAGATAATGCGCCTGCTAGTAAATAAATGAACAAAAATAATATTTCATTTATTCTTCATAAACCTCAATTATCAGAAAATATTGGAGCCTGTGCTAGAGCAATTAAGAATTTTAATTTTAAGAAATTGATTTTAATTAATCCTAAACCTATTTTTCCAAATGATAAAATTTTAGCTACGTCAGTAGGTGCTAAAGATATTATCAAACAAAGCAAAAATTATGATAATTTGGAGAAGGCCATAAGCAAAATTGATATTGTTATTGCTACTTCTGCAAGATTTAGAAATAAAAATGTCAAACATATTAATTTAGATGATTTAAAAAAAATTGATTTTAAAAAGAAAATTGGTTTTCTGTTTGGTTCAGAGGCTTCAGGTTTATCAAACGATGAAATCAGCTATGCTAATTATACTTTGCAAATACCCACTAATCCTAATTTTAAATCATTAAATCTATCCCATAGTATGATCATAATCGCTCAACATGTAGCTAGTCTCATTAAAATTAAAAATGTTCAATTCAAAAAATCAAAAAAAATTAAATCCGCTAGTAAAAAAGAAATTCAATCAATGTTAAATCTTTGCATTAAAAATTTAGATGAAATAAATTTTTTTAGACCCAAGGAAAAAAGACCTAAAATGTTAGAGAACCTAAGAAATATTTTTTATAAAATGGACTTATCTGACAAAGAAACACGTATATTATCAGGAGTATTCGCAAGTTTAGGTAAAAAACGTTGATTGACAAACAAAAGAGTAAGTTTATAAGACCCATTATCAAATGACAAAAAGAATTAACTCTAAGCATAAAATAGATAGAAGACTAAAAGTAAACCTATGGGGTAGACCCAAAAGCCCATTCAATAAAAGAGCTTACGGACCAGGTCAGCATGGTCAAACTAAACAAGGTAAACCCTCAGATTATGGTATTCAATTACAAGCAAAACAAAAACTTAAAGCTTATTATGGAAATATTAATGAGAGACAGTTTAGAAATATTTATAAAAAAGCCTCTATGCTTAAAGGAGATACTAGTGAAAACTTAATTGGTCTTCTAGAGAGAAGATTAGATGCAGTAATTTATAGAGCTAAGTTTGCTACAACAATTTTTTCTGCTAGACAGTTAATTAACCACGGACATGTTAAAGTAAACGGAAAAAAAGTAAATATTTCTAGTTACTTAGTTAAAGAGGAAGATAGTATTGAAATAAGAGATAAATCTAAACAACTTGCAATCATTGATATAGCTTTAGCAAGCAAAGAGAGAGAAGCACCTGAATATATTCAATTAGATCAAAAAAACAAAAAATTTAAGTTTGTAAGAGTTCCAAAATTTGAAGAAGTTCCTTATCCTGTAGTGATGGAGCCTAACTTGGTAATTGAATATTACTCAAGATAATAATTATTTTTTAAAATTAATTCCTTTATCAGAAAAAACTTTTTTTAATTCACCACTTTCATACATTTCTTTTACAATATCACACCCACCAACAAATTCTTTTTTTATGTAAAGTTGAGGAATAGTAGGCCAATCACTAAAAATTTTAATTCCTTCTCGAATTGATTGATCTTCAAGAACATTAATACTTTTAAAATTTACCTCTAAAATTTTTAGCATGTTTGAAACTGCCATTGAGAATCCACACTGTGGAGCATCTGGAGTTCCCTTCATGAATAAACATACATCGTTAGTGTCGATATGATTTTGAATTATATTTTTTGTTTTATCATCCATTATTGTTCCTTTGTTTTAATAGCTAAGGCATGTAATTCATTCCCCATTCTGCCTTTTAATGAATTATAAACCATTTTGTGTTGTTCAATTTTACTTTTTCCAGCAAATTGAGATGATGTAACAGTAGCAGAATAATGATTACCATCTCCAGCTAAATCTTGTATTTCAATTGAAGCATCTGGCATTGCTTCTTTAATAAATTTCTCAATCTCTTTTAAATCCATTGCCATAATCAAACCATATAACTCTTAAGCCAATTAGTATTACATGATTTTAATTCGTCAATTGTTAGTTTCGTCTTTTGATCAATTATCATCTCTTTATCAATGATTTTACCTACCTCATCATAATGTACTGAATTTTTATCTAAAATCTTAGAGACTTCTTCTAAATTTTTTGGATTAATTTCAATCAAATATCTTCCTTGATCTTCAGCAAAAAAGTATTCAATTTCATTAATTAAAAATTTTGGCTTTTTGATTTGTATACCTTTATTTCCTTTTATACACATTTTGCTTATCGCTGTGATTATTCCACCAAGAGATACATCGTGGGCACTTTTAATGAAATTTTTCTCTATTAAATTAAGAAGTGTCAAACCATTATTTTTTTCATTAAATAAATTAACCTCAGGTGGCGGTCCATTATTTTCATTTAATATTATTCTTGATAATAAACTTTGATCTATATGACCCTCTGTTTTACCAATCACTAATACGATATTGTCAATTTCTTTAAAATCCATTGTGATCATTTTTTTGTAATTTTTGATTAAACCCACGCCTCCTATCGTAGGAGTTGGTTTAATTCCGATATCTTTTGTTTCGTTGTAAAAAGATACATTTCCTGAGACAACAGGATAATCCAAATACTTACATGCTTCACTGATACCTTGAACACATTCGACAAACTCACCCATATTTTCCTCTTTCTCTGGGCTTCCAAAATTTAAACAATTCGTAACTGCTATAGGTTTAGCACCTACTGAGATTAAATTTCTCCAAGTTTCACAAACAACTTGCTTTCCCCCTGTGAGTGGATGTGCCCAACAATAAGTTGCAGATGAGTCAACTGTAGCAGCTATAGCTTTATCTGTTTTATGAATTCTTACTACACCAGAGTCTCCACCAGGTTTTTGTATAGTATCACCCATGACTGTGTGATCATATTGTTGCCAAATCCACTCTTTGCTGCAAACATTTGGGCTGGATAAGATTTTTTTTAACGTATCTTTGATTTTTAGACTTTTAAATATTGTTTTATTTATTTTATTTTTTTTTGGTAATTTTGATTTTTTCCATTTTCGATCATACATCGGTGAGTTTTCAACCAATGTATTAACTGGAATATTAGCTACTTGTTTGTTATCAAAAAATAATTGAATATTTTTTGTGTTGGTTGTTTTTCCAATTACAGCAAAATCTAAATTCCATTTATCAAATATTTTTTTGGCTATTTCCTCTTTGCCACTCTCAAGAACTATAAGCATTCGTTCTTGGCTTTCTGATAACATAATTTCGTAAGGGGTCATTTTGGTTTCTCTACATGGAACTTTGTTTAAGTTAATTTCAATACCTAAATTTCCCTTTGATGCCATTTCAATACTTGAAGAGGTTAGTCCTGCAGCTCCCATATCTTGAATTGCAATAATTGAATCTCCTGACATTAATTCTAAGCACGCCTCCAATAAAAGTTTTTCAGTAAAAGGATCTCCAACTTGCACAGTTGGTTTTTTTTCTTCTATCTTTTCATCAAAACTAGCGGAAGCCATACTTGCTCCGTGAATTCCATCTCTACCGGTTTTTGATCCAACATATATAACTGGTTTATTTAAACCAGCTGCTTTAGAGTAAAATATCTTATCTTTTTTAACTAATCCTAAAGTCATAGCATTCACTAAGATATTTCCATTATACGATCTATCAAAAGATGTTTGTCCTGCTATGGTAGGTACTCCCATACAGTTTCCATAACCACCAATTCCATGAACAACACCTCTTAATAAATTTTTTGTTTTTTTATTTTGCGTTGAACCAAAATGGATTGAATTTAAGTTAGCAATGGGTCTTGCACCCATTGTAAAAACATCTCGCATAATTCCACCAACTCCTGTAGCGGCTCCCTGATAAGGCTCAATAAATGATGGGTGATTATGACTCTCGATTTTAAAAACTATTGCATCTCCATCCTCAATATCAATAACTCCAGCATTTTCTCCTGGCCCTTGAATTACTTTTTTTCCTTTAGTATGTAATTTTTTTAAATGAATTCGTGAAGATTTATAGGAACAATGTTCATTCCACATTGCAGAAAATATACCTAATTCAGTAATATTAGGTGTTCTTTTTAATAATTTACAAATCTTTTTATACTCATCTGATTTTAAACCATGTTCAATTGCAATTTTTTCGTTAACCGACATTATTTAATATTATTTAAAAGATTTTTAAAAAAGATGGATCCATCTTCTCCGGATAAACTTTCATCTATCATTCTCTCAGGATGAGGCATCATTCCTAAAACATTTTTTTCTTTGTTAAAAATACCTGCAATATTTTTTATTGAACCATTAGGATTTATTTGATCATTTGTATTGCCATTTTGATCACAATAATAAATTGCTATTTGATTATTATCTTCAATCTCTTTGAGTTGATCGTTGGTACAAAAATAGTTACCCTCATTATGGGCTATGTGAAATTCCAAAACTTTTTTATCAAGGTTTTTAAAAAAAGTGTTATCTTTGTTTTCAACTTTTACGTGGACATTTTTACAAATAAACTGAAGGTATTTATTTCTTAATAATACTCCTGGCACCAATCCGGACTCAACCAAAATTTGAAAACCATTACAAATTCCCATTACCAATCCACCTGATTTTGCAAAGTTAATAACTGAATGCATAATTTTTGACTTTGAGGCCATACTGCCACAACGCAAATAATCACCGTAAGAAAAACCACCAGGTAAAACAATCAAATCACTTTTTGGCAATTCTTTATCATTATGCCAAACCATTTTATTTTTAAATCCAAATTTTGTAAGAGCCACATCCATGTCTCTATCACAATTTGAACCAGGAAAGGTTATAACTGATGATTTCATTAATTATTGTGTTTCAATAATTTTGTAGTTTTCAATAACAAGATTAGCTAAAAGTTTTTTACACATATCTTCCACAAGATCTTTAGCTTTTTTTGGATCGTTTTCTTTAACATCAATTTCAAAATATTTTCCCTGTCTAACTTCATTCACAGAATTAAAACCCATACCATCTAATGTTTCATGGATTACTTTGCCTTGTGGATCTAAAACATCCTTTTTAAGAGTTATTACTGCAGAAACTTTCATTTTCTCTTCTTTTTGATTGAGGATAGTTTAGTTACATTTACTGCAGAAACATTCGATTGCTCATGTAGAATACCAAGTCTTTTGGCAACTTCAGTATACGCAGGTAATAAATCTCCTAAATCTTTTCTAAATCTATCTTTATCAAGTTTTTTATCAGTTGCAGAATCCCATAATCTACAAGTATCAGGGCTTATTTCATCAGCCAGAATTATTTCTTTTCTTCCATCAATTTTAGTTCGTCCAAATTCTAATTTAAAATCAATTAATTTTATTCCCACTCCTCTAAACATTCCAATCATAAAGTCATTTATTCTAAAAATAGTTTTTTTTATCTTCTCAATTTCTTTTTTATTTGCCCAATCAAATGCGTAAATATGATCTTCTGAGATTAAAGGATCGCCAAGTTTGTCATCTTTCAAACAGTATTCAATTAAAGGTTCTTTTAGTACGGTTCCATCTTCTATGCCAAGTCTCTTAGTTAAAGATCCTGTTGCTATATTTCGAATAACAAATTCAATAGGAATTATCTCTACAAATCTAATTAATTGTTCTCTCATGTTTAGTCGTTTAACTAAATGATTTTCAATACCAATTTGAGATAAATTTGTAAGTATATGTTCAGAAATTCTATTATTTAAAACTCCTTTACCTTCAATGGTAGTTCTTTTTTCATTATTAAATGCTGTAGCATCATCTTTAAAGTATTGGATTACTAAATTTTTATCTGAGGTTGAATAAATTATCTTTGCTTTTCCCTCGTAAAGTTTTTTACCTTTTTTCATTATTTGAAAACCCGCCTAAAAATTAGATTTACATTTTTAAAGTGTTTAGAATAACTAAATATCGACTTTAATTTTTTGATTGAAATTTTACTCATTATTAACTTGTCAGACTGGATAACATTAAACAAATCTAAATTTTCAGCAAAACATTTTTTTGCATATCCTTGTACTAACTTATAGGATTTTTCTCTTGTGATGCCAGTTTTTGTCAGTTCTAGCATCACTTCTTGTGAAAAGATTAGCCCTTTAGTAAGATTAAGATTTTCTAGCATTTTTTTTGGATAAACAATCATATTATCCAAAACACCCGCTAATCTTACAAGTGCGAAATCTAGAGTAATGTTTGCATCAGGACCAATATTTCTCTCCACACTTGAATGTGAAATATCTCTTTCATGCCAAAGTGCAATATTTTCAAGCGCTGGAACAACAGAACTTCTTACCATTCTCGCTAGTCCCGTTAAATTTTCACTCAAAATTGGATTTTTTTTATGGGGCATCGCGGATGAACCCTTTTGACTTTTAGAAAAATATTCTTGCAATTCATAAACTTCTGATCTTTGTAAATGTCTTATTTCTATAGCAACTCTTTCTACACTTCCTGCGATAATTCCTAATACTGAAAAATAAAATGCATGTCGATCTCTCGGTATTATTTGTGTAGAGATTGGTTCAACTTTTAATCCAAGTTTTTTTGCAACATATTTCTCAACATTAGGGTTTACATTTGCAAATGTTCCAACTGCTCCAGAAATTCCACATGTTGATATTTGATCTATAGCATAAACTAATCTTTCTCTATTTCTTTTAAACTCCTCATAAAAGGAAGCTAATTTTAATCCAAATGTTATTGGTTCAGCATGAATTCCATGACTACGACCTATGCAAGGAGTAAATTTATATTTTCTAGCTTGTTTTTTTAATACTCTTAAAATTTGATCTATGTCTTTTAAGATAATTTTACCTGACTGAACTAATTGAATATTAAAACTTGTGTCTACTACATCAGATGAAGTCATACCAAGATGGAGGTATCTTGCTTTAATTCCTGCCTTTTCTGTGATGGAAGTTAAAAAAGCAATTACATCATGTTTAACTTTACTTTCAATTTGATGAATTCTTTTTACATTTATTTTAGCTTTTTTCCTAACTATTGACGAGACACCTTTTGGAATTTGACCAAGTTTTTCCATTGCTTGAGCCGCAGCAATTTCAACATCCAACCATATTTTGTATTTATTTTCCTCAGACCAAATATCTGTCAATTCTTTTCGAGAGTATCTTTTTATCATTAATTATAAATATGGGGGCTTTGAATAACCTTTAGCAGATTCTGTAAATATTTCATAACCATTTTCAGTAATTCCAACAGTATGCTCAAATTGTGCAGATAAAGATTTGTCTTTTGTAACTGCAGTCCATCCATCATTAAGCATTTTTACATTAAATTTACCAGCATTAATCATTGGTTCTATTGTAAATGTCATTCCAGGTTTTAATTCCATACCTGTATTCTTTGTTCCATAATGTAAAATGTTTGGTGGTTCATGAAATGATGTACCTATCCCATGACCACAAAAATCTTTTACTACAGAAAATCCTTTCTCTTCAATATAAGATTGTATTTCATGCCCTATATCTCCAAGCTTAATACCAGGTTTTAAGATTTTAATTGCTTTCATCATAGAATGATAAGTTGCATCAATAAGATTATTTAATTTTACAGAGGTTTTTCCAATACAAAACATTCTACTTGTATCTCCGTAATGTTCATTAATGATAGCAGTTACATCTACGTTAAGCGCATCTCCTTCAACTAAAACTCTATCCTCTGAGGGCACACCATGACACACAACATGATTAAGAGATGTACATAAAGATTTAGTAAATCCACGATAGTAAAGTGGGGCAGAGTGGCCACCATTATCTCTTATAAATTCATAGCCAAGCTTATCTATGTAAGCTGTTGAAACACCTTCTTTAATATTTTCCGTTAACATGTCTAAAGTTTGTGCAGCTAACTTTCCAGCTATTTTCATTTTTTCAAATTTCTCAGTGTAATTACTCATCAATAATTTTTATTTTTTTATCTATATAAATTTTTTTCGAACTAATATTACATCTATAAGCCAAAAAATTTACTCCTGCTTTTTTAGCTATTAAATAATTTTCATAGTACTTACTATCAATATCTTTTGCTATTTTAAAGTATTCCATATTTTGTATTTGTACTAAAAATATTAAGTAAGATTTATAGCCCATCTTTATGGCATCAATAAGAGTAAGTAAATGTTTTGATCCCCTAGTAGTAATAGCATCTGGAAACTCAGCAATTTTTTTGTCTCTAAAGAGAGTTACATTTTTTACTTCTAGGAAACTTTTTTGACCTTTTTTTTCAATTAAAAAGTCAAATCTAGTTTCTTTGTCAAAAAAGACCTCTGAATTTATTTTATCATTATTTTTTAGCTCTTTAATGAGATTATTATTTAATCCGTGGTAAACAATTTTATTTGCTCTATGAGTATTTACCCCAACTAAATTTTTTTTTGCCTTGATAATCTCTAGACCATATTTTAATTTTCTTTTAGGATCATCATGTTTGAATAAATGCACTTCATTTCCCTCGTCTAGCAAACCTTTCATAGATCCAGTATTTGGACAATGTGCAGTAACAATTTCTTTATTTAGATTTACATCAACAAAAAAACGCTTATATCTTTTGATTAATTTGCCTTTTAACAAAGACTTGGTAAATTCCATATTCAAATTATACATATAAAATGAGCAAAAACATAAAAGTAAATGCTGCAATATTAATTATCGGTAACGAAATTCTTTCTGGAAGAACTCAGGACACTAATACAAGTACGTTAGCAACTTGGTTAAACTCTATTGGTGTAAAAGTAAATGAGGTAAGAATAATTCCAGATCAAGAAGATATAATCGTAGAGACACTAAATGTTTTAAGAAAATCTAATAATTACGTTTTTACAACTGGTGGTATTGGCCCAACGCACGACGACATAACCGCTCAATCAGTATCAAAAGCTTTTGGTCTTAAATATGAGCTTCATAAAGAAGGATATAAAATATTAGAAGCTTATTACCAACCAGGTGAGTTTAATGAAGGAAGACAAAAAATGATTTGGATGCCAGAAAATGCAGATTTAATTCTAAATCCAACAAGTGGAGCTCCAGGTTTTAGTGTGGAAAATGTTTTTTGTTTACCGGGGGTTCCTTCAATTATGAAATCAATGTTGGGTGGATTAAAAAATAAGATTGTTGGGGGTGATCCAATTTTAAGTCATACTATAAGTTTAAAAACAGTAGAAAGTGAAATTGCAAACTCATTAACAAGAGTTCAAGATCAAAATAAAGATGTTGAAATTGGTAGTTACCCATTTTTTCATGCTGGTAAACTAGGTGTCTCAATAGTTATGCGATGTGAAGATCAGTCAAAAATAGATCTATGTAATTCACAAATTCTTGATTTTGTAAAAGAAAAAAAAATTGAAATCGTAGAAAGATAAATGCTTTACTTTGCTTACGGAAGTAATCTTCATCATTTTCAAATGAAGAGAAGATGTAAGGATAGTATTTTTATTAAAAAAATTAATCTTAAGGATTTTAGATTAACCTTTAGAAGCCAATATAGAGCAGCTGATATTGAGCCAAAAAAAAATTCCATAGTACCAGGTGGTTTATTCGAAATTTCCAAAAGCGATGAAAAAAAACTAGATGTTTATGAAGATTACCCAATTCTATATAAAAAGTATTATTTCTTACATTATGGAAAAAAGGTTATGACTTATACAATGGTTCAAAAAACTAGTTTTAGATTTCCAACCGAAAGATATCTAAATGTTGTAAAACGTGGATACAAAGATTGTAAGCTTGATCAAAAATATTTGGAACAAGCATTATCAAATAAATAAATTTTTTATAAATTTGATAACCACATGGTCTCAAACGGTTTTAGTTTAAGAGATCTATTTAAAGAGTTAATTCTAGGGTTAATTATATTTTTCCATTTAACATACTTTTTGTCTAACTTTGGATATTGATCTACAGAGGAACAATTTGTAATTGATATAAGAGTTTGTTTTTTATCTAGACTAATCCTTTTAAAACAGAAAATTTTAGACCCTAGATTGATATTCAATCTTTTAGCATTAGGATGAAATGCTTTTTGTTTTCTCTTTATTTCTAATAATTTTACAAGATTTTGATAAAAAATACTTTGTTTTGAATTTTTATCTTTTAATTTTTTGGTAATGTTTTTGTAATTCCATTTATACCTATTAACATCTCTATTATTACCAGTAATCACATATTTTGCTTCATCGTTAGCCTTTCCAAATAAAGAATTGAAATAAACAGCCGGAATACCCTCAAATGAAATCATTATTGCATGAGCTGCAATATATCGTTCTAAAAAAAATTTCCCATAAGGATCAGTATCTGATTTTTTTAATGCATCATAAACAGTGATATTTGCTTCATAAACTTTTTTAGATTTATTTTGAACTTTTCTATACGAAAATTTTGATCCGTTTTTTTTTAATCTTTTAAAAAAATCATTTAATGATTTTTTATTTAATATTCCTTCAGTAGGCCTCATGCCAACACCATCATGTGATGCAATGAAATTTAAATAACTGTTCTGAAATTTAGTATTGGGAAGTTTTTTACTCCATTTATTCAGATAAGAACTGTTTTCAAATAAAAAAGCGTGGATTAATAAAGGTGGAAGAGAAAAATTATAAATCCAGTTAGCTTCATCATTTTTACCAAAATAACTTAAATTTTCTTTTTCTGGCAAATTTGTCTCTGTAATGATTACAGTTTCTACGTTTAAGAGATTAGATATTAGTCTTAATAGCTTAACTATTTCATGAGTTTGTTTTAAATTTATACAGTTGGTACCATTTTTTTTCCAAAGATAGGCAATAGCATCTAATCTAAAAATTGTGACACCATTACTAACGAGGTGAACCATGATTTTAATAAATCTAAGAAGCACTGATGGGTTTTTAAAATCCAAATCTATTTGATCAGCACTAAAAGTACGCCATAAGAAATCTGATTTTCCAAAGATATCTATTTTTTTTAGTAATTTGTGGTCTCTTGGTCTAACCACTTTAGATGTGTTAAATTTAGAATTAACAGTTAAAAAATAATCCTTACCAGGTCTTTTTTTTTTAAGAAAATTTTTAAACCATAAACCTCTAGCTGATGAGTGATTGATTACAATATCGGCCATCACATGACTTAATTTTGAAATCTTTTTTATATCAGACCAACTACCTATTCTTTTTTCAATCTTATAATGATCTTTTACAGCAAAACCACTATCACTACTGGAAGGATAAAAAGGTAAAAAATGAATAGCGTTAAAGTATTTAGTCAAATTTTTTTTAAAAAAATTTTGAAAAACTTGAATAGAACTTTTTTGATTTGAATTTATGTTATCTCCATAACATATCACTAATGAAGTTTTTTCTGAGATAGTAAGTTTTTTTTTTAAATTCTTCTGATTAAATTTTTTGATAATTTGTATTATTTGATCTTTTAAATGATCAATATCTTTTTCATTTAAAGAGGGTTTATAAATAGCCCTTAGTATAGAACTAATCTTTTTTAAGTTTTTTTGAAATAGCATTAAGAATGTTTTTTATTATCATCATTAACTACTTTTTCAAGCCTTCCAAGAAAATCTGGTATAGCACTTTTTACTCTGCTCCATGTAGGTATAAAAGGAGTATCCATTGGATTTTGGATAAATGCTTCTCCAGCTTTCATTATATTTATTGCAAATAACTCAACAGCTTTTTCTTCTGTATGCGAGTCTAACTCCAGACCATTCATCGCTGCATCACTTCTATAAATATCTATTAAATCAAGGGCAGATCTATAATATGTAGCTTTCAATGATCTAAATTTTTCTCTACTAAAAGTATTACCTTGTGTAGCTAATTTTTTTATAAATGTTTTTATAATATCTATAGACATTCTAGATAGTCCTTTAGTTTCGTCATCTAAAGATAAAACTTGATGTTTATGATCGTAGGTATCAGCCAAATCAACCTGGCAAATATTTTGTGGAGAAAAACTTCTTTGCATTTCAGATAAAATTCCTACCTCAATTCCCCAATCGGATGAAATTCTTAACTCTGGCAAAACATTTCGTCTAAATGAAAACTCTCCAGCCAAAGGGTATTTAAAAGATTTCATAAAGTTTAAGTAATCACTTTTACCAATCGTTTTTTCTAAAGCTGTTAATAATGGGAAAACAAGTAATCTTGCAACTCTACCATTCATTTTGTTATTGGCCACCCTTGGATAATATCCCTTACAAAACTCAAAGTTAAAAAGAGGATTTACAACAGGATAAAAAAGTTTTGCGAGCATTCTTCTATCATAAGTTTTTATATCACAATCATGCAATGCAACTGAACGAGCACTGTCTCTTGCAATACACATACCTATGCAATACCAAACATTCCGTCCTTTTCCCAGCTCACTAGGAGCAAGATTATTTTTTTTTAATTCTTGATCAAGTTTTTTTAATGCTGGACCATCATTCCAAAGAATGGAAAACGGGGTCTTTAATTTTTTAAAAAATTTCCAAGCTTTTTTTGCTTGGGTTTCATTTGCTTTATCTAACCCAATAATTATATGATCTAAATATTTGGTTTTACTTATTTCATCAACAATTTTTGGTAAAGCTTCTCCCTCTAATTCAGAATAAAGACATGGTAAAATTAATTCCATCTTTCTTTGTTCGGAAAATTTTGATAATTCACTTTCTATGACTGAAGTGGACTTGGTACCAAAGTCATGCAAAGTAGAGATTATTCCATTTTGTGAAAAGTCACCCATGACAAATTTCTAAGCTTAATACCCTAATTTAACTAGTGCCGTTTTGATCACATCAGCCCAGCCCTCAGGTGATGGCTTATTTGAAAATATAAGATTATCAATGTTAATTTCATCAAGTTTAAATTGATCATTAAATACCAAACAAGGAATGTCACAACTTTTTAACATATCTAAATCATTGTAATTGTCCCCAACTGCAATTGTCTTAATTTTCTCCTCGGTTTTTTTTAAAATTTTTATAACTCTATTCATAGATTTAACTTTATTAATATTATCACAAAGGTTAAAAACACGGCCACCTTCTTGAAGCGTTAATGAATTGGAATTTAAAACTTTTAATAATTTATTTTTCTCATTTTTATCTCCTTTAAATAAAAAAGGTAAAGTATATTTTCTATTTAAAGCATCTTTAAGCATACTGTCCTTTTGCCCTAAAATATTTTCTTGTTCTTTCTTACTCATTTTTGAAACTTGAAAACATTTTACTTTTAATTCTTCAGGAACTTTATTTTCAAAAATCTTAAATAGCTCTTCTTTTTCTCTGCTGAGAATAAGTTTATCTGGAAAATTAGAGGTTATTAAATTTAATCCATGAATAGATGATCCATTTTCTGAAATATAAGGAAGATTTTCCCCAAGCTCCTCATTGAATTTTTCAATTTCTTTCTCTGTTTTGCTTGAATTTGGAATAATTATTACTCCCTGATTTACAAGACTTTTAATATAATCTTTGATGTTGTCGAATTGAAAAGTATCTCTATGTAAAAGAGATCCGTCTAAATCAGTAAAAATTACAACTGTAAATTTTTTTTTCATTTCTTCTATTAGTATATATATAGTAGAAAATTTAAAAATTTACTTATTAGTCTTGTTCAATTATAAATATTAGCATAAACACTCATGAAATTCATTAATGCCCTCGTGGTGAAATTGGTAGACACAAAGGACTTAAAATCCTTGCCGCTTGCGGAGTGCCAGTTCGAGTCTGGCCGAGGGCACCATTAAGTGAATAAAATACACATTATCTCTGATAAAAATTTAAAGTCGCAAAAAATTAAAAAATCTTTAATTAAAATATTAACCAAAAAACAACCATACAAGTCAAATATTATAATAGTTATTGGCGGTGACGGTTTTATGCTCCAAACTCTGAAAAAGAATAAGAAATCAAAAAAATTTTTTTATGGAATAAATTCTGGAAATTATGGATTTTTAATGAATAAATTTTCTTCAAAAAAAATAGTTAAAAATTTAGATAAAGCGAATGTTATTTCTATTTCACCTTTAGAAATGACTGTTAAAAATAATAAGAGCCAAATTAGAAAACATTTAGCTATAAATGAAGTTTCAATATTAAGACAAAGTAGGCAGGCCGCTTCATTATCAATTAGTCATGGTTCAAAACAGGTTATAAAAAGATTAGTTTCTGATGGTGTACTTGTCTCAACACCCGCGGGAAGCACCGCTTATAATTTATCAGTACATGGACCAATATTAAGTTTAAATTCAAAAAAATTATCCATCTCTCCAATCAGTCCATTCCGACCAAGAAGATGGAAGGGAAAAATAGTAAGTCATAAATCAAAAATAACTATCAAAAATTTGAATCCAAAAAAAAGACCAATTAGTGCGGTTGCAGATAATATTGAAGTTAGAAATGCAAAAGACATTATTGTTAAGACTAATCATAATATAAAATTTAATCTCATGTATGACAAAAATAAAAGTCTTCAAAAAAAGATTAAAATTGAGCAATTAAGAAGAGAAACTTTCTAAAGCAGATACTTTTTATGGATGAAAATTGGTTTATCAATAAGTCTTTATGGTCAAGATTTAAAAATGCATATTTAAAAGACTCAGATTTAAAAAAATTTTGGAAAAAAATATCAAAAGAAAATTTTGATAATGATTTAATCAATCTTATAAATAGCTATGTGAATTCTAAAAGTTATGATTTTTCCTCTAAATTTTGGAATATTCTTAACATAAGACATATAAATCAAATTAAAGATTTAGGAATAGAAAATTTTGCAACAACTGTAGCCATGAGTTATTTCACGTTTATTGTTTATGACGATAAAAAAATTGAAAAATTGATAGAATTTATAAAGATAAATAATATTAACTCGAGAGACTATTCTTATCATATATACAAAAAACAAATAAACATAGATTTGACACACTCGATTAATCACAATGTTCTACTCAATCTATTGTATGCTTATGTAAAGCATACAAAACTTGATAGATACTTGCCCATTTTAGAAAAAAATAATTTTTTAATAGATAAGGTTCCAAATATAGAAATAAATAATAATTTG
>CACCFV010000016.1 GCA_902544985.1 uncultured Pelagibacteraceae bacterium
TGCAGGCTATCAATCAATCTATGAAAAAGTAAATTTAGCAAAACCCAATACAAAAGTAACGACACCCATTACTTCTGCAATTAATGCTCTTAAAACACTTAAGATAAATAAGGTTTCAATATTTACTCCATATACTGATGAGATTAATCAATCAGTTATTAATTATTTCAAAAATGAAAAAATAGAAATTTCTGAACTATCTTATTTTGATATTGCTTCTGATTTGGATATAGGAAAAGTTGATCCTCAACATTTATTTGATGTTTTAGTTAAACAAGATTTGTCAAATAGCGATGCGTTGTTTGTGTCTTGCACCGCACTCCCTGTATTATCAATTATCGATGAAATAGAAAAAAAATTAGGCAAGGTAATTTTATCAAGTAATCAAACTTTAATTTGGGATACACTTAAACAAGTGAACAATCGAAATAAGGTTGATGGTTACGGGATATTATTTAACAGTTAGTTTATGAATTTTTCAATTGAAGAATATAAATCTAGATTAAAAAAAATTCAAAGCTCAATGCAAGATAAAGGAATTGAGATTTTGATTTCACAAGATCCTTCAAATATGAATTATCTTACAGGTTATGATGCGTGGTCTTTCTATTATGCTCAATGTGTGATTGTTCATGCAAATGCTGAAGAACCAATTTGCTTTGTTAGAGATCAAGATGCTGGTGGTGCTTATATTAAAACTTATTTGAAAGATGAAAGTATAATTAAGTACCATGAGAAATATATTCATACCTGGCCGCTACATCCTTACGATGCCTTAGTTGATTTATTTAAGGAAAAAAAATGGGATAAATTATCCATAGGCGTTGAAATGGATAGTCATTATTTTACTGCTTATTGTTATGAAAAAATAAAAAAAGGGTTACCCAATGCAAAGTTATTAGACAGTGAACGATTAGTGAATTGGGCTAGGCTTGTTAAGTCAGACGCTGAAATAGAATATATGAAAGCAGCTGCACAAATTACTCAATTAGGTATGAAAAAAGCTTTTGAAGTAATAAATCCAGGTGTAAGGCAATGTGATGCTGTTTCAGAAATATGGGCGTCACTTGTAAAAGGTACCTCAGAATACGGTGGGGATTATGCTTCAATAGTGCCAATGCTACCAACCGGAAAAGGAACTTCTGCATCCCATCTAACCTGGACGGAAGATAAATTTGTCGAAGGTGAAGCGACAATTATAGAAATATCTGGTGTTAATAAAAAGTATCATTGTCCAATGGCTAGAACAGTTTTACTTGGAGACCCTGATCAAAAAAAAATTGATACAATGAAAAAAACTAACGAGGCACTTCAAGCGGGCATTGATCAAGTTAAAGCAGGAAATACAGCTGATGATGTTGCACAAGCATTTTGGAGGATATTAGATAAATATAAAATAGAAAAAACTTCAAGAACTGGTTATTCAATTGGGATAGGTTATCCACCTGATTGGGGTGAACATACTTTAAATATCTCAAAAGGTGATATGACATTGTTACAACCCAATGTTACTTTTCATATGATTGCAGTAATGCAATTTGGAAATTGGGGAGTTGAAGCGTCAGAAGCTATTAGAGTAACTGATAAAGGATCGGAATTATTTTGTAATTTTTCAAAAGAACTTCACGTTAAAAGCTAATTATTAAAGGTTGATATTTATTTCTACAAATGTTTTAAAGTTGCTTAAATTATGGCTTCAAAAAAAGATTTCGTTAAATTTGATAAAGTCGATAAAAGCTATGACGGTAAAGTCTTAGTTGTTAAAGATCTTCAATTAGATATTGCAGAGGGAGAATTTATTACAATGTTGGGACCCTCTGGCTCTGGTAAAACAACTTGCTTGATGATGTTAGCTGGTTTCGAAACTCCAACGAATGGAGAAATATATTTAGATGGTAAAGCAATATCCAGTATACCTCCTCACAAAAGAGGAATTGGAATGGTATTTCAAAATTATGCTTTGTTCCCACATATGACTGTTTATGAAAATTTAGCTTTTCCATTGAGAGTAAGAAAAATTCCAAAAGATGAGGCTGATAAAAAAATTGATAAGGCATTATCAATGGTATCCCTACAAGGTTTTGCTGCAAGGATGCCGGGTCAATTGTCTGGTGGACAACAACAAAGAGTAGCGGTAGCAAGATCATTGGTGTTTGATCCACAATTAGTTTTAATGGATGAACCTTTAGGTGCTTTAGATAAAAATTTAAGAGAAAGTATGCAGTACGAAATAAAACATATTCATGAAAGTATTGGTGTGACAGTTGTTTATGTTACCCATGATCAAAGTGAGGCTTTAACGATGTCCAATCGTATTGCGGTATTCAATGATGGAAAAGTTCAACAGCTCTCAAGTCCTGATGAATTATATGAGAAACCAGTAAATTCATTTGTTGCTGAGTTCATTGGAGAGAATAATACTTTTGGTGGAGAAGTTTCTGATATCTCTGGTGGGAAGTGCAAAGTTAAATTGGCAAATGCAGAAATACTTGCAAATCCAATTTCAGTGAAAGGTAAAGGAGAAAGAACTACCGTTTCTTTAAGACCTGAAAGAGCGTTAATCAATCCAAGTACAAAAATGGACAATCTTCACAAAGGAAAAATTGAAGAAGTTATTTATCATGGTGACCATACAAGGGTAAGAATAAATCTTTTAGGTAACCCAGAGTTTATTTTAAAAGTTCCAAATAGTTCATCTAACCTAGATATCAAACTTGGCAACGAGATTAATATCGGGTGGAACAGTGATGACGCTCGGGCACTTGACCCAAAATAAACAATCCACAATTATTGTATAATCACACAAAAAGGGCTGTTGACTCTCTTCTCTGAAGTTGTTTTAATTAGTTTTTAAACGTTTAAACGGAGGAAAAATGAAAAAACTAAGTAAAATATTACTAGCTATTTCTTTTGTACTTTCACTAACTACTTCAGCATTTGCAACAACAGTAACTGCAGTGTCTTGGGGTGGGGCTTATACTGAGTCTCAAAAGTTAGGTTATGGTGATCCTACTGCTAAAAAACTAGGCATTAACATTGCTTGGGTTGATTATTCAGGTGGTTTATCAGAAATCAAAGCACAAAAAGAAGCTGGAAAGATCACGTGGGATATAATCGACGTGTTCGCAATGGATACTATCACTGGATGTGATGAAGGATTATTTGTTGAATTTGATTTTGACAAAGACTTCCCACCAGCTCCAGATGGAACTCCAGCAAGTAAAGATTTCTTTACTGCAATGCCAAGTAAATGTGCTGTAGGAAATATTTTATATTCTTGGAACTACGCTTATAACACTAATAATGTTAAAGGTACTCCAAAGACTATCAAAGATTTCTTTAACACAAAAAAATTCCCTGGAAAAAGAGCTATCTACAAAAGCGCTTTAACTAATTTAGAGATCGCTTTAGCTGCAGATGGTATTAAGCCAGGTAAAGGCGGAGCAAAAATCTACAAAGCTTTAGAGACAGAAAAAGGTGTTGAAAGAGCGATGAACAAGATCAAAGAATTATGTACAGATCCACAAGGTGGATGTGTATTTTGGTCTGCAGGTGCTCAACCACCAGAACTGTTAGTATCAGGTGAAGTAGTAATGGCTACTGGTTGGAATGGTAGATTCTTCAATGCAGAAATTGGAGAAGGTGCACCAATCAAACAAGTTTGGGATGGCCAAGGTCTTGACTACGAATATTTCGTACAAGTTAAAGGTGGACCAAACGATGCTAATGGTATGGCTAAAAAAGCTTTAGCTATGATGACTAGTACTGAGATGTTAGCAGGAAGTGCTAAATACATTGCATATGCTCCTTGGAGAAAATCTTCAATTGGTATTATGGAAAAAGGTGAGCCTTGGTATAAAGATGGTAAGACTAACATGGTACCACAAATGCCAACTGCACCGGCTAACACTAAAAACTACTTCCTAGTAGATCCAATTTTCTGGGCTGATAACGGAACAGAGCTTGGTGAAAAATGGGAAGCTATGAAAGCTGGTCTATAATTTAAGTTTTAAAGAACTTAATTATATATTATAATTTAAGGGCGGTTATTTATAACCGCCCTTTTTATTTATGAGCTCAGAAACGAAACAAATTTTAACTACAGACGGAATACCCTTAGAGGTTAGTCTAAAAAAGGCAGAAAGAAAAAATAAGATCAAAGCTTTCTTGCTTGTTGCTCCTTTATTATTTTTCTTAATTATCACCTATGTCTTTCCGATAGGAGACATGTTGTTTAGAAGTGTTGATGATAAGATGGTAACTCAAATGCTTCCAAAAACTTTTAAAGCAATGGAAAATTGGGATGGTCAAGAGTTACCCGAGGAAGAAGTTTTTGCAGCTTTTCACGAGGACTTTATAAAACTAGTTGAAGATAAACGAGAAGGTAAACTATCTACTCAATTAAATTACACAAAGAACGGCTTTAAAAGTATTATTAAAAAATTAAGAAGAGCATCTAAAAAATTCGAAGAGGGAAATTATAAAGAACAAATAATGTCAGTACATAAAAGATGGGCTGATGTTGAGTACTGGAGAGCAATTCAAAGAAGAGCTCCTGAATTTACAGGTCAAAAATATCTAAAAGGAATGGATATGTATGTAAATGAGGAAGGGAAAATAGTAAGCGTTGAAGAAGATAGGAGAATTCATAGAGTGTTGTGGTTAAGAACTTTGGAGATAGCATTCTTTGTAACAGTCTTTTGTTTCTTGATGGCTTATCCAATAGCTCATTTATTAGCTACTCTGCCAATGAAATATAGTAACTTATTAATGATCTGTGTGTTGCTTCCGTTTTGGACTTCATTACTTGTAAGAACTGCTAGCTGGATGATTTTGTTACAACAACAAGGTATCGTAAATGATTTCTTTGTTGGAATAGGATTGGTGGCTGACGATAACAGACCTGAAATGATGTATAATAAGACTGGAAGTTATGTGGCAATGACACAAATCTTGCTGCCATTTATGGTGCTACCACTATACAGTGTCATGAAAACTATTTCACCAAGCTTAATGAGAGCTGGAAAATCACTAGGTGGAACACCATTTGTTGCATTTTGGAAAGTTTATTTCCCACTGACGATCCCTGGAATAGGAGCAGGTTGCTTACTAGTATTCATATTAGCAATTGGTTATTACATTACACCAGCCTTAGTTGGTGGTGCATCTGGAACTTTAATTAGTAACCAGATTGCCTTTCACATGAAAAGTACCCTAGACTGGAGTTTTGCATCTGCGATGGGATTAATGTTGTTAAGTGGAGTGTTGGTGATTTATTGGCTTTATAACAAAATAGTTGGAATTGATAATATTAAATTAGGATAATTAAGATGGCTTTACCAAAGTATACTGAACCACATTATAGAATTTGGCATTATATTTATTTAACAATTTGTGGTGCAGTTTTCTTTTTTCTTATTGCACCCTTATTTGTAATTTTTCCGTTATCATTCAATGCAGAAGAATTTTTAAGTTTCTCTGACGGGATGAAAAGCCTTGATCCTGATGCCTTTTCTTTAAGATGGTATAAAGACATGATCTATGGGACTAAAAATCCTTGGGGATTAGCTGCGAAAAATAGTTTTATAATTGCAATATTTGCAACAATAGGTTCAGTATTGCTTGGAACGGTTGCCGCTCTAGGGTTAAGTAGCAGACATATGCCTTACAAAGGTTTGATAATGGCTGTTTTAATTTCTCCAATGATCGTACCTTTAATTATTTCAGGTGTTGCAATATTTTTCTTTATGGCAAAAGCTGGTTTAGCAGCTACACACACAGGTATTGTTCTTGCTCATATAATTTTAGGAACACCATTTGTTGTTATTACAGTTACTGCTACGCTTTCAGGATTTGACCATAGTGTAACAAGAGCTGCCGCAAGTTTGGGTAGTGATCCAGTAAATACTTTTATGAAAATTACATTACCATTAATTTTACCTGGTGTTATTTCAGGTGGATTGTTTGCGTTCGTGACTTCATTTGATGAAGTTGTTGTTGTTTTATTTTTAGCCGGATTAGAAAATACAACTATTCCTATTCAAATGTGGACAGGTCTAAGAGAACAATTGAGTCCAACAATTCTAGCTGTTGCGACTTGTTTAATAATACTATCGACACTAATATTAGTAACCGCTGAGCTTTTAAGAAGACGATCAGAGAGGCTCAGAGGGATTAATCGATAGTAAAATAATCAAATGAAAATTAAGAATGTAGTAGTTATTGGATCAGGTACAATGGGTAGCGGTATAGCTGCTCATCTATGTAATGCCAATATCCCTGTCACACTTTTAGATTTAAAAACTGAAATAAGTCAAAATGCTAGAGAACGAATTCATAAATCAAGACCGCCTTTATTAATTGATAAAACTAAAATTGATAATATTAAAGTTGGAAATATATCTGATGATTTTGATGTGGTTAAAAATGCTGATTGGATTGTTGAGGCAGTTGTTGAGAGAATTGATATTAAGCATCAAATTTATGATAAAATTTTTGAAAGTAGGAAAGATGGAGCAATAGTTTCATCAAACACTTCTTCAATCCCAATTAAAGTTTTATCTCAAAATTTAAATAAGGATCAAAAAAAAGATTTTTGTATCACCCATTTTTTTAATCCAGTTAGATATATGGGTCTTCTTGAAATAGTTAAGAATGAAGACAATGATTTAAATAAAATCAATCAATTAAAAGAATTTTGTGAAGTTGAGTTAGGTAAAGGAGCAATCGTTTGTAATGATACACCTGGTTTTTTGGGAAATAGGGTAGGTGTGTATGCAATGCAAATTGCAATGACTGAAGCATTTAAAATGAAACTTTCTGTCGACGAAGCAGATGCAATCTTTGGAAGACCTATGGGTATACCTAAAACAGGAGTTTTTGGATTATATGATTTGATTGGAATAGATTTAATGGCAGATGTGTTAAAAAGTTTTATTAAAGAACTTCCTGAGTCTGATGAGTTCCATGAAGTTGCTAAAGAAATTCCATTAGTAAAAAAATTGATTGAAAATGGATATACAGGCAGAAAAGGCAAAGGTGGTTTCTACAGAATGAAAAAGACAGATAGTGGAAAAATTATGGAAGCTATTAATCTTGAAACTGGAGAGTATTCCACAAGTCAAAAAATAGATATTAAGTCAGATAAAGTAGATTTAAAGGCTCTAATTAATAGAAAAGATAAGTATGGAGACTATGCTTGGTCAGTGCTATCCAAGATAATAAAATATGCATCATCACTAGTTCCTGGGATTACAAAAGAATTTAATGACATAGACGAGGCAATGAGACTTGGATTTAATTGGGCGAAAGGACCTTTTGAGATGCTAGAAGAAATTGGTGTCAAAAATTTCTTTGATAAAGTTGATGAATATAAAGGTAATAAATTTTTAGAAAATTTATCTAATTCTAAAGATGAAAATTTTTATGGTGAAAGACAAAAGTACACATCGATTGAAACTTTAGGTAAGATTAAGAAAACTGCCTCAAGTGTTGATGGTAACAGTTCAGCTTCAATTTATAGATTTAATGATTTTAATATTGTTGAGTTTACGACTAAAGCTAATGCGCTTGATTATGACTCCATGGATGCACTTAAGAAAGCAACTGATAAACCTTTGATAATAATTAATGAAAGTATGCAATTTTCTGCTGGTGTTAACCTGACTTATACAATGGAATTTGCAAATAAAAATGATTTTAAATCGATAGAAAAATTTATTAAATATTTTCAAGAAACTTGCAAACATCTTAAGTACTCTAAATACCCAGTTATATCTGCTCCATCAGGTTTAACCTTAGGTGGAGGTTTTGAAGTTTTAGTACAAAGTAATTTTGTAGCCTCACACACAAATATTGTAATCGGATTAGTAGAGACTATTGTTGGATTAATTCCAGCTGGAGGTGGATGTAAAGAAATGCTGGCTAGATGGTTAAATACCGAAGAGGCTAAGAAAGATCCAAAATATGCACCTTTGAAAGTATTTGATATAATTGGCTATGGTAGAACAGCTACGTCTCCAGTTGAGGCAGAACCTTTGAAATACTTACTACCTGAAAATAAAAGAATTATGAATAGAAATAGTTTGCTTGAAGTATCGAAAAAAATTTTAAATGAAAACAAAAACTTTAAAGCACCAAATGAGCTTACATTTAATTTACCCGGTAAAACCGTTATTGATGATATGAACGAAATTTTAGAAAAACTTTATAATGATAAAGTTATATTGGATCATGGTTTGACTGTAGCAAAAGAATTAGCTCATGTATTAAGTGGTGGTGATACTACCAAAGATAAAACTCTTACAGAGGATGATTTGTTTAAATTGGAACTCGATGCTTTTATGAGATTAATCGAAACTAAACAAACTCAAGATAGAATTAAACATACTCTTGCTACTGGAAAACCTTTAGTTAATTAAACAATCTAAGAGTATTTATAAAGTCAGGCCTCAAAACATATTCAGATTTATTTAAGTATTTAATTTTTTCTAGAGCTTCTAAGCCAAATATTACTTTGCCAATGGGTGTGTATTCACCCTCATATAAAGGTTCATCCTGAAGAATTATGAAAAATTGACTGTCTTCGGTATCATATTTTAAAGATCGAGCTAATCCTACGCTCCCCTTAGTATAGTCAAAATCTTTATCAACTTCAGATTTGATTGTACCTAAACCAGATTTTCCAGTTCCAATTTTTCCATAATCAATGTTTCCTTTCTTTCCAAATTCCAAATCTCCTGCTTGTACGAGTTTATCTTTAATGACTCTATGAAATGCCACATCATCATAGGAATTCGATTTGACTAACGTTTTAAATCTTTCTACTCCATTAGGAGATATGTCTGGATATAATTCTATAATTACATTTCCACACTCAACGTTTAGAATTGCTATGTTATTTGGATTTTCAAAATTAATTTTATTTGGGTTATAATTCTTAACAAATAAACATTTATCTTTTAGTAAAAAAAAAGAAGTAATTGAAAATAAACCTAAAATTACAACAAATATAAATATTATTTTTTCAGATTTTGATGCCTTTATCTTTTCAATCATAAAATAAAATTTTCATCAATTTTTAGGAGCCCTTTTTTGATGAATTCTATCTTTTTTTTAAGAATAGGATCAACCATTTCAGGTAAATTTCCATACATTAAATGAGAAAATACTTCAGCCATATCCTCAGATGCTGTTGATCGTGAGTATTCAGTAATAAATCCCTCTGTTTTAGAATATGTATCTAAACCAATTTTTTTTGTGCAGGTTGAACATTCTGCGTAATCAAACTCTTTAGGATTAAAACTGGACCAAATTTTTTCATTAAATATATCTTTGTAGCCATCATTTATTATGTGGAACACTTCGTGATGTAATACTCTTTCAAAATATTTGTCATTAAATTTTATATCTACAATCAAAGTTTTCATTACATTGTCAGGTATTCCTGCAGTGTTGATACCTGAGATTGATAAGTCCTCACACATAACAATGTATTTTAAATTTATTTTTTTTAAAAAGTTTTGAGAATATTTATTAAGATTTTTTTCAATAATCTTATATTTCTTATCTAGGTCTTGTTTTGAGGATTTAAAACAGTTGATATTATTATCGATACCTATTGTAAATGCCTGTTTAGCATTCAGATATCTTAATTTATTTTCAGTTTTAATATTATAGATCTCCAAATTTGGAATCTTTATTAATTCATAAATCGTATCCGCTTTTGTGGGAGAAATTAAAAATAAACACAATAAAACGAACTTAAATAATTTCATAATTAGTACTATTGAAGATATTCCAATTTGTTAGAATGTGATAGAGTTTTTGTGATGAAAAAAAAAAGAACCAAAGAACCCATTCAACCAGTAAGTGGTACAAAGGTTCCAAGATTTGCCGGCCCATCAACTTTTGCTAGACTACCAGAATTAAGAGATGTTGAGTACTGCGATGTTGCAATTGTGGGAATACCATTTGATGCAGGTACAAGTTATAGACCTGGGGCAAGATTTGGTCCACAAAGTATTAGGCAAGCTTCAAGACATTTAAGAACAAATTATCATCCAAGTTATGATGTTGAGCCCTTTAAAGTTCAACAGGTTGCTGATGCAGGAGATATTACTTGCAATCCATTCAATATAGATGAAGCAATTAAGCAAATCGAGGAAGGAGCTTTGGATCTACTTAAAAAAACTGGTGGTATAATTAGTTTAGGCGGAGATCATACGATTGCTTTTCCTTTACTAAAAGCAGTAAATAAAATTAACAATGGTCCAGTGGCTCTAGTACATTTTGATGCACATTTGGATACTTGGGACACTTATTTTGGTGCACCTTACACACATGGGACTCCTTTTAGAAGAGCTCGAGAGGAAAATTTATTTATGGATGATGCTTCAATGCATGTTGGTATTAGAGGTCCATTATATAGCAGAGAAGATCTTAAAAATGATGAAAGTTTTGGATTTAAGATAATTCATTGTGATGAGTTTCAAACTGAAGGTACTGGTAAAATTGCTGAAAGGATAAAAAAGAGAGTAGGAGATAATCCATTATATTTATCAATTGATATTGATGTTTTAGATCCTGCTTTTGCGCCTGGCACTGGTACACCAGAAATAGCTGGTATGACCACTAGAGAAATGGTTAATGTTATTAGAGGCTTGTCTGGCATGAATTTAATCTCTGCAGATGTTGTTGAGGTATCACCTGCTTATGATCATGCTGAGGTAACATCACTTGCAGCTGCTACCATAGTTTATGAGTTAACAAATCTATTTGCAAAAAAATAAAGAAAGGATAGGAATCTCCAATGGAAAATAAAAAGAATTTTTATATCAACGGCAAATGGGTAACACCAAAAAGTAAAGAAGAAATCAAAGTAATTGATCCTGCAACTGAAGAAAATTGCGCAGTTATAACACTAGGTAATAAAGATGATGTTAATGATGCTGTGAATGCTGCCAAAAAAGCTTACAGTTCTTGGGCGTTTTCAGCAAAAGAGGAGAGAATAAAATTATTAGAAAAACTTTACGAAAATTATAAGAAAAGATGGGCTGACATCGCAAATGCGATTACAATAGAGATGGGAGCACCAAAAGATTTTGCAACAAAACTTCAAGCTGGTACAGGTGCTGCACATTTAAAATCATTTATAAGATATTTAAAAAATTTTGAATTTGAAAAACCATTAGGAGAACATGCGCCTAACCAAAGACTTATTTATGAACCAAAAGGCGTATGTGCATTAATCACACCGTGGAATTGGCCAATGAATCAGGTTTGTTTAAAAGTAATGCCTGCAATAGCATCTGGTTGCACCATGGTTTTAAAACCATCAGAATTAGCTCCATTATCATCAATGATTTTAGCTGAGTTGATTGATGAAACAAAATTTCCTCCAGGCGTATTTAATTTAGTAAACGGTGATGGAGCAACGACAGGTGATTCTTTAACAAGTCACCCTGACATAAATATGATTTCATTTACTGGATCGACTAGAGCAGGAGCACTAATTTCACAAAATGCTGCTAAAGATTTTAAAAGAGTTAGTTTAGAATTAGGTGGTAAGGGAGCAAACATTATCTTTAAAGATGCTGACCCAGAAGCTATTGAAAGAGGAGCGCTCAGATGTTTTAGAAATTCAGGTCAATCATGTAATGCACCTACAAGAATGCTAGTAGAAAAATCAATGTATAATGATGCTGTTGAAAGATTGAAAAAGTATACAGAAAAATTTGAAGTTGGTGATCCAAAAAAAGAGGGAGAACATATTGGTCCGGTTATTTCTGAAACTCAGTACAACAAAATACAAACTTTAATTAAGAAAGGTATTGATGAAGGAGCCAAACTAGTAGCAGGTGGTCCAGGTAAACCAGAGGGATTAGAAAAGGGTTATTTTGTAAAACCTACAGTATTTGCAGATGTTAATAACAATATGGAAATAGCTAGAACAGAAATATTTGGACCAGTCTTATCAGTAATGCCTTTTGAAACAGAGGAAGAAGCTATTGAGATTGCAAATGATACTCCTTATGGATTAACAAATTATATTCAAACTACAGATAAAGAAAAAATAAAAAGAGTTGCTAGAAAACTTAGATCAGGAATGGTGGATGTCAATGGAGCTGGTATTGCAGTTGATGCACCGTTTGGTGGTTTCAAACATTCTGGTATTGGTAGAGAAGCTGGGGAACATGGTCTTGAGGAGTTTCTAGAGGTGAAATCTGTTGGTGGATGGAGTTAATTTAGAGTAGAATTTTTCTTAATCCCCTCAAGAAACTTTAAACATTTTTTAAGCTCATTGAGTTCGATGAACTCATCAACTTTGTGAGCTTGTTCAATAGAACCTGGGCCACAAACAACTGTGCTGATACCAATTTCTTGAAATAATCCTGCTTCAGTTCCAAAAGATACAACTTCTCTGGAATTATCACCAGTTAAACTTGAGACCAATTCACATGCTTCTGAATTATCTACACGATCAAAACCCGTAACTTCACCTATTATTTCCTTTGTTATCTTTGAATTAGGAAAAACTTTCTTCATCTCTGGTAATAAAACTTCATTGGCATATTTATCTATTTGTTGATTTAGAAAAATACCATCTTCTTTGACAACTGGTCTTGTCTCCCACTCAACACGACATTTGTCAGCTATTACATTATGAGCAATACCACCAAATATACCTCCAACTTGTAATGTTGAAAAAGGAGGATCAAATATTGAGTCTTTGGGAGCTCTTTTTTTTAATTCTTCCCTAAGCTCTATTAACTTATTTGCATATTTTGATGCAAATTCAACAGCACTCACACCTTTGTGTGGCATTGAGCTGTGTCCAGCTAATCCTTCAAAATAAGTAGTATATTCGTAACATCCTTTGTGTGCATCTATGATTTTCATTTTTGTAGGTTCTCCCACAATACAAATTCCATCTTGAATTTTTCTTTTTTTAAGTTCTTTTATTAATATTGGTGTACCCAAGCATGCAGTCTCCTCATCAAAAGTGAAAGAAAAATGAATATCTCTATTAAGATCCACTTTAGAAAAAATTGGAGCAAACGCTAATGTACATGCAATAAATCCTTTCATATCACAGGAACCTCTTCCATAGAGTTTGTCATCTTTAATTGTTGCTTTGAAAGGGTCAGTGCTCCAACTTTTTGAAACAGGGACAGTGTCAGTATGACCAGATAAAATTATTGGTTTAACACCATTTGATTTTTTTGCTTTGATTGTTGCAAAAAGGTTTACTCTTTTTTTTTCATCATCATAAGTTTTAAATGAGGTAGCGCCTAAATCACCGAGATATTTTTCACAATAATTAATTAAATCATTGTTATCTTCTCCTGAAATAGTTTTAAATCCAATTAAATCGGATAAAATTTTGATAGAATTCTCGTATAATTTTTCTAAATTTACTTCTGTACTCATTACTAATAATTAATATAAATATCACATTTATGAAAGAACAAATTACTTACGACATATTTGAAAAAATAGACATTAGACTTGGAACAGTACTTTCGGTCAAAAAAAATGAAAAAGCTAGAAAACCATCTTTAGTTGTTGAAGTAGATTTTGGAAATGAGATAGGTGTGAAAACATCATCGGCACAAATTACTCATTTTTATAATGAGGGAAATTTGGTTGGTAAACAAGTGATTGGTGTTTGTAATTTTCCAGAAAAAAATATTGCAGGTGTAAAATCTCAATTTTTACTTTTAGGTTCAATAGACTCTGATGGAAAAGTTACATTGGTACATCCCTCACAAAAAGCAGAAAATGGTTTACCTATAGCATAAATATGCATCCAGAATTTTTATCGATGGCACTTTTTTGGATAGTAGCCGCTTATACACCAGGACCTAATAACGTAGTTGCTTCTTATTCTGGTTTTAATTTTGGAATAAAAAAAACAATCCCACATATTTTTGGAGTTACTTTTGGATTTACTGCAGTTGTATTTGCTTTAACAATCGGATTAGTTAATGTTTTTAAATTATTTCCAATTATACAAACTATTTTAAAATATTTAGGAAGTTTATTCTTAATATATCTGGCCTATAAGATAAGTTTTTCTAAAGCATCTAACGAAAAAAAAAATGAGAATCCAATTTCTTTTTTAGATACTTTCATTTTCCAATTTTTAAATCCTAAAGGAGTTTTGATAGGAATTATTATTGTTTCAACATATGTTGAATACGGAGAAAATTACCTTAATTATGCGACTCAAGTTGTTTTATTTGCCTTTGTAGTTTCTTTATCAAGCATCACCTTTTGGACTTTTGTTGGCAAATATCTAAGGAAATTTGCGACAAATGAGAAATATATTAAATACTTTAATTATGTTATGTCAGTGCTTCTTCTTTTGAGCATAATTACATTTTATATATAAAATATGAAACCAGGAAATAAAAATTCTTACAAATCATTATCCGACCTAGAGGTTAATGGTAAAAAATTTAAATATTACTCATTAAAAAAAGCTGAGTTAAATGGCTTACAAGGTGTTTCAAAATTACCTAAGTCATTAAAAGTTTTATTGGAAAATCTTCTTAGATATGAGGATGATGTATCTGTTAATAAAAACCAAATAGAGGCAGTCAAAAATTGGCTGGATACAAAGAAATCAAAAACTGAAATAGCTTATAGGCCAGCTAGAGTTTTACTCCAAGATTACACTGGAATACCAGCAGTAGCTGATTTAGCTGCTATGAGAGAAGCTGTGAAAGAAAAAAATAAAGACCCAAATACAATTAATCCTTTATCTGCAGTTGATTTGGTTATTGATCACTCAGTTCAAGTTGATCAATCAGCTAAAAAAGATTCATTTGAAAAAAATGTAGATATTGAATTTAAGAGAAATGGTGAAAGATATTCTTTTTTAAAATGGGGTCAAAGTGCTTTTAATAACTTTAGGATTGTTCCTCCGGGTACTGGTATTTGCCACCAGGTTAATTTAGAATATTTATCAAAAGTAGTTTGGTCGGAAGAATACAAAGGAGAAAAATATTTATTCCCTGATACACTTGTTGGAACTGATAGTCATACTACAATGGTAAATGGTTTATCAGTTTTAGGATGGGGTGTTGGTGGAATTGAAGCAGAAGCAGGTATGCTTGGACAACCTATTTCAATGTTGATTCCTGAAGTTGTTGGATTTGAAGTTACAAAAAAAATGCCAGAGGGCACAACTGCTACAGACTTAGTTTTAACAGTTGTTAAAATGCTTAGAGACAAAGGTGTAGTCGGAAAATTTGTTGAATTTTACGGTGAAGGATTAAAAAATTTAACTTTAGCAGATAGAGCAACGATTGCTAACATGGCTCCAGAGTATGGCGCTACATGTGGCTTCTTTCCAATAGACGAAGAAACTTTAAAATATTTGGAATTTTCAGGAAGAGATAAAGAAACAGTGGCAATTGTCGAAAAGTATGCGAAGGAACAAGGCTTGTGGTCAAGTGACGAAATTGAGTTTACTGATAAAATCTCTTTAGATATGTCCACTGTAGTTCCTACTATTTCAGGTCCTAAAAGACCACAAGATAAAGTCCTTTTAACCGACGCATCAAGTAATTTTAAAAAAGTATTTAAAGAAGCTACAGATAAAAAAGAGTATAAGATTTCTAAGGTAAAAGATACTGATTATGAAATTAAGGATGGCTCAATATTAATTGCAGCAATTACATCATGCACTAATACTTCCAATCCAAATGTTTTAATTGGAGCTGGACTACTTGCAAAAAAAGCTGTTGAGTTAGGATTAAATGTTAAACCATGGGTTAAAACATCTTTAGCTCCTGGCTCTCAAGTAGTAACTGATTATTTAGAGAAAGCAGGTTTAAATACTTACTTAGATCAATTAGGATTTAATTTGGTCGGTTATGGTTGCACAACTTGTATTGGTAATTCAGGTCCGTTAGCAGAAAATATAGTTGACGCTATTCAAAAAGAAAATTTATACGCTGTGTCTGTTTTGTCAGGCAACAGAAACTTTGAAGGAAGAATTTCACCACATATTAAGGCAAATTATCTAGCCTCTCCTCCACTTGTTGTAGCTTATGCTCTTGCAGGTCACATGGAATTTGACTTGATTAAAGATTCAATTGGAAAAGATAAAAATGGTAAAGATGTATTTTTAAAAGATATCTGGCCATCAAATAAAGAAATAGAGAATACTTTAAAGAATTCTCTGAATGCAGATATGTTTGTTAAACGATATTCAAATGTTTCAGAAGGACCAAAACAATGGCAAGAAATCAAAACAGAGAAAAGCAGTATTTATAATTGGGATGAAAATTCTACATATGTAAAAAAACCACCATTTTTTGAAAATCTTAGTGATGAGCCAGAGGGTTTCAAAGAGATTAAAAATGCAAGACCTTTATTGATATTGGGAGATATGGTTACAACCGATCATATTTCTCCAGCTGGTAATATTCAAAAAGATAGTCCAACAGGAGAGTATTTTATGAATTACCAAATTCTTCCAAAGGACTATAACTCATATGGCTCTAGACGTGGAAATCACGAGGTAATGATGAGAGGCACATTTGCGAATATAAGGATTAAAAATGAAATGGCTCCAGGAACTGAAGGTGGTTTCACAACATTATATCCTGAAGAAAAAGTTATGTCGGTTTATGATGCAGTAGTGAAATATAAAAAAAGAGGAACTGATTTAGTTGTAGTTGGCGGTAAAGAATATGGAACAGGCTCCTCTCGTGATTGGGCTGCAAAAGGAACTAAATTGCTTGGAGTTAAGGTAGTTATTGCAGAGAGTTTTGAGAGAATACATAGATCTAATTTAATAGGGATGGGGATATTGCCATTACAATTTACAGAAAATATGAATAGAAAAAATCTGAACTTATTAGGTTCTGAGTTAATAAGTGTAATAGATATTGAAAAAGGAATTAATCCATCTGATAAAGTTAAAGTTGAGATCAAATATGCATCGGGTGATGTTAAAATAATAGATACCCTATGCAGAATTGATACAAAAAATGAATTGGAGTATTATAAAAATGGTGGGATACTTCAATATGTTTTAAGAAATATGATTTAGATATGGATGAGGATATATCAATAATAAATACAAACACAAGAAATGAAAAAATAAAAA
>CACCFV010000017.1 GCA_902544985.1 uncultured Pelagibacteraceae bacterium
AATCAGAGGTGTTGCATTTGGTACAAATACTCTTGAAATTTTGATGGAGTTAAACTGGGTAAAACCAGGTGGTAGAAAAGATGTCCCCGGAAAACCTATTCAATATGTTACGACTGATGATTTTTTAAGTCATTTTAATCTTCAAAAGTTATCCGATTTACCAACCGTTGATGAATTGGGTGCCGCTGGTCTTATCGATAGTACAAATATTGACAATGCCATTTTTGGAACTGGTAAATTTTATAAAGAGAAACAAGATGGTAAAAAAGAGGATATTTATTCGAATATTGATGAAATGCTAAGCAGCACTTTAGACTCTGAGGAGAAAAATAAGAATTCATAACTTAGCTTAAAAAAAGTTACTTTAAAATTGAGAATAAAAGATATATAACTTTTCTATGAGCATAGGAATTTGGCAGATAGCAATTGTTGTTATACTTGTAGTGTTACTTTTTGGAAGAGGTAAGATTTCAAGTCTGATGGGAGATGTTGCTAAAGGAATTAAGAGCTTCAAAAAAGGTATGGCATCAGATGTTACTGATGACAACGAACCTAAAAATATTTCCGAAGATAATCAAGATAATAACAAAAAAGATTAAATCACATGCCTACTATTGGTTGGTTTGAGATTTTAATTATCGTAGCAATAGCTATTGTTGTTCTTGGACCAAAAGATTTTCCAATAATGTTAAAAAAAGTTGGTTCATGGATTGGTACAATTAAGAATTATATAAATAACGTCCAAAATGAAGTTTCAAATATTGATATTGAAAATGACAAAATAGAAAAAAAAGAAGAAAGAAAGCATGAGTCAGAATGATAAAGAAGGTGGTTTTGTAAGCCATTTAGCTGAACTAAGAAAAAGACTTATACATAGTTTTATTTTTCTAATTGTTTTTTTTATTGGATGTTATTTTTTTGCAGAACAGTTATATGGTTTTTTAGTAGACCCTTTTGCCCAAGCCGTTAAAGACGATGGAACTGACAGAAGATTAATATTTACCGCTCTCCAGGAAACTTTTTTGACATATCTAAAGATTTCCTTCTTTACAGCATTCTTTGTTACATGCCCATTTATATTGATGCAAATTTGGAAATTTATAGCGCCTGGTTTATATAAACATGAAAAGCATGCAATTTTACCTTACCTAATACTGACTCCTGTGCTTTTTTTTCTAGGAGGGATGTTGGTTTATTACTTGATTATGCCGTTAGCGATAAAGTTTTTTTTATCATTTGAAAGCACGGGTTTATCTACAAGTTTACCGATTCAATTAGAGGCTAAGGTAAATGAATATTTATCATTAGTCATGAAACTTATTTTTGCTTTTGGTATAAGTTTTCAATTACCTGTAGTCTTAAGTTTATTGGCTAGAATAGGTATTGTTGATTCTGAATTTTTAAAGAAAAGAAGAAAATATGTTGTAGTTATAATTTTTGCTGCAGCAGCATTATTAACACCACCTGACCCTATCACACAAATTGGTTTAGCAATTCCTTTATTAATT
The DNA here is from genome assembly GCA_902544985.1 of uncultured Pelagibacteraceae bacterium. Taxonomy (GTDB): domain Bacteria; phylum Pseudomonadota; class Alphaproteobacteria; order Pelagibacterales; family Pelagibacteraceae; genus Pelagibacter. The sequence continues at coordinate 1,509 of CACCFV010000017.1, forward strand.
TTATATGAATTATCAATTTTTTCTGTAAAGTTTATAGAGGATAAGAAATTTAAAGATTCTAATGCATAACTTAAAGGAAATAAGAAAAAATTTTGATGATTTTAAAGATGCTCTTAAAGGTAGATTTCTCCAAATAGATTTTAATGAGCTTAAAGATTTAGATATTCAAAATAGAAATTTTATTCAAAAAAAAGAAACTTTAGAGAATGAAAAAAAAGAAATTTCAAAATCTAAAGATGAAAAATTATTTAAAAAATCAAAAGAAATCTCAAATGAAATTGAGGAAATTTCAAAACAACAAAAAATTATAAAAGATCAATTAGATAAGATTTTATCATTTATACCAAATATTCCTCACAAGGATGTTCCTAACGGTAAAGATGAAAATGATAATGTAGAAATAATGAAGTCAGGACAAATACCAAAATTTGATTTTAATCCTTTATCACATTATGAATTGGGTGAAAAACTTGGAATGCTTGATTTTGATTTAGCGACAAAAACTACGGGTTCACGTTTTGTATTTGTTAAAAATAAACTGGCATTACTAGAGAGAGCTATTTCAAATTTTATGTTAGATACGCACATAATAAAAAATGGTTATGAAGAAATTTCACCACCTTTATTCGCTTCCGAAAGTACAATGTTTGGTACTGGTCAACTTCCTAAATTTGAAAATGATCAATTTGAAATTAAACTTGAAGATAATGGTGAAAGGAAATTTTTAATACCCACTGCAGAGGTAATTTTAACTAATATTGTTAAAGATAAGATTATTAATCAAAAAGATCTACCAATGAGATTTGTTGCATCCACGCCTTGCTTTAGAAAAGAGGCAGGTAGTTATGGCAAAGATACAAAAGGAATGATTAGACAACATCAGTTTTATAAAGTTGAAATGGTCAGTATTGTTGAGCAAGAAAAATGCTTAGAAGAACTAGAGAGAATGACTAAATGTGCAACTACAATTTTAGATCTATTGGAATTACCATATAGAAAAATGATTCTTTGTAGTGGTGATATGGGCTTTAGTGCTGAGAAAACCTATGACATTGAAGTTTGGCTACCTTCTGAAAAAAAATATAGAGAAATTTCTTCTTGCTCATCTTGTGCAACATTTCAAGCTGTGAGAATGAAAGCAAGATACAAGAGTCAAAAAAAAGAAACTCTTTATGTTGGTACTTTGAATGGTAGTGGTTTAGCAGTGGGTAGAACCTTAATAGCAATTTTAGAAAATTATCAGCAAAAAGATGGTTCGATAATAATTCCAAAAGTTTTAAGACCGTATATGGACAATTTGGAAAAAATTTCTGTCAAATAAAGTTGTTTTAGTCTTTTAGATAGTATAAATAATCAATTTAATTAAGGAGTTTTATGGATAGTGCAGGAATAGGACAATTTATACCGTTAATTTTAATTTTTGTTATTTTTTATTTTTTCTTAATAAGACCTCAGCAAAAAAAAGTTAAAGAACATAAAGCTATGGTAGAGAATTTAAAAAAAGGTGACAAAATTGTAACCTCTGGCGGTATCACTGGAACAATTTCAAGAGTTATCGATAATGATAAAATTGAAGTAGAAATTGCTGAAAATGTGACCGTTGAAGTAATTAGAGGTACTGGTGTTCAAAGTTTAATGAATTCTCAAGAATTAAAAAAATAATTTTTTTGAATATAAAGTGTTATATTTTTCAAAACTAAGAATTATTTTTATTACCTTAATTTCTGTTTTTTTTGTCATCATCGCCTCATCAAATCTTTTTAAATTTGATAATAAGTTACTAAATAAAAAGATAAATTTAGGACTAGATTTACAAGGCGGATCTTATCTGTTGCTAGAAATTAATAACGATCCAGTAATTGAACAAAAACTTCAAAATTTAACTGTTACAATAAGAAATTATTTTAAAGATAAAAATATTAAAACCACAAATTTCAAACTTTTAGATCAAACTCTTTTTTTCACTTCAGATGAAAATTCTAAACAAGCTATTTTGGATGAATTTAAATCAGAGGAAAGTAGAATAAATCCTTATTACCAAAGATTTAAATCTCATCAATTAGACATAATAGAAGAAAATAATTCTTTTAAAGTTTCTTACTCTAAGCAAGGTATTATTAATCTAAAAACTTCCTCTCAAGATCAAGCACTAGAAATAGTTAGAAGAAGAATTGATGAGATTGGAACAAACGAGCCCAATATTCTTAAAAGAGGCAATGACAGAATTTTAGTTGAATTACCAGGTTTAGATGATCCAATGAGAATAAAATCTTTATTAGGTAAGACTGCTAATTTAACATTTAGATTTGTTACGAACGATACCGAAGATTCATTTGGAGCAGAAAAATTATTATTTGAAGATGGTTCTGAGGAAGCAATAGTTAGTAAAAGAATTATATTAAGTGGTGATAATCTTTTGGACGCTCAGCCAAGAATGAATAGTGAAACTAACGAAACGGTCGTAAATTTTTCTTTGGATAGGGTAGGTGCAAAAAGATTTGGTAAAGCTACATCAACTGGTATTGGCAAAAGATTAGCTATCGTTTTAGATGGAAAAATAATCAGTGCCCCAGTGATAAGAGATACAATTGCAACTGGATCTGGTCAAATTAGTGGTGGATTTACATTTCAATCAGCTACTGACCTTGCGCTACTTTTAAGATCAGGTGCATTACCTGCACCTCTAAATATAATTGAAGAAAGAACTGTTGGCCCTGATTTAGGACAAGACTCTATTAATGCAGGTATGCTCGCACTCTTAATTGGTTTTATACTGGTCATACTTTTTATTTTGGTTAAATACAAAATTTTTGGAATTATCACTAATATTGCTTTACTATTAAATCTTTTAATATTGGTTGGTGTATTAACTTTGTTTGAAGCAACCCTAACTTTACCTGGTATAGCAGGAATAATTCTTACCGTTGGTATGGCTGTCGATGCAAACGTTCTTATTTTTGAAAGAATTAAAGAAGAACTAAAGAATGAAAAAAATAATTTGATCGCATTTGACAGTGGTTATACAAAATCAAGAACTGCTATATTAGATGCCAATATAACTACTTTATTAGCAGCAATAATTTTATTTTTCATGGGATCAGGTCCAATTAAAGGATTTTCATTAACTTTAGGAATTGGGATATTTACAACACTATTTACAGTTTATTTTATAGCAAGATTATTAACTGTTTTATATGTGTCAAAAAATAAAGAAAAACAGGGACTGATTTAAATGATAGCTTTTAATAGATATTACAATAAATTTAATATTCTTTCAGTATCCTTAGTAATAATTTCCTTATTATTACTTACATTTAAAGGTTTAAATTTTGGAATAGATTTCAAAGGTGGAACTCTTATTGAATTAAGATCATCAGATACAAAAATTAATGTTTCTTCGCTTAGAGATAATTTAAGTCAAATGAATTTAGGCGATGTATCTGTTAAAAATTTTGGCAATGAGACTGATTATTTGATTAAGTTTGAAAATAATGAAAATAAAAACGTAATTGAAGAAATTAAAAAGAATTTGGATAAATCATTTGGAAATAACTTCAATTTTAGACGTGTGGAAAATGTCGGTCCTAAAGTTAGTGCTGAATTATTAAGATCTGGTGTGATTGCAATATCGGTTGCTTTGTTTTTAATGCTTGTTTACATTTGGATAAGATTTGAATGGCAATTTAGCTTAGGTGCTATAGTTGCTTTATTTCATGATGTAATTGTTACACTTGGTCTCTTCTCTTTGTTGGGTCTTGAGATTAATCTTTCAATAATTGCTGCCGTATTAACAATAGTAGGTTATTCAATGAATGATACAGTCGTTATTTTTGATAGAGTTAGAGAGAATTTAAGAAAATATTCAGATATAAAAATTTTTGAATTAACAAATATTTCTATAAATGAAACTTTATCTAGAACTTTGATAACTTCTATTACAACACTATTAGCTTTACTTTCAATATTCTTTTTTGGTGGTGAAGTTTTGAAAGGTTTTTCTTTAGCAATGATATTCGGTGTAATTTTTGGTACTTATTCATCAATTTATATTGCAAACACAGTGTTAGTAAGACTAAATGTATCTCAAAAAACAGTTCTCAGAGAAGATAAAAATTAATATAAATTTTGGGCAGCTACCATTGAAAGTAGCATTGGTAAAGATAACAAAGTATTAGTTCTTGAAAACAGCATAGCAGTCTTAGCTGATTTTGCTTTTACCTCAGGTTCACATTCTACTATACCTAAAGCTTTTTTCTGATTTGGCCAAATTACAAACCATACATTAAAAGCCATAACAACACCTAACCACATACCAATTCCGATGGCAGTATGTTTCGGTACTCCTGAGCCTATGCTTAAAGTCATAGCGTCGTGAAGATATCCATTTAACCATGCTAATATAAATCCTGATAGAATAGTAAGCGCTGCTGCCCATCTAAAATAAAAAAGAGCAGCTGGAGCAATAACTTTACCTATAGCTGGTTTTTGCTCATCAGGAATTTTACTCATGTTAGGGATCTGTACGAAATTGAAATACCATAAAAGTCCTATCCACATTATTGCTACTACAACATGAAAAAATCTTGTTAACCAAGACCAGAAAAGTCTATCGAAACTAAATCCATCATTTTGATAAAACAATCCAATAAAGACTATAACAGCTAATGCTAATGAGGCATGTATTGTTCTTGGTAGGGAGGCTAACAATTTATCCATATTTAAATATACTAATTTTGATCATATTTAACAACGTTTATTTTAATTTAAAAGAGGTTTCAAAAATTTTCCAGTATAACTCTCAGTTATTTTGCAAATTTCCTCAGGCTTTCCTTCTGCGATAATTTTTCCACCTTTGGCACCACCTTCAGGACCCATATCAACAATATAATCTGCTGTCTTTATTACATCTAAATTATGTTCAATCACAACAACAGTATTTCCAAGGGCTACAAATGTATGAAGAATTTCAAGTAATTTTTTTATATCGTGTTGATGTAAGCCAGTAGTTGGTTCATCTAAAATATACATTGTTCTTCCTGTAGATCTTTTAGATAATTCTTTAGCTAATTTAATTCTTTGGGCTTCACCACCTGATAACGTTGTAGCTTGTTGACCAATCTTTATATATCCTAAACCAACTTTCTTAAGTGTAAGTAATTTTGTTTTAATATTAGATATATTCTCAAAGTATTCACATCCTTCATCAACAGTCATATTCAAGACATCAGCAATACTTTTATCTTTAAATTTTATTTCTAGAGTTTCCCTATTGTATCTAGTTCCTTTACACTCATCACATTGAATATATACATCTGGTAAAAAGTGCATTTCATAAGTAATAACACCATCACCTTCACAGGCCTCACATCTACCACCTTTAACATTAAATGAAAATCTTCCTGGCTTATAGCCCCTAGACTTTGACTCGGGTAAACCAGTGAACCAGTCTCTGATAGGACCAAAAGCACCTGTATAAGTTGCAGGATTAGATCTCGGAGTTCTCCCAATAGGTGATTGATCAATATCGATAATCTTATCAACTAACTCCGTTCCTTTAAAACCTTTAAAAGGTTTTGGAATTTTTCTAGATTTATTATTATTCAACGTAAGATTTAAGGCATTATATAAAGTTTGTAATACAAGAGTAGATTTGCCACTCCCAGATACTCCAGTGACACAAGTTAAACTTCCTAAAGGAATTTTTAGATTTACATTGTTTAAATTATTACCTGTTGCGCCTGTAATTTCCAAAAATCTTCCATTTTTGGCTAATCTTCTTTTCGGTGGTACATTTATTTTAAACTTGTTCGATAAATACTTTCCAGTAATACTATTATGGTTTTGACTTATTTCTTTTATTGAACCTTGAGCAACAACCTCACCACCTTTGTTACCGGCCTCTGGTCCTAAATCAATTATATGATCTGCATTTTCCATTGTTTCAGTATCGTGCTCAACTACAATAACTGTATTGCCTAAATCTCTTAACCTTTTTAAAGCATTTATGAGTTTCACATTATCTTTTTGATGAAGACCTATTGATGGTTCGTCTAAGACATATAGAACACCTGTCAAACCAGAACCAATTTGTGATGCCAATCTTATCCTTTGTGCCTCACCACCTGATAAAGATCCTGACTCTCTAGATAGTGTTAAATAATCAAGACCAACATTCAGTAAAAAATTTAATCTTTCATTAATTTCTTTTAAAATATGTTCAGCAATTTTTAGCTGTCTTTTGTCTAAATTATTTTTTAAGTTTTCGAACCATAAAGCAGCATCTGAAATCGATTTTTCTGTAACCTCACTGATATGAAGACCATCTATTTTAACACATAAAGCTTCATCTTTTAGCCTATGACCGTTACATCTTTCACATTTAGTATCGGATTGATATTGAGCAATTTCCTCTCTTTTCCAATCACTATCTGTCTCTAAATATCTTCTTTCTAAGTTATTTATAACACCCTCAAAAGTTTTCTTATGTGAATATTTTTCATACCCATCATCATATGTAAATTTTATTTCTTCATCATCAGATCCATAAAGAATAATATCTTTTATCTTTTTGGATAATTTTGACCATTTTTCCTCTAGAGAAAATCCATAATGTTTAGCTAAAGAACTTAAAGTTTGAGCATAATATAATGTTGTTGTTTTTGCCCATGGCTCGATAGCTCCATCAACTATGCTTTTTTCTCATTTGGTACAACTAAATTTGGATCAACATTTAATTTTACCCCAATACCCTCGCATTCTTCACAAGCACCAAATGGACTATTAAAAGAAAATAATCTTGGTTCAATTTCCTCTATTGTAAATCCACTTTCAGGACATGCAAATTTTGTTGAAAAAATTAATTTTTCTAATTTTCTGAATTTTTTCGGTAAAGTTTCATCCTCATATTCAACAAATAAAAGACCATTAGCTAACTGAATTGATGTTTCTATACCTTCTGCAAGTCGATTTCCTAAAGTTGGGTTTAGAACTATCCTATCAACCAGTATCGATATATCATGTTTAATTTTTTTATTAAGTTCTGGAACTTTTTCAATATCATATAAAACATCATCAATTTTAATTTTTCTAAAGCCTCTTTTTTTATAATTCAAAATCTCTTTTCTATATTCACCTTTTCTTCCCCTAACTACAGGAGCATAAAGATAAATAGTTGATTTTTTTGGTAATCTTTTAATCTTATCTACTATTTGACTAACAGTTTGTGACTGAATCGGTTTACCAGTAAATGGTGAATACGGAATGCCAGCTCTAGCATATAATACTCTCATATAATCATAAATTTCAGTGACGGTTGCAACTGTAGACCTAGGATTTTTTGAAGTATTTTTTTGCTCTATCGAAATCGCAGGACTTAAACCCTCTATAAGGTCCACATTTGGCTTTTTCATCTTATCTAGAAATTGTCTTGCATACGCTGATAAACTTTCAACATATCTTCTTTGACCTTCAGCATAAATTGTATCGAATGCTAATGAAGATTTTCCTGAT
>CACCFV010000018.1 GCA_902544985.1 uncultured Pelagibacteraceae bacterium
AGTTTTAGTTTTAGCGATACCAATACTAGTTGGAATACCAGTCCATTGTAAAACTGTTTCTCTAATTTCTTTCCCAACTCTTTCGACCTCTGAATCAGGGAAATTAGATAAATCTATAAATGCCTCATCAATTGAATATACTTCTATTTCAGTATTAAACCTTTTCAGAGTTCTCATTACTCTTCTGGATAAATCTCCATATAAAGAATAATTTGATGAAAAAACTTCAACTTTATTTTTTACAATAATATCTTTTGCCTTAAAATAGGGCTCTCCCATTTTAATTCCTAAAGCTTTAGCTTCATTAGATCTAGAAATGATACAACCGTCATTATTAGATAAAACTACAACAGGTTTCTTTCTTATTTTCGGATTAAATAATCTTTCACAAGAAACATAGAAAGAATTACAATCAACCAAACCTATTTTTTTAGTACGTAGAATGGATGACATAAGTCACGACCCCCCAAATAAAAACATCTTCTTCTTCATTAATTAGAATTCTGTTAGAAAAATCTTTAGAGCCAGAGGATAGAAATTTTTTATCTCTTTCTTGAACTAAAGTTTTAACTACAAGTTCATCATGAACATTTGCAATAACTGTTGAAAAATTTTTTGGTTTTAAACTTTTATCGACAACTAATAAGTCTCCATCATTAATCCCAACATCGACCATGGATTTGCCCTGAACCCTGATAATGAAAGTAGCCGGAACATTTTTGATTAAATGCATGTTTAGATCGATATCTTCTTCGATATAATCAGTGGCAGGTGAGGGAAAACCAGCGCCAGCTTTATGTAGATAATAAGGAATAGTTAGTTTCATGTTCTTGTTTTGTTCTAATTTATAGCTCATTTATACAATACACGCAAGAGGTTGTATTTTGAGTCCGTAATTGAATCAAAAGTGAATCAAAACGTGAACATCAAAACTATATTTTGTATGCTTGTGGATAACTTCAACCAAGGATAGTTTGAGTTAGAAATAAAGATATATAAATTTTAATCTGATCATGAAATTAAATTGTCATTGTGGAGCAGTTGAAGCAGAAATTAATTCATCAATAAATGAGTTAGCAAAAATAGTTAGATGTAATTGTTCTATCTGTAAAAGAAAAAATGCAACTATGGGCATGGTAAAAAATGAAGATTTCAAAATCACTAAAGGGAAAGATAAATTAAAACTTTATCAATATCACACAAAAGTTGCTAATCATTACTTTTGCACTGAGTGTGGAATCTATACCCATCATAATCCAAGAAGTGCACCTGCAATGACTGGATTTAATTTAGGTTGTGTTGATGAAGTTAAAGTGGATAATTTAAAAGAGATAGCTTTCTTTGATGGCAAAAATCATCCAATGGATCAGAAAAAATAAAATTTCAATGAAATTAACTGTTGAGTGTTTTGATAAAGTTAAAAAGGATTGTTTAAGGTTTATTAAATCTCAAGAAACAAAAGCTGATAAATTCAAAAACAAAGAAAGAATGATTAAGTCTTTCTTAATACCATTATGTTTTTGGATTAGTAAAAAAGCTAATAAAAAAAGGCCGTATTTTGTAGGTTTGGCTGGAGGACAAGGAACAGGTAAAACTACAATTAGCTCTTTAATCAGAATTATTTTAACCAAATATTTTAAATTAAATGTATTTAGAATTTCTATCGATGATTTTTATAAAACGAGAAAAGAAAGAATAAACTTATCAAAAAGAGTTCATCCTATGCTTTTAACTAGAGGCGTACCCGGAACACATGACATTAACATGATGCTGAATTTCTTTAAAAAATCAAAAAGTAAGAAATTTAAAAGATTAAAATTACCGATATTTAATAAAGCTATCGATGACAGGTATAACAAAAAAAAATGGTACGATTTAAAGAAGAGACCAGATGTTATTATTTTTGAGGGATGGTGTGTTGGTGCAAAATCAGAAAAAAATGATACTTTAAAGAAAACAATTAATTCATTGGAAAAGGCAAAAGATCAAAAACAGATTTGGAGAAAATATGTTAACCAACAATTAAAATCAAAATATAAAAATTTATATTCACAATTAAATTGTTTAGTTTATTTAAAAGCAAAAAATTTCAGCTTATTACAAAAATGGAGATTGAAACAAGAAAGAAAACTTTGGATTAAAAGTAAAGTGAAATCAAAAATAATGAGTAGAGAAGATGTATTAAACTTTATGCAAACTTATCAAAGAATTACCCAAAATATGTTTAGAAATATGCCAAAATATGCATCTATTATATTCAATTTAAATAGTAACCATCAAATTAAATCTGCTGTATATAAAAAGAAATGATTAGAATTTTATTTATAATAACAAGTTTTATATTTTTGCTTAATAGTGCTAGTGCTGAGACTTTTTCTGCAGCATTAAAAAAGGCTTATAATGATAATAATGAATTAAATGCTGAAAGGGAAAGTTTAAATATCTCTGAGCAAGAACTGAAAATTTCAATAAGTTCGTATTTACCGTCAGTAACCTTAAGTGGAAGTAAAAGCTCAGAAGATACCAATAAATTAACCAATCAGAATGGAACAGATGCAACAATTTCAGATGTAGATCCAACTGTGCAATCATTAACAATTACACAAACATTAATAGATTTTGGAAGAGGTGCTGAATTAAGTAAAAGTAAAATTGGTATTGAATTAGCTAAGGCAAAGCTTTTAAAAAAAGAACAAGAAATTCTATATAAATCAATTGAAGCTTATACAGGGTTAATTTCAGCTAACGAAAAACTTAAGATTAATAGATCCAATGTTAATTTGTTAGATCGACAGGTCGAAACAGATAGAATTAGACTTGAACGAGGAAATATATCTCTATCAGATGTTGCTCAATCAGAATCTTCTTTAGCTGGGGCACAAGCAAAATTAATCCAAGCTGAAAACGATTTTTTAACCAGTAAACTAAATTATGAAAATGTAATTGGTATAATTAATGATGCAGAGTCATTAGATAAATCATCTATCTTAATAGTTAATTTACCCAATGAATTAAACTCTGCAATAGAAATATCAAAAAAAGGAAATCCAGATTTAATTATAGCTCAACTTGAATATGAACAATCAAAAAAAGATACAACTAGTGCAAGATCTGATTTAGCTCCAACAGCAACCTTATCTTTTGATAGATCAAAAACAGATGATCTAAGTTCTACCTATGACGAAAAAGAACAAGATACCTTAAAAGCAACAGTGACATGGCCATTTTTTTCAGGTGGAAAGAATTATGCAAATTTGAATAAAAACAAAAGTATGGAGACACAAAAAAATCTTCTTTTAAATAACATGATCAAAAAAAATCAAACAGACGTTGCGAGCGCCTGGTCAAATTATCAATCAAACAAAAGTCTTCTTAATTCAGTAAGAGCTCAGGTGAACGCTGCAGAAATTGCAAATGAGGGAATTGTAGCTGAATATAACAGTGGTTCAGATAGAACTACTTTAGAGGTTATTCAGTCTAACTCTTTATTATTAAATGCTCAGATTTCATTAGCAGACTCTGAGAGAAACTATATTCTCTCGCAGTTTAATCTTTTAAAATCTATCGGATTGCTTAATAGCGAATATCTCAAATTAAGATAATAATTAGCTTTTTTAAGCCTAAATAAATAAATCTTGCTAATGAGAACAAAATGTGTACATTTATAAGCATGATTCGAGTGACAAAAAAATTAAAAAAAGAGGCAAAAAATGACTAAAAACAACTTAAAAGTAGTTAAATCTACTAAAGATCAAGAATTGGATAATAAAGAGAAAAATAAAGCTTTAGACGCAGCAATCAGCCAAATCACAGATAATTTCGGAAAAGGCTCTGTGATGAAACTTGGTGAAAAAAGAGCAATGGATATCGAGTCGATATCTACAGGTTCTTTAAGTTTAGATTTAGCTTTGGGAATAGGTGGTTTACCTAAAGGAAGAATTATTGAAGTTTATGGACCAGAGTCTTCTGGAAAAACAACATTAGCATTACAAGTTGTTGCTGAAGCTCAAAAAGCTGGTGGAATTTGTGCATTCGTTGATGCAGAGCATGCTTTAGATCCAGTTTATGCAAAAAAATTAGGCGTAAATACTGAGGAGCTTTTAATTTCACAACCAGATGCTGGTGAACAAGCTTTAGAAATAGCAGATACACTAGTAAAATCAGGCTCTATTTCAGTTATCGTAATTGACTCAGTTGCAGCTCTAACTCCAAAGGCTGAAATTGAAGGTGAGATGGGAGATCATCATGTTGGTCTTCAGTCAAGACTTATGAGTCAGGCTTTAAGAAAATTAACTGGTTCAATTTCAAATACAAACACAATGATGATTTTCATTAACCAAATCAGAATGAAAATTGGTGTTATGTTTGGAAGTCCAGAAACAACATCAGGTGGTAACGCACTTAAGTTTTACTCATCTGTTAGAATGGACATTAGAAGAATTGGTGCCATCAAAGACAAAGATGAAATTATTGGAAATACTACAAGAGTTAAAGTAGTTAAAAATAAAGTTGCACCACCATTTAAAGTAGTCGAGTTTGATTTGATGTATGGAAGAGGTATTAGCAAAATGGGTGAGTTAGTCGATCTAGGTGCTAAAGCTGATATCATAGAAAAATCAGGTGCTTGGTATGCTTATAAAGGTGAGAAAATTGGACAAGGTAGAGAAAATGCAAAAACTTATCTTGCACAAAACCCTAAAGTTGCTGCAGAAATAGAAATGGCAATTAGAGAAAAAGCTGGTGTGATTTCAAAGAAAATTGAAGGAAATCCATTAAGTCCTGAAAAAATTGAAAAGGAGAAGAAAGTAGCTGAAAAAGAAGAGGCTGCAAAAGAGACTGCTCCTACTAAAAAGAACTAGAATTAAAGGTCATCTTTAAATTATAAAGGCGCTTATTAAAAGCGCCTTTCCCCCTTATCGTTATCTAGACATAGAATAAAAAAGCTGTATTTTAAAAATATGGCAGACAAATCATTAAATGAGATAAGAAGCACGTTTCTTAAATACTTCGAAAAAAACGATCATAAAATTGTTGAGTCTAGCAATTTAGTTCCAAATAACGACCCAACTTTGATGTTTGCCAATTCAGGAATGGTTCAGTTTAAAAATGTATTTACTGGTCTAGAAAAAAGAGATTACCAAAGAGCTACTACTTCACAAAAGTGTGTAAGAGCGGGTGGTAAACATAATGATTTAGAAAATGTTGGTTATACACCAAGACATCATACTTTCTTTGAAATGTTGGGAAATTTTTCTTTTGGAGATTATTTCAAAGAAAGAGGAATTGAACTTGCATGGAATTTAATCACCAAAGATTTTGGTATAGATAAAAACAGACTTTATGTAACTGTTTTTCATGAAGATGATGAGGCTTTTAATTTCTGGAAAAAAATAGCAGGTTTTAGTGATGA
>CACCFV010000019.1 GCA_902544985.1 uncultured Pelagibacteraceae bacterium
CTCTTCCATCGATAACTGAAAAAATTGAGATAGGGAAATCAAAAATTATCAAAGAGGGAAAAAAATTAGCGATCTTAAATTTTGGAGCAAGATTGAGCGAGACTTTGAAGGCTGCAGAAAATTTATTAAAAAAAGGTGTACCAATAACAGTTGTTGATGCTAGATTTGCAAAACCTCTAGATGAAAATCTCATTTGGCAATTAGCTACAACTCATGAAGCAATTATGACAATTGAAGAGGGTTCAATTGGTGGTTTCGGATCTCATGTAGTGAATTTTTTGACAAAAAAGGGTTTAATGGACTCTAATTTAAAATTTAGATCATTAACATTACCAGACATTTTTATTGATCAAGATACTCCAGACAAAATGTATAAAGTGGCAAATCTTGATTCAGCTTCAATTGAGGAAAAAGTTTTAGATTTACTAAATTCCAATATAATTTTGAAAAAACAAAATTAACTACACTGAGCTTTGTGTAGAAGATAATGATCTAATAAAACACAAGATAACATTGCTTCACCCACTGGCACAGCTCTAATACCCACACATGGATCATGTCTACCTTTTACTGATATGCTTGTATTCTTTCCATATTTATTGATTGTTTTTCTACTTTTTAAAATTGATGACGTTGGTTTTACAGCAAACGAAACAATTATTTCTTGACCTGAAGAAATACCTCCTAGAATACCTCCAGCGTTATTAGATTTAAATTTTGTTTTTTTTTTATTTTGAGAAATTTCATCTGAATTCTCCTCACCCGATAATTGCGCTGAGTTCATACCTGAGCCAATATTAACTCCTTTTACAGCATTTATACTCATCATTGCTGATGCTATGTCAGAATCTAATTTTGAGTATATAGGTGCGCCTAATCCAGCAGGAATACCGTTCGCTCTTACTTCGATTATTGCTCCACATGACGATCCAGCTTTTCTGATACTTAACAAGTATTTTTCCCAAATTTTTAACATTGATTTATCTGGGCAAAAAAATGGATTTTTAGAAATTATTTTATCATCCCATTTATTGGTATCACATCCTAATATTCCAAGTTGGGTTACAGCTCCGGAGATTTTAAATTTTTTTCCTAATTTTTTTTCTAAAACTTTTTTTGCCACTGCTCCCGCTGCAACTCTTGCAGCTGTTTCTCTAGCAGATGATCTACCACCACCTCTGTAGTCTCTTATTCCATACTTCTTAAAATATGTGAAATCAGCATGTCCTGGTCTAAATTTATCTTTGATATCATTATAATCCTTTGAACGCATATCTTCATTGTAAATTATCAATGATATTGGTGTCCCAGTCGTTTTTCCCTCAAAAACTCCTGAAAGAATTTGAACCTTGTCACTTTCCTTCCTTTGAGTAGTAAATTTTGATTGCCCAGGTTTTCGTTTGTTTAATTCTTTTTGAATATCGGCTTCATTTAATGGTATTAATGGTGGACATCCATCGATAACACACCCTATAGCTGGACCATGGGATTCTCCCCAAGTTGTAAAACGAAAAGACTTTCCAAAAGTATTAAATGACATTATTTATATTGTATAGATTATTTTGTTAAAATTATGAATCAAAAAAACTCACTTGGGCTTAATAAATGCTTCTTAGATCTAGATAATCCATTTGAACTATTTCAAAGATGGTTTGAAGAGGCTAAAAAAAAAGAAATTAATGATCCTAATGCTTTAGCACTTGGTACCGCAAACAAAGAGGGCATTCCCTCAGTAAGAATGGTTCTGCTCAAAGATCATAGTGAAAAAGGATTTGTTTTTTATACAAATTTAAACAGTCAGAAAGGAAATGAAATTAAAGAAAACCCAAATGCTACAATGTGCTTTCATTGGAAAAGTCTATTAAGACAAATAAGGATAGTTGGAACATTGAAACAAGTAGATGATCAAACTGCTGACGATTACTATAACTCCAGAGCATATGATAGCAGAATAGGTGCCTGGGCCTCAAAACAAAGTAGTATTCTCCAAAATAGAGATGAACTTTTAGATGCTTTAGAAAATTATAAAAAAAAATATAATGACAAAGACAATGTACCAAGACCAAGCCACTGGTCTGGCTGGAATTTAACACCTTCCACAATCGAATTTTGGTTGGATGGAGATAATAGAATACACGAAAGATTAAAGTATTCTTTAGATAAAAATGGTAGTTGGACAAAAAGTCTTTTAAGTCCTTAAAAATCCCTTGACAAACTAAATGAAGTTAAACCTTCAAGAATATTCCTTTCATCACAGTCTTTAAATATCGATAATGAGTTTGACGCTAAATTTATGTAATGATTTGCTTTTTGATAACATTCTTTAATAATCTCATATTGTTTAATTAAAGATAGTGAATAATTAAAATCATTTTCATCTCTACTGTCTTTTAGAAAAACACCTTTAAGACTTTCTTTTTCTTTAAGATTTGCTTTTTGAAATAACAAGATTATTGGTAAAGTAATTTTCCCTTCATAAAAATCTTTGCCAATTTTTTTTCCAAATAATTTTAACTCAGAATTGTAATCTAAAGTATCATCAGCTATTTGAAAAGTTAATCCCAAATTTCTTCCGTAAAATTCTAAAGCCTCTTTTTCTTTTGACGTCACATCTGACAGAATCGCACCAACTTTGGTAGCTGCTGCAAATAATTCAGCAGTTTTCTCAGAAATTATTCTTAAATAAGTTTCCTCCAACATATCTACCTCAC
Source organism: uncultured Pelagibacteraceae bacterium (assembly GCA_902544985.1). Classification (GTDB taxonomy): domain Bacteria; phylum Pseudomonadota; class Alphaproteobacteria; order Pelagibacterales; family Pelagibacteraceae; genus Pelagibacter. The sequence goes on from CACCFV010000019.1 coordinate 2,712, forward strand.
CTCTGTGCTGTAATTGAAGAACCTCTCCCTGAGCAATCTTAGAGGAAGTTGAGGATAATAATTTTAAGACCTCAATATTTCCATCATCTACCATCATTTCAAAACATCTGCTAAGTAAATAATCTCCAACTAAAACAGAAGAATGATTACCCCAAACTTTGTTTAAAGTTTTTCTCCCTCTTCTAATAGATCCATTATCTATTACATCATCATGCATTAAAGTTGCAGAGTGAATAAGTTCTACACATGCAGCCAAATTTATATCTCTAGTTCCTTTTGCATAGCCACATAATTTTGCAGAACCTAGAGTTAGTAAGGCTCTTAATCTCTTTCCACCTGTATCAAGGTGATAGCTTGTCATTTTCTGAACTAAGTCGACATTGCTCTCTAATTTAGACTTTATTTTTTCTTCAACTAATATCAATTTATCTTCAACTGAATTTTTGAGTTGAAAATATGAATTATTAAGTTTGTTTTTTAATTGTATGACACTCCCCATTAACTGGGCAAATTAGTATAATAAGTTGCTTTTTATACTTATCAATTGACGCACCTGAAACTTCAATTATAAGGTGTCTTTATATTCATAAAAAATTCTATAAATATTAAAAATGCTCTCTTTTTTTAAAAAGAAAAAAATTATTCCACATATTAAGCTAAATGGTGTTATTGGGAATGTAGGGAAATTTAAACAAGGTATAGATTTTTCTGGTCAAGAAGACATTATCACAAAAGCATTTTCTCTTAAAAAAGCACCATGTGTCGCTATAACAATAAATTCTCCAGGAGGTTCTCCTGTTCAATCACATTTAATTTACAGCTTAATTAGACAACAGGCAAAAAAAAATAAAAAAAAAGTAATAGTTTTTGCTGAAGATGTAGCAGCCTCAGGTGGATATCTAATAGCTTGTGCTGGAGATGAAATTTATGCTAACTCAAGTTCAATAATAGGCTCAATAGGAGTAATCTACTCCTCTTTTGGTTTTACAGAATTGATAAAAAGGATAGGTGTTGAGAGAAGAGTGCATACTGCTGGGAAAAATAAAAGCACATTAGACCCATTTCTAGATGAAAAAAAAGAAGACATTGAAAGATTAAAAAATATTCAACTAGATCTTCATAAAGATTTCATAGAGGTGGTCGAAAAAAGCAGGTCATCAAAACTTAAAAAATCTGAAGTAGAATTATTTTCAGGTGAATTTTGGTCAGGTAGAAAAGCTAAAGATCTTGGTTTGATAGATGATATAGGAAATGCAAATCAGATATTAAGACAAAAATTTGGAGAAGATGTTATTATTAAAAGATTTGAAAAATCAAAAAGTTGGCTTAGTAAAAAATTATCGTCTTCAAATGATCATGTCGATCAATTAGCAAACATATTAGAGGAAAAATCAGTTTGGCAAAAATATGGCCTCTAAAAAAATCAAAAAAAAAACAAAATTTCAAACTTTCCAAGATACAATTATAAATCTTCAAAAGTTTTGGAGCAAAAATGGATGTGTAATTTTACAACCTTATGATATGGAAGTCGGAGCTGGAACATTTCATCCAGCTACTACTCTAAGATCTCTTGGGCCTAAGCCATGGAAAGCGGCGTATGTTCAACCTTCACGAAGACCTACAGATGGAAGATATGGAGATAATCCAAATAGACTTCAGCATTATTATCAATTTCAAGTTATAATAAAACCCTCTCCAATTAATATTAAAAAACTTTATTTAAATAGTTTATCGGTAATAGGAATTAACCACAAAGACCATGATATTAGATTTGTCGAAGATGACTGGGAAAGTCCAACTTTAGGAGCCGCAGGTTTAGGATGGGAAGTTTGGTGCGATGGAATGGAAATATCTCAATTTACATATTTTCAACAAATGGCAGGTTTTGAATGTAAACCAGTTTCAGTGGAGATAACTTATGGTCTTGAAAGAATTTGTATGTTTACCCAACAGAAAAAAAATGTTTATGATTTAGTTTGGAATGATGAAGGTATTAAATATAGAGATGTTTTTCATCAATCAGAAAAAGAGTTCTCAGCTTATAATTTTGAGCATGCAAATACTGAAAACTTATTTAAGATATTTGATATGCATGAAAGTGATGCAAAATCATTAGTAGAAAAAAGAATATCTTTACCTGCATATGATCAATGTTTGAAAGCAAGCCACGTATTTAATGTGTTAGATGCTCGTGGAGCCATTAGTGTTGCTCAAAGAGCAGAATATATAAGTCGAATAAGAGAAATCACAAAACAAGCTGCTGCAATTTGGGTAGAGACACAAACGTAAAATGTCAGAATTTTTTTTAGAGCTGTTTAGCGAGGAAATACCTGCTGGACTACAGAAAAATTTAAGAGAAAAAATCTTTGAGGATTTTAAAAATTTATTTGAAGAAAAATCAATAAGATCAAAAAAAAATTTTTCTTTTTCAACACCAAATAGATTAGTCTTAGTTTTTGAGGGCCTAGATAAACAAGTCAAAATAAAATCTAAAGAGATAAGAGGCCCCAAAACTAGTGCTCCAGATCAAGCATTAGAAGGTTTTTTGAGATCAAACAAAATTGATAAAAAGTATTTATTTAAAAAGAAAACTGAAAAGGATGAATTCTATTTTTACAAAACTGTAGCAACCACACTTAAAACACATGA
>CACCFV010000020.1 GCA_902544985.1 uncultured Pelagibacteraceae bacterium
TGAGGTTGCTAAAATTAATTTTCTAAAATTTTCTGCTTTAGAATTAGATGATGCATTATTTTCAAGAGCAGATATTTTTGTGACTCCATCAACTAAATCTGCAACTTCATCTCCAAACTCACCTTTAATAGTTTCATAAGTTGCATATGTATCTTCAATAGTATCATGTAATAAACCAGTGGTAATTGTTGCACTATCTAATTTTAAATCTGTTAATATGTTAGCCACCTCAATTGGATGAACAGAATATGGATCACCTGAGGCTCTTTTTTGATTGCTATGTGCCTTTACAGCAAAATCATAAGCCTTATTTAATCTATCTGGATTTAAAAACTTATTATATCCTTTTACCTTATTTATTAAATCATCTGAATTAAGCATATTCCTTACTATATCATTAATTCAGATTTGTTTAATAGATCTTATGTCTCTATTTGGTAATGATATTATGAGTTTTTTAATGTGATCTTTGGAAATCGGGTGTTTCCAATTTTTATTTAATTCAAATAATGGAAAAAGGACAAAATTTCTATTGTGCATTCTTGGATGAGGTAAATTGATTTTTTGACTAATTTTTTTACTTTTATAATCAATTATGTCTATATCACATTCTCGAGGGGCGTTTTTATGCCTTTTTTTGCGACCAAGAATGATTTCAATGTCTTTAGATACTTTAAGTAATTCTAAAGGTTTTAAATCAGAAATAACTTCCAATACTATGTTTAAGTATTTAGGTTTATTTTCATCTGGCCATGATAAACTCTCATAAAAATTTGATGATTTGATAAGTCTGATATTTCTCAACGATAATTCATACTTAGCTTGTTCAATTTTATATTTTCTGTTTCCTAAATTTGAGCCTATACCTAAGTAGATACGATTAGCTTGATTTTCTAAAATATCTTGATTTATCACGATTCCAATCCCTATCCTTTTTACTTGCTCTTTTGTCATGCAGTTTTTTTCCTTTTGCTACCGCAAGTTCAATTTTTGCTTTGCCTTTTTTAAAATACATTTTAGTTGGAACAATGGTAAGACCATCTCTCTGCATTTTTCCAATCAATTTATTTATTTCCCGTTTGTTTAAAAGTAACTTTCTCTCATCTGTAGGATTGTGGTTAGAATAACTGGCTTGTTTATAAGATGCTATATGAGAATTAATTAAGATCAACTCGCCATCTTTTTCAACAGCATATGAATCTGCAATATTAACTTTTCCTTCTCTTATTGATTTAATCTCAGAACCTTTAAGGACGATCCCAGCTTCTAATAAATCCTCAAAAAAATAATTAAAACTAGCCTTTCTATTCAAACATATTATTTTTAAACCAGAATTGGTTTTTTTGTTCATTAAATTAATTTAGCTGTATGAAGAGCCTTTTTAACAATTTCTTTAGTAGTATCTGTTATTTTTACTAATGGTAATCTTACATCGTCATCACATAAATCTAATAATTTTGCAGCATACTTAACTGGGCTAGGATTGCTTTCAACAAACATAGCATGATGAACAGGCTGCAATATTTCATTTAATCTCTCAGCCTCTTTAATTTCATTATCATTTTTAGATTTTGAAAATCTTTGAAAATCAGAACAAAGTTTTGGGGCAATGTTAGCTGTTACACTTATAGCACCTACTCCACCTTTTCTATTGAACTCTAAAGCGTTATCATCATTTCCTGTTAATTGTATAAAATCTTTGCCTAATTTTTTTAATGTTTTATCTACTCTTGTTAAATCTCCTGTTGCATCCTTAACACCAATAATATTTTTTAATTCAAATAATCTTGCCATTGTTTCAACTGACATATCAATCACTGATCTTCCAGGAATATTATAAATAAGAATTGGAATTCCACATTTATCATTTATTGCTTTATAATGTTGATAAAGTCCCTCTTGGGTAGGCTTATTATAATAAGGAGTTACTATTAAAGCTCCATCTGCTCCTATTTTTTCAGCATGAGAAGTTAATGAAATTGCTTCTTCAGTAGAATTTGACCCAGTACCAGCAAATACAGGTAGTTTTCCATTACTTTCTTTAACACATAAATCAATTACCCTTTCATGCTCATTATGGCTTAAAGTTGGAGACTCGCCAGTCGTTCCAGCAGGAACCAAACCATTTGTCCCATTTTCAATATGAAAATGGATTAACTTAATGTAAGTTTCATCATCAAGTTTACCATTTTTAAACGGAGTGACTAAAGCAACATTTGATCCTTTGAACATAAATACTTATAACATAGTTTGTGGATTCATATACTAAAAGATTATGCTAAAAAAATTCATATTTTTTATCAATTTATTTTTTTTCTCTACTATTACTATTTTGTTTTCTACAGAAATAATACCTTTAAAAAAACCGATCCAAACTAAAGCAGAAAAGGACCAGAAATTATTAATTGATGTAATGAAGCCTCTGCCAAAACCAATTCCTAAAAAAATTGTAGAGGAAATTGAAAAAAAGCCTGAGGATGAAATAAAGTTAAAAGCTCAAAAAGACTTAGGTATTATTCTACCAAAAAAGAAACCTTTAATAGCTGGAACCAAAAAAACTGATACAGCGAAAAAATCTAAATATTATAACAAGAAAGATTTCGAAATTGCTAAAAAGGCTATTTCAGAAATGAAGCAAGCAAAATGGCCTGCCGCATTGAAAACAGCAAAAAGAGCAAGAGATAAATCAGTCTATAATTTCATACAATGGAGACATCTACTAACTAAAGGAAACAAAGCTTCATATTATGATTATAAAACTTTCATAGATAAAAATGAGGATTACCCACGATTGGGAAGAATAAAATATTTAGCAGAGCATAAACTTTCTACAGACACTATTTCACCCAAAAAAATTATCGATTGGTTCGGTGTTGATGAACCTTTAAGCGGTTTTGGAAAAATGATACTTGGAGAAAGTATAATTCTCAATGGTAATACACAAAAAGGTATTTCATATATTAAAGAGGGATGGATTACTGCAGAACTAAGTAAATCTGAATTAAGATTCTATAGAAAAAAATTCAAAAAGTATCTTAATGCAGATGATTATATTAAGAGAGCTGATTACTTAGCGTGGAATAATAAATACTGGGATTTAAAAAGATTATTGAGATATTTACCCAAAGATTATGAATTGCTTTATACAGCACGACAATTGTTAATGAGTAAATCATATGGTGTAGATAATGCTATTTCCAAAGTTCCAGCAAAATTTAAAAATGATGCCGGTTTAAATTACGACAGATTAAAATGGAGAAGAAAAAGAGGAAGGGTTGATAGTTCTGTTGAAATTTTAGTAAAAATTAAAAATACCAAAGATTATTTAGTTAGACCAGATAAGTGGTGGTTTGAAAGAGAAATAATTTCAAGATCATTAATTTATAAAAAGAAATATGCATTAGCTTATAAAATTGCAAGTAATCATGCTTTGACCAATGGACCTGAGTATGCAGCTGCGGAATGGATGAGCGGATGGATAGCATTAAGTTTTCTAAATGATCCTTTATTAGCCAAGGATCATTTTGAAAATTTTTATAATAACGTTGGTTACCCGATAAGTACTTCTAGAGGAGCCTATTGGTTAGCTAAAACTTATCAGAAACTTGGTAAAAATGAATTAGCTAATGAATGGTTTGGTAAAGCATCTAATTTTCTAACTACATATTATGGTCAGTTAGCATTTATGGAGTTAAATCCCAATCAACCTTTTGAACTATCTAAAGATATTGAAGTTTCAAAAGAATATAGAGACTACTTTTTTAAAAAAGAATTAGTCAAAACGGTTTATCTTCTTGATGAGCTGAACGAAGACAAATATACAAAACATATTTTAAGACATTTGGCTAATAATGATATAAATAATGGTAGTGAAGTTTTAGCAGCAGAATTAGCAACAAGCATTGATAGATTTGATTTTGCTATTCAAATAGCAAAAATTGCATCATATGAAAAAAGATTTCATAACAAATATAATTATCCAATTATAAGTACTCCAAATTATATAAATGGAAGAAAAATTCCTGATACTGCATTTATACTGTCAATAATAAGACAAGAAAGTGAATTTGATTTAAGTGCTAACAGTCACGCAGGAGCAAAAGGACTAATGCAACTGATGCCTTACACAGCTAAGGTAGTTGCTAAACAAGCAAAACTTCCTTATTCAAAATCTAGATTAACAAGAGATGCTGAATATAATATTAATTTAGGTTCTCACTATATAGCTGGACTAATTTTAGAATATGATGGTGCTTATCCGTTTGCAATAGCGGCTTAT
>CACCFV010000021.1 GCA_902544985.1 uncultured Pelagibacteraceae bacterium
CTAATTTAAAATTTTTATCTACATTAGGTATTGTGAGATCTAACCTTTTTTGTAACTCTTCTATAATCGAGGTTTTTTTCTCTGCTGTAGAACTTAGTCTAAAAACAAATTTATCTAAATCTTTATCTGCAAGTTTTTTGTATACTACATCAAGAGCAGCTTTTTTTTCAGCTACGAAAAGAACTTTTTTTTTATTAAAAAGATATGAGGCTATTATGTTTGCTATAGTTGTTGATTTCCCAGTTCCTGGTGGGCCCTGCACTGCTAAGTTATCACCACTCATAGCATCTACTATTGTACTAAATTGCGAAGAGTCAGTTTCTTCTATTAAAATTGGCACCTTCGAATAATTATTTTTCTCATCAACGTCATAAGTTTCTGTAATATTGTTATCTGATCCGGATCCCGTAAATAATGTTTGTATAGCTTCCTGATTTCCTAGCTCGTTTCCTTTCTTTTCCCAAATCTTTGGGTCTAGTTCTTCGTACATCGACATTTTTGAATAAGTATGAATTGCCAGTGTTATATATCTTCTGAGTTTCCAATCTGGCTTATTTTTTATGATCTGCTCCTCTATTAAACTAAAATAATCCTCAATAGTTTGTTCTTCTTTTAAGTTTGGAAGTTTAATTTTAAAATCATTTAATAATTTTTTAGATAATGGCAAATTTGTAAATAATTCACCTTCAGTGCTTTCTATAAAATACTCTGGACCTTTTGATGTTGGTATTTCCGTTAATTTAACTTGCAATAGAAGTAAAGGAGCATTTCTTGGCGTATTCTTGGACTCAAGCCACTCCAAGCATCCAAAAGATAGATGAAGTGTGTTTGTACCTTTTTCATCAAGTATTCTTTTTGTATCTTTTTTTAAAGCTCTACCCTTTCTCTCTAAATCCTCGGGATAAAATAAAGTTTGTAAGTTATTATCTTGATGTTTTGTTTTTTCATTATCTTTAGATGACTTAGGTACTTCAAAGTTTGGTCTTATACCGTGTGCTTTTGCATATTCTTGTATACTCAATGTAAGTTTTGATGGTCGATTAGGTAATTTTAGTTTTTTTCTGACAACATCTTTAAGTTTTCTGATTATTTTTAAGGACTCTAAATTTTCCTCATCAAAATCTTCACCTAACTCGTCAATATCTTTTAAATAATTTTCGTTAACTAATTTTTCCTCCTCTAAGACTTTTTTAAATTCAGGTGTTTTTTCATCTTTAGGATCGTCAGATGAAGGAGGAAGAGGTACTAGTTTTAATTTAGAATTATTATTTAATTTTTGAAAAACAGAATTTGGTATTTCGTCAATTATCCTCAGAACTTTATTAGATCTAGGATTAAAATTAAGATTTATTAAATTATTTCTATTAGAAATATCCAAAAGCTTTTCTCTAAATTTTTTAATAGCTTTTTGTGTTAATTCAACAAATCTATCTTTTTTTTCTGACATTTAATATTATTTTTAATCTTTCATTTTTTTTTTTTAAATTTCTCAGTGAATGAACCAGCCAAAATACCTGCAGGCAATGCCACAATTCCAATGCTTGAAAAAGCAGAAATAACAGCAAAAACTTTTCCAAGTGCAGTAATCGGGTACACATCGCCATAGCCAACTGTGGTTAAAGCAGCAGCAGCCCACCATGTACTCCTTATAATGCTTCCAAAAGCTTCAGGTTGATGCTCGGCCTCAAGAAGATACATAAAAGTTGAGGAAATTAATAATACTGTTGAAGAAATTGCTATTGCAAAAATCAATTCTTGTTTTCTGTCAGAAATTGCATCTAAAACATTTTTAAGTGCATTTGAATACCTTCCAATTCTTATAAGGCTAAATAATCTAATTAATCTAAATAATCTTAATAAAAAGGTTTCATTAACTCCAGAAATAAACAAAGGAAGTATTGCTAGTAAATCAATTAAGGTCCAAAAACTAAATATATATTTAATTCTTCCAACTAAACCTTGATATTTTTTAGAATAACCACAGGTTAGAACTCTTAACAAGTATTCAGTAGTAAAAATAAAACCAAAGATATATTTGCTATATTCAAAAAAATTTTTATTTTTTAAATAAATAGCATTTTCTGTTTCAATGATAACTATTATGGAACTTATTATTATAGAAAAAATTAAAAACTTTTGTAAAAAAGAAAAGTTTTTTTTTGTTTCACCAAAATTAAGTTGTTTATAAATATTTTTTAACACAACTATAAACTCTCATATAGTTGACCTACCAAAGTCATTATTGCTGCTTCTTTAGGGTCAATTTTTCCGTTAAATATTATTGGAGAGCCGTTTGATTTTTCTAATTGAATTCCTTGAGCGTCTATAGTTTCTCTCATTATTTTTTCCCAGGCTAGCTTAATGTTTTTTCTATCACCATCATAAAAGACTCCTTTATTAGTCACATACAAAGTTCCTACAGATTCAGCCTGTAAAGATTTGCCTAAACCAAACTTTCCTACTCCTGCTCTTAAGTATACCGCTGGTGCAACTTTCTTTCTTAAAAACAATCCTCCAAAACCAAAGCTTCCAGTTCTTTTATAAGCCATTAAACTTAAATTATCGAAGGCAGCATAAATTTTTTCACCTTTAGAAAGTCTTATTCCAACGTTAATGGGGCTAGCCATTTCATCAAAGTAGCAAGTTCCATCAAATCGAGTTTGCTTTGAAGCTTGCTCTGGGGGAAGTTTGTAATATTTTCCAATTCCAATTCTAAATTCTTTTTCCCATCTACTTGCATGAACATAGCCATAAATAAAAATTAATCCTAGAATGACACCTATACCTATAAGATATTCCATAATTAACATTATCACTGTGTATATAGTGTGTATAGATTTTAAATGATTAAAAATTATACCTGATAATATTTAACTTTTTGATTTAAGACTCTCGATTTGTAATCAATAGGTCCGCGGTTCGAATCCGTGCGGGGGCACCATCTATTTTTTTTAACTAAAATGTCTATGAATTTTCTTGTAAGTTCTTTATTAAAAAAAAAAATAAAAAATAATACATGATTTATAAATTCATAGATAAATATTTAGATAATCATTTTATTGATGAAATTTCACCTATACTGAATAAAAAAAAGGATGATAATCTAATTGTATTTGATGTTGGATCTTTTTTAGGAAATTTTTCACGAAAAATTAGAAATAAAATTCAGTCCAAAAAGATAGATTTTTATCTATTTGATCCAAATAAACATTTAGAAATAAAAGATTTTAGTTATTTTAAGTTTGCTTTTTCTAATACTCAAGACACTCAAAATTATTATTTAAATGATTTTTTTCCATCTGGTGGTTCTTCATTAAAAACTATTGTTAAAGATGATGCTTTGTGGAATTGGACAAGAAAGCTGATAACTTTTAATTTTAATAATAAACATTTTTCTTCTCACTTAGTAGATACAGATACAATTGATAATTTTTGCAACATAAAAAAAATAAATAAAATTGATCTTTTAAAAATTGATGTCGAAGGTAATGAGTTAGAGGTTTTGCTAGGTGCTGAAAAGACTTTGCAAAATATATTTTTAATTCAAATTGAAATTTTAGAAAAAAAAAATAATTTTGATGAAAAATTTTCTCAAGTAAAGGCTTTACTTGAAAATAAATATGGATTTAAGATGATTAACAACAAAAAAAAGTGGACATTAGATATTTTAAGTAACATGAAGGCTATTGATGCATTATTTATTAAAGATACTAAGTAAAATTAATAAATAATAAGTTCTAAATGTTATTCTTAAAGGATTTCAATTTATTTTATAAATTGTCTCAATATAATTTGAGGGAAATATACAATTTTCTTGACTAATCAATTCCCATTTATTTTTTATAAAATAACTTTTTCTATCTTTGGCTTTTAAATGATTATTAAATGAATAAGCTAAGTAGGTTTCATTCCAAACTTTAAAGTAAAGATTTTTTGAAATAATATCAATTTTATCCATATAATATTTAATTATTTTTTTATCCATTTCATGTAAACAATCAATTGCAATAGTAATATCAAAAATTTTACTCTTGAGATAATCTAGGTGATGAGGCAACATTAATATTATATCATTATCTTCAAAGACTTTCTTAAAATCATTCTCATTATTAATATCGTAACAAACATGAATATTCTTATTTTTGTAGTTATTTTTCATTCTTAAAAAATTTATGTATAAGGCTGGAGGGATATCAACAATTACATATTTAATCTGCTTACTTT
>CACCFV010000022.1 GCA_902544985.1 uncultured Pelagibacteraceae bacterium
AGTATATCAGGGGCAAAAATCCCTGCTGTACCATTACCACAAGCAACAACAGCTTTTATTTTCTTTTTCAACTTATTCTTACTTATTAAATCTTCTTTATAAACTTTATCAAAATCTTTAATTTGTTTTTCATTACCGTTACCTAGAGTAAAATTTTCATTTAAGGTAATTTCTTTTAATTCTTTCATTTCCTCGGGGGCATGCGTTAATCCTTTTTTGATTCCCATTTTTACTCCCGTCCAGCCGTTTTCATTATGACTAGCTGTTACCATAGCAACTGCATCAGCATCTAAATTAAATTGTGCGAAATAAACCATTGGTGATAAAGATAAACCAACATCTTCAATAAAACACCCAGTTGATACTAAACCCTTCTTTAAAGCTGCCTTTATTTTTTCGCTGTATGATCTGTAATCATGTCCAACTATTACTCTTGGGTTTTCCTTTTTTGTATGTTCTTTTATTTGGGTACCTAGACCTTTTCCAAGATTCGTGATCCCTAGCTCATTAATGTCCTTTTCGTAAATCCATCTTGCGTCATACTCTCTAAAGCCAAAGGGGTCTATTTTTATTGATTGAGACATGCTGTTAATTACTCACATTTTTTTCATTTTTATAGTTGAATTTTTTTTTCACTGTTCTATAAATGTTCTGTTGATTTACATAATATTTAGTATATTAACACTAAGCGCACACAACATATAGTTGTTTTCGCTATATTAACAAGATATATTAACAAAAAATGAATAAAATACTATCGCAGGCATTAAAGAAAGCTGTCTCTGAATATAGCCCCGAGGTCAAAGAAGTCCAAAAAAGCAATAGACCAGATTTATTCTCTTTAAATAACGAAACCGAGTTATTTCAAAATGATAAGGGTATAATAATTAAAATTGACCGATCAAAAGATGTAAACTTAACTGATTTTGGTAAGGCAACTTTAAAAGACAGATACCTTGGTCACAACGAATCTTTTCAAGATTTATTTGCGAGAGTAGCTAGCACATATGCAGATGATAATTTGCATGCGCAAAGAATTTATAATTATATAAGTAACCTCTGGTTCATGCCAGCTACACCTGTTTTGTCTAATGGTGGAACTAAAAGAGGATTACCAATTTCATGTTTTTTAAATGAAGCATCAGATAGCTTAGGTGGTATCTTAGATCTTTGGAGTGAAAATGTTTGGTTAGCTGCAAAAGGTGGAGGTATAGGAAGTTATTGGGGAAATTTAAGATCAATAGGTGAGAAGATTGGTAAAGTTGGAAAAACTTCTGGGATTATTCCGTTTATAAAAGTGATGGACTCATTAACTATGGCAATCAGCCAAGGTTCATTAAGAAGAGGATCTGCAGCATGTTATCTTCCAATTGACCATCCTGAAATAGAAGAGTTTATGGAAATGAGAAGACCAACTGGTGGTGATCCGAACAGAAAAGCATTAAATTTACACCACGGTGTTTTAGTTTCAGATGCATTTATGCGAGCTGTAGAAAATGATGAGCAATGGGCACTAAAGAGTCCTGCTGACGGAACTATTCAACAAACTATATCCGCAAGAAATTTATGGATCAGATTATTAACAGCGAGAATCGAAACAGGTGAACCTTACATTATTTACATCGATACTGTTAATAGACAAATACCGCAACATCATAAGCTTGCAAACCTTACAGTTAAAACTTCAAACCTTTGCAGTGAAATAACTTTACCTACTGGTATCGATAAAGATGGGAGAGATAGAACAGCTGTTTGTTGTTTGTCTTCATTAAATTTAGAAAAGTATGATGAGTGGAAAGATGATCCAGATATGATTGGAGATGTAATGAGATTTTTAGATAATGTTTTATCTGATTTTATTAACAAAGCCCCCGATCAATTTAAAGATGCTAAATACTCTGCTGAGAGAGAAAGAAGTGTTGGGTTAGGAGTGATGGGTTTCCATTCTTTTTTGCAGAAAAAAAGAATTCCACTCGAGTCTGTTATGGCAAAGTCATGGAATAAAAAGATTTTTAAAAATATTCATGAAAAGGTAAACCAAGCCTCAAAAGATTTAGCTGAAGAAAGAGGTGCATGTCCAGATGCTGCAGAATATGGTTTTAAAGAAAGGTTTTCAAACAAAACTGCAATAGCACCAACTGCATCTATTTCAATAATTTGTGGTGGAGCATCACCAGGAGTAGAACCTATGGCAGCTAACAGTTACACCCATAAAACTTTGTCAGGATCTTTCAATGTTAGAAATAGATACCTAGAAGAGATTTTAGAAGGTCATGGTAAAAATGATGATGAAACATGGTCAACAATAACTACTAATCAAGGTTCAGTTTCTCATCTAGATTTTTTAACTGATTTAGAAAAAGATGTTTTTAAAACTGCTTTTGAATTAAATCAAAAATGGATTATTGAGCTAAGCGGTGATAGGACACCATTTATTTCTCAAGCACAATCAGTTAATTTGTTTTTACCAGCAGACGTTCACAAAAAAGAATTACATAGAATTCATTTTGATGCATGGAAAAAAGGTTTGAAAAGCCTTTATTACTGTAGATCAAAATCAATTCAAAGAGCTGAAAATATCAATAATGCTCAATCAACTGATATTACAGCCAATGTATATAAATCTAAAAATCAACAAACTAACGAAGAACCAGAATACGAGGAGTGTTTATCATGTCAGTAGCAGAGAAAATCAAAGTAGAAAAAAAAGAAATTATCCAACCTAAAAAGATGGGTCTTTTAGTAGAAAATCCAGTTTACAAACCATTTAGATACCCTTGGTGTTATGACGCTTGGTTAACACAACAAAGAATCCATTGGTTACCTGAGGAGGTACCACTTGGTGATGATGTTAGAGATTGGCAGAAAAACTTATCACAACCTGAAAAAAATCTTTTAACTCAAATCTTTAGATTTTTTACACAAGCTGATGTTGAAGTTAATAATTGTTATTTAAGACATTACACAACTGTTTTTAAACCAACTGAAGTTTTAATGATGATGACAGCTTTTGCTGCAATGGAAACAGTTCATGTCGCTGCTTACTCTCATTTACTAGATACTATCGGAATGCCAGAGTCAGAATATTCTGCATTCATGAAGTATAAAGAGATGAAAGATAAATATGATTACATGCAAGGATTTAATGTTAATTCAAAAGAGGACATTGCTAAAACTGTTGCAGTCTTTAGTGCTTTCACTGAAGGTCTACAATTATTCGCAAGTTTTGCAATCCTTTTAAATTTCCCAAGACATAATAAGATGAAAGGAATGGGGCAAATAGTTACTTGGTCTGTAAGAGATGAAACTCTTCACTGTAATTCTATGATCAGAATTTTTAAAGAATTCATTAAAGAGAACCCAGAAATCTGGACTCCAAAATTGAAAAAAGAATTATACGAAGCTTGCAGAACTATTATTGAACATGAGGATGCTTTTATAGATTTAGCTTTTGAAATGGGTCCAATGGAAGGATTAACTGCCAAAGAGGTAAAAGATTACATTAGGTTTATTGGTAACAGAAGACTAGTTCAACTAGGCTTGGAACCAATTTACGATGTACAAAAAAATCCACTTGGATGGTTAGATACAATGTTAAATGCAGTTGAGCACATGAACTTCTTTGAGGGTCGTGCAACCGAGTATTCTAAAGCATCTACACAAGGAACTTGGGTCGAAGCTTTTAGTTAATTATCTTTGATTTAATTGTAAAACTTTTCTGTGCTTGTTACCTTTGTAACTTGCAAGTGGTCTGATCAATTTGTTTGCAGCATGTTGCTCCATTATATGTGCTGACCAACCAGTTATTCTTGAAATAACGAATATTGGTGTAAAGAAATCTGTATCAAATCCCATTAAGTGATAAGTCGGCCCAGTAGGATAATCCACATTTGGGTGAATGTTTTTTCTTTCAATCATTACTTTTTCAACAATGTCATAAATTTTTTCAAATTTTTTATCTTTTTTAATTTTTGCTACTTTAGCAAAATACTTTCTCATTGTCGGAACTCTCGAATCTCCACTTTTATAAACTCTATGCCCAAAACCCATAACAACCTCTTTGTTATCTAAGGCATC
>CACCFV010000023.1 GCA_902544985.1 uncultured Pelagibacteraceae bacterium
ATAAACCATTTAATTTACTTAAATTTTCATTAATATTTTTGGTGGCAAAAATCTCCTTATAAGCCTCGCTTAATCCTAGAATATCCTTATTTTCAAATTTAGCTCTTCTCAAGCCTATTAAATTCAATCCTTGTAATGAATTTCTATTTCCTGTCGATAATCCATAAGGAATAACATCGTGTAATACTCCTGTCATTCCTCCAATCATTGCCATTTTACCAATTCTTGTAAACTGTTGAACAGCAGAGTTTCCGCCTATCACTACATTATCTTCAATAATTGCGTGACCTCCTAAAGGTACATTGTTAGCTATAATAACATTGTTACCTACCTGACAATCATGAGCTACATGGGATGAAATCATAAACAAACAATTATTTCCAATTACAGTTTTACCTCCCCCACCAATTGTTCCAGGATTTATTGTTACATATTCTCTAATTTTATTGTTATCTCCAATCACCAAACTTGTTTCTTCACCATTATATTTTAAATCTTGAGGATCATTAATTGAAACAAATGGATAAATCTTATTTTCTTTCCCAATCTTAGTATTTCCAGTAATGCTTACATGTGATTGAATTTCTGTGTTTTCTCCAATTTCTACATTAGGACCTATTACAGTATATGGTCCAACTTTAACACTTGAGTGAACTTTAGCATTTTTATTTATTATAGCTGTTTTATCTATCATTTATTCTCTTTAATAAAATTTTTTAAATTCTTTGCTGGATAACCCATTACTTTAGAATTATCAGGAACACTCTTAATAACTCCACTACCACCACCTATTTGTACATTGCTACCAATCTTAAGATGACCTGAAATACCAGCCTGACCGCCAATCATAACATTATCACCTAATGTAGAACTTCCAGCAAAACCTACTTGTCCTGCAATAATACAATTTTCGCCAATTTTAACATTGTGAGCTATGTGTATTTGATTATCTAAATATGTATTTTTTCCTATAATTGTGTTTGAAAGCGAACCTCTATCGATTGTAGATCCACAACCTATTTCTACATTATCTTCAATTATTACAATACCTATTTGAGGATACCTAAAATTAGCATCTTTATTCGGAAAAAAACCAAATCCTTTTTTCCCAACTACACATCCATCTAAAATGTGAACATTGTTTTTAATTAATGAATTTCTAATTATTACATTTGATCCTATAGAACAATTATCACCTATATTGACATTTTTTTCTATGATTGAATTATGACCAATAAAACAATTTGCACCAATTTTTACATTTTCACCAATAAGAACATTTTTTCCAAATTTTACTTTGTCTTTAAATTTTGTTTCATTAATATCTTTAACAGTTCCATCATAATTATCAGTAATAGAATCTGGATAAAAAATTTTTGTTATCTGAGCAGTATGCAATAATACTTTGTTTGTAATAATAGGCTTACAGTTATCAGGCAAAAGCGATTGAAAATTTTCTGACGTTAAGCAATAAGAGGCTTTAGTTTGTTTCGCTAACTCGATATATTTTTTAGAATGAAAAAAAGTTATTTCGTTCTTTTGAGATGAATTTAGATCTTTAATATCTGTGATTTTATCATTGGTAAAATTGTCATTCTTTAAATCAATTGTCTTAAGCAGAAAATTTAAACTATAAGGTCCAGTATTTTTAAAAAAAGGATTAGTCATTAATAAGTTTAATATCAAAACTTATTTTAAAAGCTTATCAAGAATTATTGCTAATTATTTCCTGTCAACTATTGAAGCTGACCATTGAGCATCAGACATCTTTTTACCATTTACAAATGCTTCACCTTTGTATTTCCATACTCTTCCATGAGATCTAATGGCCTCAATGTTCAATTCAAGTTTACAATCAGGTATAACGGGATTTCTAAATCTTGCTTTTTCAACACTCATTAGGAAAACCAACTTATTATCGTATTCTTTTTTATCTATACCGTGAGCAGTTAAAGCAGCAGCAGCTTGACCAAAAGCTTCAACAATTAAAACTCCCGGTAAAACAGGATTACCTGGGAAATGTCCATCAACGTAAAATGAATCTTTTTTCACATTCATTATGGCCGTAGCAGAATGAAGATGTTTAATATTTATCAATTCATCTATAAGTAACATTGGTTCTCTATGAGGTAATAATTCGATAATTTCTTTCTTATTTAATCTATCTTTTGTCATTTTGAAATTTCCTATTCAAACTTTATATTATCGTGTTTTTTATTAAAAATGTCTAAGATTTCTTTTGTGATATCTAGATTATCGTCACCAAAAATAATCTTATCTTTCTGAAGTAAAATTTGAATTGATTGATCCTTCAGATAGTCAGTAATAATTGGATTAAGAATTTCTAAAATTTTTTTTTGAGAGTTAATTTGAAATTTATTAAAATTATTCATCTTTTTCTTTCTTATCTGATTAAAGTCTTTAGCTTCATTTTCATATTTTTTTACTAATTCATTAAATTCCTCTTTTTTTAAAACGTTTTTTTGAGACAAAATTTTTTGTTTTTTTTCATCCAGTTTTTTTTTGAGCTCTTTAAGTTCAGCATTAATCTTTTTGTTTTTACTATCAATTATAATAGCTAATGATTTTCCAACTTTTGAGTTGCTCACTATAAGATTTACATCAATAAATCTTATATTTTCATTTGAGTGGGAAAATCCTGATAATATAAAAAAAAAAATAAGACTTTTAAAAAAAAATTTCATTAAAATTGAGTGCCTAAATTAAATCTGAAAGTCTCAGTTTTATCTGAAGAGGCTTGAGATAAAGCATTTGCAAAAGAAAAACTTAGTGGACCTATTGGTGTCAAAAGATTTAAAGCTACACCTGTAGATGATCTGATGGTACTTCTATCATCAAGAGTGCTATCATAATCAACACCCCATACATTTGCAGCATCAATGAAGACTCCCACATCTAAATTATCTAAACCTTGAACTATATTAGGAAGAGTTGCTGATAAGTTTAAAGAACTTAAATGATTTCCACCAATATAATCATTGTTTTCAATCGGTCCAACTTTACCACTTTGAAATCCTCTTAACCTAGATGCTGGTATATTTAATCTTTTTGAGATCCTTACATCATCATTTAAACCTGTAACAGTTTTGCCAAAGAAACTTATTTTTCCTACCATACTGGAAGTTGTTGATAATTTTTTATATTTTGTAACCTCAAATGCATTTGAAAATTCAGCATTATCTGAAATTATGGGTAATTCTTGAGAAAAAGTTGTTACATAACCATCTTCTGTCCTAAATTTCTTATCTCTTAAATCCTGGTTTATTGAATAATTAAAATATAAATCAGTGTATGAGCCCTCTTGTTTTTTTAAAGTGCTTGAGGCTTTACTAGATGTCTCCAAATCTTCAATAAGAAAATCTAATTCAGGTCTTAAAAAAATATTTTGAAATTGTTCGAATCTGGTTCCTAAAGAAAAACCAATTTCCGAGGTTTTATAACCTGAGTCAGTCATAAAATCAGATGTTGAGCTCTTGATTGCTGTAAATAAAGTATTGTCACTATAATTAAAGTTAGGCTTAGAATAAATAAATTTCCCTTTTATAGAGTCAGGTGTTAATTCAAGATTTGTATCTAATCTTATTCCTCTACCTAAAAAATTATTTTCTCTTATACCTCCACCTAATGTCTCACCAGTTGTACCAAAACCAGCGGTAAGTGAAATTTCGCCTGTGGGTCTTTCTTCAACATTAAGATCAATCTCTTTCAATGAGGAATTTGAACCTTCATTAATCTCAGTTTCTACTTTTTTAAATAGACCTAAGCTTTGAATGTCATTTACAGACTTATTAAACAAAATTTCGTTAAAAGGATCTCCCTCATCAACAATTAAGTTATTTCTAATAACTTCCTCTAATGTGGTAAAATTACCTCTAATATTAATTTTTTCTATATAGAATTTTTCACTTTCAGAAATATTAA
>CACCFV010000024.1 GCA_902544985.1 uncultured Pelagibacteraceae bacterium
TCCAAACCTTTATGGGATTATTGGAATTAGTTTAATAATTATTGGTGTAATTCTTTTAAATACTTTGGGTAAAACTAGCTAGAAACTGGTTTTAAAATTTTAAGCATTTTTTTATGTAAATTATTATTAGCTGAGCAAATAATATTTCCAGCTTTCTTGGCATCATCATTTTTCCAAGTCGAGACAATCCCTTTTGCAGCCTCAATAATGGGTATTAAGGCATGAATATCCCAAATCTTATTTCCACATTGAATTACAACATCTAGTTTACCCTCTGCAAAATGAGAATAACTTAAAGCATCTGCACATGGGAACTGCATTCTTTTCAAAATTTGAGGAATTTTTTTTTGTCTATTTAGTGATAAACTTCCATGAAAAGCTGCAGATAATTTCATATTAGAATAAGTAGCTTTTTGGTTTACAAGTATTCTCTTTTTTTTTCCATTTTCTGAAACATAGGCAGAATTAAAAGAGGTATTAAAATAAAATTTTTTAAGAATTGGAAAATTTGCAAGACCTACGACTGGGTTACCTTTATAATTTAAAGATATCAAATTACTCCAAGTTGGATTTCCTATCACAAATGATCTAGTTCCATCGATAGGATCAATAACCCATGAATAGTCACTTATAGTTTTTTTGTGGCCAAATTCTTCACCTATAATTTGGTGATTTGGAAACTTTTTTTTAATCTCATTTCTAATGAATCTTTCAAAAGCCTTGTCAGCAGTTGTGACAGGATCATAACCACTTCTGAGTTTGTTCGATACTTTAAAGGGTTTGTTTAATTTAGAATAATAAAATTTGGTTAATTTCTTCGCTAAATTTTCAATGAATTTAGAATAAAGTTTATAATCTGATAATTTTAAAATTTGCACACCGCTCTAATACTATTTTATTACTATTGATTAAAGTAAAATTTTAAATAATGATTTAAAAAATATATGAAATTAGAGTTAAAAGATAACAAGATATTTTTTGAAAGCAAAGGTCTTAAAAAAGAGATTCACCCGTTTTGGCTTAGAGAAAGAGTTAATGGAGAAAATTTTGTTGATAAGTCTACCCAACAAAGATTATTCGATCCAACTCAATTACAAGAAAACATTCAAATTAAAAATTTAAAATTATCTAGTGATTTTTTAGAGATTAAATTTAATGATGGAGCTTCAACAAAGATCTCTATAATTGATATTTTTAAGGAATTCTCAAATATTAATGATGTTAAACAAATCGAAAAAATAAAATGGGATTCCTCATTTAAAGATCAAAATACTTTCGAATTTAAAGATAATCTATTTGAAACTGATGAGATGTACAAAGCCTTAGTCAATTTTTATCAATATGGTTTTGTAATCTTTAAAAATGTGCCGACAAAAAATAATTTTATTATAAACTTTGCAAATTCTATAGGAAGTGTGAGACGAACAAACTTTGGTGAATTCTTTAATGTAAAATCAAAACCAAATCCCAATGACTTAGCTTACACCTCTTTGCCTTTGGCTCCTCATACTGATAATCCATATAGAAATCCTGTGCCATGTATTCAAATGCTTCATTGTATAGAAAATGAAGTTACGGGAGGTTTATCAACTCTAGTTGATGGATATACTGTTTCCGAGAAACTTAAAAAAGATTTTCCAGAATATTATAAAATTTTAACTGAAGTGAAAATACGTTTTCAATTTATTGATAAAAGTGTGATTTTAGAAGATTGGGCTGAAATGATTCAGTTAGATGAAAACAGCAATTTCAAACAAGTACGTTTTAGTCCAAGATTAGATTTTGTCCCATTAATTGACAAAGAAAAATTAGATTTATTTTATTCTGCAAGAAAAAAAATATCTGAACTCTATAATTCAGAAAATTTTAGAATAGAATTTAAACTTCTTCCAGGGGATCTGTTAATGATGGATAACTATAGATTGTTACATGGCAGAACCACTTATGATGCTAATGAGGGAAATCGTTTTCTTCAGGGATGTTATATTGATTATGATAGTACGGAGGGAAGGCTTAAACATTTAAAAAGAAAATTTAATTATTAGGATAAATTTTCTATCTGTTTCTCTGCCTCTTTTATTGATTTTTCATAATCTAGAGACATTTGGTCTGCACTTACTACCTCTACCTTTTCTATACCGAAAAAATTTAAAATAAACTTCAACCAGGGAGTAAGAAAATCCTCATTACTATTTAATTTTGTTCCACCAGAAGTAATTACTAAATAAGCTTTCTTATTTTTTAATAGCCCTTCTCTTCTCCCGTTGGGTTTAAATCTAAAAGTTTCCCCTACTCTTGCTGCAAGATCCGACCATGCTTTTAAAGTTGCTGGAGGTCCATAATTATAGATTGGAGCAGAAATGATTATAATATCGCTTTCTTTTAATTCTTTTACAAGTGTGTCTGAAAGTTTGAACATTTTTTTGTGTGTCTCTGTTTGATCTTTTGGATCTATTTTCATCCCAGACTCTGTCAAATTAGACACAAAAACCATTTCATCATTAAGATCTCTATAAATAACTTCATCCTCAGGTTTTTTAATTTTATCCAAAAGTTTTTTTGCTAAAGCTCTTGAAGTTGAGCCATCTTTTCTAGCGCTAGAGTCTATTTGATAAATTTTCATAATTTAATTTACCCAAAATTTTGTAAGAATGGAAAAATATTTAATAAATAATATCCCAAGGCTTGCAATTGATTAGTTAATATCAAAATACCAGTAATTAGTAGAATTATTCCACCTATTTTTGATACTAAATTAATATTCTTTCTAAAATTTTTTGAAAAGATCAGGAACCTTTGTATTAAA
>CACCFV010000025.1 GCA_902544985.1 uncultured Pelagibacteraceae bacterium
ACTTTTATGTCAAACTTAGAACTTGTAAGTAACTTTTCTTTCTCTAAAAATTTAAACAATTTTGAAATTGTGTTTTTTGGGCCAATGTTTTTTGAAAATTTTCCATTAAATGAAATTATATGTTTTTTAGATTGAATTTTTTTGATTGAAATAACATCATGTAACGTAACAAAACCAACAACACTCTCAATTTTATGTAACTTAGAAGTTTTTCCAGTGATGTTAAGAGCTAAGTTAATTTTAGCATATGACTTTATCCTGGAATAACTCATCTCAGAGACCTTTTACAATTTTTTGATTTATTTTTTGTAATAATTCTTCATCCACATCTTCCATTTTAGATACACTTTTCCAAAAATATCTTGCTTGAATTTTTCTCTCCAACTTCCAAAGAATATCTCCATAGTGATCATTTACTATTGCATCGTCTGGCATTAACTCAACTGCTCTTTTTAAATATGTCTCTGCTTTTACATAGTCATCTGTTAAAAAATAAGCCCAACCAATTGAATCTATTATGTAAGGATCATTTTCCTTTAAAGAATATGCTTTCTCTAACATTTCCATTGCCTCTTTAATTTTATGATCTCTCTCTAACCACGAGTATGCTAAGTAATTAAGAACATAAGCATCATCAGGATCAATTTCTAAAGATAAAAGCATATCCCTATCCGCTTCCTCATAATTTCCCATTCGTTCATTACTTGCTCCTCTTCTGTAAAATAAATCTGATTTAATTTGTAAATCATCGCCAGCTATTTCTAAAACTTTGGTGTAATATTTTATAGCTTGCTCATATTCTTTTGCGTTCTTATAAAAATTAGCAATATCAAATAAAAATTTTTCATTTGGTTTTTCAATTTTTTCAAAATTAGACTTAATAAATTTTAACGACTCTTTTTGATCAATTTCTCTTGAGATTATTTGAGCTTCTTTTTTTAATCTATACCAATAATAAAAGTCATCTTTTTTTTCAAATTCTCGTAAAATCTTTTTAACACGATCAAATTCTTCATTTGAATATTGATTTTCAGCAAGCAATGATAAATTATAATAAAATTTTGGATTTAAATAATTAGACAAATATAAATAAAAGTTAGACTTTATATAATCGTCTTGAGCAGAATATAAATTAGATATTAAAAACAAAAATTCACTTATTAAATCATTATGGTTTTTGCATGAAAAAACAGTGTTTATTTTTTTTTCATTGCCATTTTCGATCCAGCTTTTCCCTTGAGATAAAAGTAACGATGTATTAATAAATTTAATACCCTCAGTTATTTTTTTTGCTTCCTCTATCTGATTATTTTCAATTAGATATGCTAAATAAAAAAAAGTGTATCTAGTTAAGTCTGCATCATCATTATTTACCAATTTAGAGAAAAAAGTTTTTGTTTTAGCGTCTCCTAAGTAACACCGTTGAAAGGTTGTTGAAATAATTGATAGATTTCCATAATTTTTTAAATCATTAGGCAATCTTTTTTCATTAAATACAAAAACATAGTCTCTCAAATTATCTAAAACT
The DNA here is from genome assembly GCA_902544985.1 of uncultured Pelagibacteraceae bacterium. Classification (GTDB taxonomy): domain Bacteria; phylum Pseudomonadota; class Alphaproteobacteria; order Pelagibacterales; family Pelagibacteraceae; genus Pelagibacter. Next base: position 1,529 of record CACCFV010000025.1, read on the forward strand.
GCTGTGTTAAATCGATTGAGCTTAATATGTTTTTTGGTCTCAGATATATAATTTAATGCTTTTGAAAAATCTTTTCCTCTTATACTGTCTATTGTTAATAATAAGTATTTTTCAAAAAATTCAGAGTTATTTTGATTCTGTTTAATTACATTTATAGCTTGATTAACTTTATTTTCTAAAACTAAAGAATAAACATATCTTTTTAAGTAGGGCTCATGCTTATTTAATAAAGTCTTAGAGGTATTAAAAAAATTTAATGCCTTTGAATTATTCTTATTTTCAAATGCTACAATTCCAGAAAAATATTTTGATAAATTTTTGGAGTCAAAATGATCAAAACTAGCACTTTTAGAATGCAAAGGATTTTGGTAAAATAAAAACAATATCAATAAAAATTTTATTTTTTTGAAAAACATAAATGCACTTTATGACTAAAAAGATGTTAAATCAAAATGCCAAATATGATCAAAGATTTTTAAATAAAGTAGAGCCAAAATTTGAATTTAGCAATAAGCCAATAAATAGACTTAAAGTTGTTAAGGAAAATAGCATTCAAAATAAAACAGCAAAAGAAGAGAGGATTTTGAATCTAAAGAAAAAAATCAATTCAATTGAAGATTGTAATTTAAAAGATAATTCTAAAAATTTAGTTATGGGAGATGGTGATATAAATAGTCCTATAATGTTAATTGGAGAAGCTCCTAATGAGAAAGAAGACTTGGAAGCTAAAACATTTTGTGGCGATGTTGGTGTTCTCTTAACCAAGATGCTTTTAGCAATTAACATCAAAAGAGAGAAAGTGTACTCTACTTACTCATTAAATTTTAGACCTCCCAACGATAGAAAGCCCACCGCTCAAGAAATAAAAAGATATTCAATTTTCCTTAAAGAACATGTTTCAATTATTGATCCAAAAATTTTAATATTAATGGGTACTACTGCAATGGAGGCTGTAACCGGTCTTAGCAATCAAATTACAAATGAAAGAGGAGATTGGAAAGAAATCATAATTGGAAACAAAACATTTCCTGTAATTATCACTTTTAATCCATCTTATTTAATAAGGTATCCAGATAAAAAAAAATTCTCGTGGGAAGACCTAAAAAAAATAAGAAAAAAAGTAGAGGAGTTGAATATTAAAATTTAATGAAAATAATTGCTGGAGTTGATGAAGTGGGTCGAGGAAGTTTAGTTGGACCAGTCTATGCAGCTGCAGTTATTTTAAAGAGTTCTATAAATACAAAATTACTTAAG
>CACCFV010000026.1 GCA_902544985.1 uncultured Pelagibacteraceae bacterium
TATATTGATATTCTTGTGTTTAATTAACAATTTTATTAATTGAACTCCAATATATCCAGTTGATCCAGCAATTAGTACGTTAAGCTTAGGCATTTGATATTATAACAGTTAAAAGTTAAAAAAGAATTATCTTTTAGAAAATTGAAAGCTTCTTCTAGCTTTTTTACGTCCAGGTTTTTTTCTTTCAACTGATCTAGAGTCTCGGGTAGTCAATTTTTCGGTTTTAAGTGTAGATTTCAATTTTTCATCAAACATAACTAAAGCTTTAGAAATTCCGTGTACCATTGCTCCTGCTTGTCCTGTTGGACCACCACCTTTTACACTACATTTTACATCATATTCCGTCGCTTGATTTATAAGTTCAAAAGGTCTTACTATTTGCATTTTATGATTATCACTTGAAAAATAATCACTAAAAAGTTTACCATTTACATAAATTTTACCTGAACCCTTTTTCAGCCAAACTTTAGCTATTGAAGTTTTTCTTCTTCCAGTAGCATACTTACTGTCTTTAAAGTCCAGTTTCATCTTTGGGGCTTTAGTTGATGTTTGGGTGTTTTCCATTTTAGTTTCTTGCTAAATTTTTAGAGTTTAATTTATCCAATTGTATAACTTGAGGATTTTGTGCTGAATGAGGATGATCATTTCCAACATATATTTTCAATTTAGTAAGTTGCTTTTTTCCCAACACTCCCCCTGGAAGCATTCTTTTTACTGCAAGTTTAAGAGCTTCGCCTGGTTTTTTTTTAGCAAGATTTTCAGGTGTAGTCTCTTTTATCCCACCAGGATGACCTGTGTGTCTATAGTATTTTTTATTTTGAAATTTATTTCCAGTGAATTTGATATGTTCAATATTTTTAACAACTACAAAATCTCCATCGTCCATATGTGGTGTGAAAGTTGTTTTGTTTTTACCTCTAATTATTTTTGATATGACAGTTGCTAGCCTGCCTACTACAGCATTTTTAGCGTCTATTTCAAACCAATTGGATGATAATTGATCTTTTTTAAGGAATTTTGTCATTGTGCGAGGATTAATACTATTAATAAGATCAAAGTCAAATTGATATTTTTATTGTTTTAAGCCTTTTTTTTGTTATATTAATAATGCCGATTTGTTCCTATTGCGGGCTTACAGCTAAAGAGGAAATCATTACACAAACTCGGTAGGCATTTGAACTATATTGTGCGCCTTGCATAAAGCTAAAGCACTAAAAAAGGAGTAAAATGAGTAAAAAAAGAAATAATCCTGAAACCATTGCCATACATGGTGGTGATTACAGAAGTGACCCAGCAACTAATGCTGTTGCTGTGCCAATATATAGAACAACTTCATATCAATTTCAAAGTACTGAACATGCAGCAAATTTATTCGCATTAAAGGAATTTGGAAATATCTATACTAGGATTATGAATCCTACTAATGATGTTTTAGAAAAAAGAATTGCAGCATTGGAAGGTGGATTATCTTGTGTAACAGTTTCATCTGGACAGACGGCTTCAAGTTTTGCTGTTTTAAATGTCGCTCAATCAGGTGATAATATTGTTAGTTCCACAGATCTTTATGGAGGAACAGTTTCATTATTTACACATACATTGAGTAAACTTGGAATAGAAATAAGATATGCTGATCCAAGTGATCCTAAAAACTTTGAAAAGGCAATAGATAATAAGACCAGAGCTTTTTATGGTGAGACATTACCTAACCCATATTTGAGAGTGTTCCCTATCAAAGAAGTTTCTGATATTGGAAGAAAATACAATATTCCACTAATAATGGATAATACTGCTGCGCCAGTGATATGCAAACCAATAGAACATGGAGCGGCCGTCGTTATACATTCATTAACAAAATATATTGGTGGACATGGAACTGCTGTTGCTGGAAGCATAGTTGACAGTGGTAACTTTGACTGGACCGCAGATCCCAAAAGACAACCTTTATTCAATGAGCCTGATGCAAGTTATGGAGGTGTTGTTTGGGGAAAAGCTGTACCAGAATTAACCGGAGCTAATGTACCTTTTGCAGTCAGAGCAAGAGTTTGTTTGCTTAGAGATTTAGGTTCAGCTTTAGCACCAGATAATGCTTTTGCAATAATTCAAGGACTTGAAACCGTAGCTCTAAGAATGAAGCAACATTGTGAAAATGCTGAGAAAGTAGTTAATTTTTTAAAAAAACATAAAGAAGTTACTAAGGTTATATATTCCACTGAACATGAGAAGAAAATAGCTGATAGAGCTAAACAATATTTAAAAGGTGGAAATGGACCAATGGTTGGTATTGAACTTAAAGGTGGTATTGAGGCTGGGAAAAAATTTATTGAGTCTTTGAAAATGTTCTACCATGTAGCAAACATTGGTGATGCAAGAAGTTTAGCTATACATCCTGCTAGTACTACTCATAGTCAATTAAATGAAAAAGAATTAGCAGCATCAGGTGTAACCCAAAGTTATGTTAGACTTTGTATAGGTATTGAGCACATTGATGATATTATTGATGATTTAGATCAAGCTTTGAACAAATCATCGAAAGGAAACTTAAAAGCAGTTAGTTAAATTTTGTATTTAAATAAAAAAAATATATACTTGAGCTAACCAAAAAAATTGAACTTATTTGGTGCATAGATGCAA
>CACCFV010000027.1 GCA_902544985.1 uncultured Pelagibacteraceae bacterium
TAAATTGTTCCATTAAATTTTGGAAAAAAAATTCCAAAAGAAGTATTACTAATTGACTGGGTTAATAATGTTAACATCAACAGACCAGGCACGATGTAAGATCCGTAGCTTATTCCATCAATTTTTTCCACATACCCTCCAATTACTGAGCCAAAAACTATAAAATATAGCGAAGTTGTTAATACTGGAGACAATACAGATTGAGTTAAAGTTCTTCTAAATCGATCCATTTCATGAAGATAAATTGCTCTCAACGCATAAAGATTAATTTTCATTTTTTTCCCTTTCTGAATTACCGGACAGGTTCTTAGGGTTTAATCTCAGTCTAAAAAGACACCCCTTTAAATATAATACTTTAATATTATCAAAAAAAAAGAAGAATAATGTTTAGAAATTAAATTTCTATTTTCTAAAACAATTATTTACTAAAATTGCCATTAAAATCCACATCACAAATACCTCGCCATTTGTAAATGAATAATCAGCTCCAGCAAATCCCGCTATAAAATTTATTGCATAAATTATTATAGTTGAAATAACTAAACTGGTTACAAGATTTATAAGTCCACTTAAGTAGTTCATAATTAATCTTAACTACAATTTGCTTGAATGCAAATTAAATTTCTATTTATAAGGGAAGATTTTTTTGATGCTGGGAGACTACAAAAGACCCAGGTTGTATTCAAGATATTAATTTTAAATTTAGTTAAATATATTTCTTGAATACAACCTACCTAAAATTTATCTTTTTCATACAAGGAGGTAGTTTTAATGAATCAAATGCCACCTGACACTTAGCTGGGTAGCTTTATATTTCATAAAAACATAAACGAAAAAAATAAAAGTCCATTAGGACTTAAATGCCAAAAAGGCGACTAAGGGGAGCTCTTTTGGTTGGAGAACGAAAGAGCGAACCCCTTCGTTTAATCTTAAAATTTAATGTGGTGCTCTAAATTTACTATGACAAGCTTTGCAATTGCTCCACATCATTTGAGTTAAAGTAGCTCTTACATCATCAGCATCCTCAAATAATGATGATAATTCAATCATATCATCTGATGCTTTTTTCATTAAATCATTAAACTCTTTTTTATTTTCCCAAATTAAAGGTAGAGCCTCAGTTTTAAAACCCTCTTTTGTATTATCCGGAAAATATTCAATTAAAGTCTTATAATTTTCACTCATTTCAATCATTAAAGATTTCGCCTTATCAAATTCTCCTTTGCTAGCCAAAGCTTGTACTCTTTTTGCAGTACTATAATTCTTACTAAACAGGGCCTTTCTTCCTTTTATTATTTCCTCAACCGACATTTCAGAATTAGCTGGAAGCGACAATATTACGAAAATTAAAATACAGAAAAAATATTTGAATACATTTATAATATAGTTAATCAACATATGAAATTAAAAAATACTCTAACAGAATATGGAGCTATTTCCAGAATATTTCATTGGTTAAGTGCCACAGTATTAATTATTCAAATTCCTTTAGGTATGTATCTAGTAGACATGGATTTCAGTGAAAAAAGATTAACCATAGAAAATATTCATGTTGCAGTCGGTATAAGTATATTTTATTTAACTGTATTAAGGTTAATTTATAAAACATTTAATCCAACTCCAAAATTAAATAATAGTATTTTTCCTGGACAGAAAATAATTGCAAAATTAAATCATGTATTTTTATATATTTCAATTTTAATGATAACAATCTCAGGTGCTTTAAAAAAATTATATAACGGTGAGGAGCTTGATACGTTTTTTTTCAATCTTGAAATTCAAGATAATTTTGAATTAGCAGAAATATTTTATGAAATTCATATCCTGGGCAATTATACACTTATCGCATTAATATCTTTACATATTTTTGCTGTTTTAATTCATAAAATAGTGTTTAAGGAAAATTTGCTTAAAAGAATTTTATAAAATAAAACAAGTTAACTTGTCTTTAAATTTCAGTTGATTTTTATAATTTAATTCGATTTCTTTAATACCTTGTATAAGTTGTTTTTTTGATAAAGGTAT